>JBBIJJ010000288.1:0-3950 GCA_037446035.1 Burkholderiales bacterium
GCTTCAATCGCTTCGTTGCCTCCACGATTGCTCCGATTGCTTCCGGCTGGAGCGACAGTTGCCGGGTGGCATTCGCACCCACTGGAAGACAGCGCCTTTTCACGGCGCACTGAAATATCCGGGCTAGCGGAGCGCTTGCGCGCGCGTCCAACGCTGCGGCGATCGGGGCGCGCTGCTTATACTGGGCGCTCTCCGCCGACCCGCCAAGCAAATCCCGATGCCGATCGCGAACCCGCCCGCCCGCTTTGCCGGGACGGATACCTACGTCGCCACCGACGATCTGAAGCTCGCGGTCAACGCCGCTCTCACGTTGCAGCGGCCGCTGCTGATCAAGGGTGAACCGGGCACGGGCAAGACGATGCTGGCCGAAGAGGTCGCCCGCGCGCTCGACATGCCGCTGCTCGCGTGGCACATCAAGAGCACGACCAAGGCGCAGCAGGGGCTGTACGAATACGACGCCGTGAGCCGGCTGCGCGATTCGCAGCTCGGCGACGACCGCGTGCACGACATCGCCAATTACATCGTGCGCGGCGTGCTGTGGCAGGCGTTCGAGCAGGATCGCCCGAGCGTGCTGCTGATCGACGAGATCGACAAGGCCGACATCGAATTCCCGAACGATCTGCTGCGCGAACTCGACCGCATGGAGTTCTACGTCTACGAGACGCGCCAGACGATCCGCGCCAAGCACCGCCCGCTGGTGGTGATCACGTCGAACAACGAGAAAGAGCTGCCCGACGCGTTCCTGCGCCGCTGCTTCTTCCACTACATCCGCTTTCCCGACAAGGAGACGATGCAGGCGATCGTCGACGTGCACTTCCCCGGGCTGCGGCGCGAGCTGCTCGCCAACGCGCTGGCGACCTTCTTCGCGATCCGCGAGCTGCCGGGGCTGAAAAAGAAACCGTCGACGTCGGAGCTGCTCGACTGGCTGAAGCTGCTGGTCGCCGAGCAGATCCCGCCCGAGGCGCTGCGCTCGAAGGACGACAAGCTGTTCGTGCCGCCGCTGGCGGGCGCGCTGCTGAAAAACGAACAGGACATGCACCTGTTCGAACGACTCGTATTCATGGCGCGCCACAACCGGTAGATTGCGGACCGGGTGCGAGGTCTCGCGATGAAACGCGATCCCGGCCGCCGCGACCTGCGCTCCCGTTCGACGCAGACGGCGCTTCGCCGCACTCGCTCTGCCGGTCAACGCCCGGTCGGCGCTCGTCGCCCCCGGCGGCGGCCGGCGCCGATTGACGATTGCCCGACGCGCGACACCGCCACCCTGCAGGTTTGCTTTGCCGTCGCAGGCATCGGTTCCGTCGTCCCGAGCAACGCGAGGAATCTCGCGGCGAACTGGCCGCTACGTAAGACGGCCCGCCAATCATCCCTTCCGTCATCCCGAGCAACGCGAGGGATCTCGGCGATGCGAGCAAGAGGCATTCCTCGCCTTTGGCTCGCAATGAAAAGGGTTTTGGTTGGCTCGAAATGACAAGGGTTGTGGTTGGCTCGGAATGACGAGGCGCGACCGGCTTGGAGTGACCACCTCACGTGGATGCGGACTCCTGGCGGTTGGCACGCGTCACGAGGGCGAGCAACGCCGAAGAATTGCTTCGTTGCTGACATGAACACGCCAGAACCGATCACGCTCGAAGGCCACGGCGTGCGCCTGGAGCCGCTGGCGCGCGAGCATCACGACGGACTGCTCGCTGCGGCGACCGACGGCGAGCTGTGGCAGCTGTGGTTTACGTCGGTGCCCGCACCAGAACAGACGCATGCCTACATCTCGGCCGCACTCGTTGGGCAGGACGCCGGCCACATGCTGCCGTGGGCGGTGCGTGACCTGGCGACGGACACGATCGTCGGTTCGACGCGCTATCACGACATCGTGCCGGCGATCGACCGTGTCGAGATCGGCTACACCTGGTACGCGCGGCGCTGCCAGAAGACGCACGTCAACACCGCCTGCAAGCTGCTGCTGCTCGCGCACGCGTTCGAGACGCTCGGCTGCATGGTCGTGGGCTTTCGCACCGATAACTTCAATTTCGCCTCGCAATCGGCGATCGAAGCGCTCGGAGCGAAGAAGGACGGCGTGCTGCGTCACCACCAGGCACGCCGCGACGGCACGGCGCGCGACACCGTGATGTACAGCATCCTCGCCAACGAATGGTCCGACGTGAAGCGCCATCTCGAGCTGCGGCTGGCGCGCCACCGGTGAGGCGCGCATGCTCTACCGCGGCACCTACGAAGGCGGCTCTCTCTGCGGCGCGGCTCGCTATGCGTTCGCCGACGTCTTCGACTGCGGCTACTGCCACTGTTCGATCTGCCGCCGCACGTCGGGCGCGCCGGTGATCGCCTGGGTCAATGCGCCGCGCGCGGCGTTTCGCGTGCTGCAGGGTTCGCCGCGTCTCGTCGTTACATCGACTGAATTCCAGCGCGCGTTCTGCGACCAGTGCGGCACGCTGATGTGGACCGAGAGCATCGACCCGGCGCGCTGGCACCGGGTGTCGGTACACCACGGCACGATCGACCGCGCCGCCGAAATCGAGCCGGTCGTGCACATCTGTCACGCCGATCGGCTGCCGTGGTTGCGCATCGACGACGCGCTACCGCGAGGCGAGGGCAGTACGCTTTCGCATCCGGGTCAACGTGGCGATCCGCGCTGGCAGGCGTAATCTCGCGTCATGCTGATCAACTTCTTCTACCACCTGCGCGCCGCGCGGCTGCCGGTGTCGATCAAGGAGCTGCTGACGCTGCTCGAGGCGCTTCAGCGCGACGTGATTCGCCCGTCGATCGACGACTTCTATTTTCTGGCGCGCGCGGCACTCGTCAAGGACGAGGCGCACTACGACAAGTTCGACCGCGCATTCGGCGAATTCTTCAAAGGCGTGCAGACGACGCTCGGCATCACCAAAGAGATCCCCGACGAGTGGTTCAGGCAGTTGCTGGAGCGATCCTTCTCGCCGGAGGAGCGGGCGAAGCTGGAGAAGCTCGGCTTCGACAAACTGATGGAGGAGTTCCGCAAACGCCTGGAGGAACAGGATGGCGCGCACCACGGCGGCAACAAGTGGATCGGCACGGGCGGCACGTCGCCGTTCGGCGCGGGCGGTGCGCATCCGGAAGGCATCCGCGTCGGCGGGCCCTCCGCCGGCGGCAAGAGCGCGGTCAAGGTGTGGGAGGCGCGCGCCTGGCGCGATTACGACGACCAGGTCGAGATCGGCACGCGCAACATTAAGGTCGCGCTGCGCAGGCTGCGCCGCTTCGCGCGCGAGGGAGCCGACCTCGAACTCGACATGCACGACACGATCGAGTCGACCGCGAAGAACGCGGGCTGGCTCGACCTGAAGCTCGTCCCGGAACGGCACAACGCCGTCAAGGTGCTGATGCTGCTCGACGTCGGCGGCACGATGGACGAGCACATCAAGCGCGTCGAGGAGCTGTTTTCGGCGACCAAGGCCGAGTTCAAGCACCTGGAGTTCTACTACTTCCACAACTGCGTCTACGAATACCTGTGGCGCAACAATCGCCGCCGTTTCGCCGAGAAGTTCGACACCTGGGACGTGCTGCGCAAGTACAACCCGGACTACAAGCTGATCTTCGTCGGCGACGCGACGATGAGCCCGTACGAGATCCTGCAGCCGGGCGGCAGCGTCGAGCACAACAACGCCGAGGCCGGCGCCGTCTGGCTGCAGCGCTTCACGCACCACTTTCCGAAACACGTCTGGATCAACCCCGAGCCCGAGGGCCTATGGCAGTACCGCCAGTCGATCGCGCTGGTCAACCAGCTCGTCGGCGGCCGCATGTTCCCGCTGACCCTCGAGGGCCTCACCCGCGCAATGCGGCAGTTGAGCAAGTGACGCGGCTGTCCGAGCGCGCAACGCGCGCTTGGACAGCCGCGTCATCCCGAGCGTCAGCGCGAGGGATCCCAGCGCCCGACCGCCCGAGATCCCTCACCCGCGGTTCGGGATGAC
>JBBIJJ010000289.1:0-3898 GCA_037446035.1 Burkholderiales bacterium
CGCGGCGCGGACTCATCGTTGCCCGCCGCCGGCGCGGGCGAGGTTGGCTGCCGTCAGGCTCGATTGCCGGATGAACTGCGCAAGCCGCCCGTGCAAAGCGCACCTTGTCTTGCACGGCGCAAGCGCCCGTCGCAGGTCATGAGACGGGGCGTAGAAGCCGCCCTCGCAAGGCGAGATATCCGGCTGAGTGGCTCCGGCGACCGCAGCACTACCCGCGCATGAATTCCAGCACCTTCTCGCGAACGTCGGCCGGGAACTCGATCGGGCGGTGCGACTTCTGGCTGACACAGACGGCGACGCGGTTCATCTTCACGCGGTCCTCGCCGTCCCTGCTGACGCCCATCGTGAAGCGGATCGACGAGCGGCCGAGGTGCGAGACCGTCAGCCAGAAGTCGACCGTCTCGCCCATCCTGGTCGGTGCGAGAAAGGTCGTCTCCAGCTTGACCGTGGGCAGCGCGAGTCCGCGCTCCATCAGGAAGCTGTCGAAAGGGACCTCGATCGCCTCGTAGAACCAGTCCTCGACGAGCGCATTGAAGATGTGGAAGTAGTGCGGATAGAACACGTATCCGGTCGGGTCGCAGTGCGACAGCCGAATGATGTAGGGCTTGATGAACGTCATCGTCGCCTCCCCGCAATCCTCAAAGATCCGTCCTCACCTTCCACAGCTCCGGAAACAGCACCACGTCGAGCATGCGCCGCAGGTACGCCACGCCGCTGGTGCCGCCGGTGCCGCGCTTGAAGCCGATGATGCGCTCGACCGTCGTCACGTGGCGGAAGCGCCACTGGCGGAACGCGTCCTCCAGATCGACCAGCTCCTCGGCCAGCTCGTACAGCGCCCAGTGCTCGCGTGGAGCGCGGTAGACCGCGAGCCAGGCTTGTTCGACCGACGCCGAGAACGCGTGCGGCTCGCGCAGGTCGCGCTCGAACACCGCGGCATCGATCGCGAAGCCGCTGCGCGCGAGCAACCGGATCGCCTCGTCGTACAGAGACGGCTCGGCCAGCGCCCGCTCCAGCTCAGCATGGATATCGGCGCGATGTGCGTGCGGCTTGAGGAGCGCGGCGTTCTTGTTGCCCAGCAGGAACTCGATCTGGCGGTACTGCCACGACTGAAAGCCCGAACTGGAGCCGAGAAACGGCCGAATCGCGCTGTACTCGGACGGCGTCAGCGTCGTCAGCACGTCCCACGCGTGCACGAGCTGCT
Organism: Burkholderiales bacterium; assembly: GCA_037446035.1. Taxonomy (GTDB): domain Bacteria; phylum Pseudomonadota; class Gammaproteobacteria; order Burkholderiales; family Burkholderiaceae_F; genus DSNY01. The sequence continues at coordinate 1,202 of JBBIJJ010000289.1, forward strand.
CCATGATGCGCGACACCCGCGCGAGCATCTTGAAGGCAGGCGCAAGCTGGTCGGCGCGGATCGCTGCGCGCGCGCCGGCCAGCTCGATCAGCATCAGCTTCATCCACAGCTCGCTCGTCTGGTGCTGGATGATGAACAGCCATTCGTTCGGATCCGGCGACAGCGGCCGCTGCGCCGACAGGATCGCGTCGAGCTGCAGATAGTCGCCGTAGGTCATGCTGCCGGCGTAGTCGACCCGCGCGCCGAAGTCGGCGGGGTCGGGTGGGGTGGCGCGTTGGGGGTTCGTCATCGCTGGGTGGAAGATGTCCGATTGATCCTGAAAACCTCATTTGAACCACGGAGACACAGAGAAGGTTAAGCAAACCGTTGTGCGAACGGGCTGGCTCACCCGGCACATCAATCGGGGAATGCGAGCAAAGACTTGTTTTTTTCTCCTTTTTCTGTGCCTCTGTGTCTCTTTGATGGGGAATCCGGGCAAACCACCGAGACACCGAGACCACGGAGAAAGACGAACCGCTTTTCTCGGTGTTGTCCGTGTCTGCGTGACGGATTTGCTCATGTGACCGTCTTGCGCTGCTTGAACTCGGGCCGGTCCCACGCGCGCGTGGCGAGGACCTCGCGCAGCGCTTCGACGGCATCCCAGACGTCGACGAAACGCACGTACAGCGGCGCGAAGCCGAAACGCAGGAGGTCGGGCGCGCGAAAGTCGCCGATCACGCTGCGCCCGGGGTGGGCGATGAGCGTCTGCATGATGGGCCACGCGTGCTCGTGCGCGAACGAAACCTGGCTGCCGCGCGCCCGCGCTTCGCGCGGCGTGACGAGCGCCAGTCCGTGTCCGGCGCAGCGCTGCTCGACCAGCGTGATGAACAGCTCGGTCAGCGCGACGGACTTGGCGCGTAGCGCGTCGACGCCCGCGGCGAGCACGGTGTCTACGCCGCAGTCGAGCGCGGCGAGCGCAAGGATCGATGGCGTGCCGACCGCGAAGCGATCGATTCCCGGCGCCGGCGCGTAGGCCGGAGCGAACTCGAACGGCGCGCGATGGCCGATCCAGCCCGCCAGCGGCTGCGCGAATCGCTCGTCGGCGAGCGCGGCGAGGTGGCGCCTGGCGACGAAGACGAACGCCGGCGCACCGGGGCCGCCGTTGAGGTACTTGTAGCCGCAGCCCACCGCAAAGTCGGCGTCCGCCGCGTTCAGATCGACCGGAACCGCGCCGGCCGAGTGTGCGAGGTCCCAGATCGCCAGCGCGCCCGCGTCGTGCGCGCGCCGGGTGAGCGCGGCCATGTCGTGCATTGCGCCGCTGCGGTAGTTCACGTGCGTCAGCAACAGCACGGCCACGCGCTCGTCGATCGCTGCGGCGACGTCGCCAAACTCGACGAGCTTCAGCTCGTAGCGATCGCCGAGCAGGCGCGCCAGCCCCTGTGCGACATACAGATCGGTCGGGAAGTTGCCGCGTTCGGACAGGATCACGCGCCGCGCGTTCGTCGATACCTGCGGGCGCGCGGCCTGCAGCGCGAGGGCGGCGGCGAGCACCTTGAACAGGTTGATCGAAGTCGAATCGGCGCAGATCAACTCGTCGGGCCCGGCACCGACCAGCCGTGCGATCTTGGCGCCGACGCGCCGCGGTGCGTCGATCCAGCCGGCCGTGTTCCACGAGCGGATCAAGCCTTCGCCCCACTCGCGCTCGGCCACTTCACGCAGACGCGCCGGTGTGGCGCGCGGCAACGGACCGAGCGAGTTGCCGTCCAGATAGATCACGCCGTCCGGCAAAGCGAACGCATTGCGATGCGGCGCCAGCGGGTCGGCGGCGTCGCGCGCGATGCAGTCTTGCCTCGTCGGAATCATGGTTTCCATCGCCGCGACCGCGGGAACGCCGAGCGCGACCTCGGGCAGTTCTCCGCGCTCTCTGTGTTCCCGTATTGAAATCGATCCTTCACCCTGTGGCCAAGGCTAGAACGCGCGTAGCACCGCGCGCACCGGCGAAGCGTCGAGCCCCTTCCACTTCAGCGGCAGCGCGATCAGCTCGTAATCGCCTTCGGGCACCGCGTCGAGCACGATGCCTTCGAGCACCGCCATGCCGTTGGCGCGCACCCGCTGATGGCTCGCGAGCGTCTTGCTCGTCTCCGGGTCGAGCGATGGGGTGTCGATGCCGACGAGCTTCACGCCGTGCGCGTGCAGCAGGTCGATCGTCGCCGGTGCGACCGCGGTGAAGGCTGGATCCCAGGTGCCGACCGGCACGCGCTCGTACGTTCGCAGCAGCACCCGCGGCGGCGCAGCGCGCAGTCGGGGCTCGACGTGGCGCGGCTCGACCAGGCTGCCTGCGCCGATCGCGTGGACCACGCGGCAGGGGCCGAGATAAGGCTCGAGGGCCACCTCGCCGATGGACGCACCGCTGTCGTCGTAGTGCAGCGGCGCGTCGGCGTGCGCGCCCGTGTGCGGCGACATCGTCAGCTCCGATACGTTGACCGGACAGCCCGGGCCGAGCTTCCAGGTCCAGCGAAAGCCGAACGGCGTATCGCCCGGGAAGACCGGAAAGCCCGGCGCCACGCTCGGCGAGATGTCGTACAGGTCGCGCATCGGGTGGATTCTATGGAGGATTGCGCAATCTCGTGATGCCGCCACCTTGCGAGTTCGTTTCGCCCGCGGGAGCGCCGATTCCGTCATCCCGAGCGGCGCGAGGGATCTCGGCGTTGCAAGCGG
>JBBIJJ010000290.1:0-3891 GCA_037446035.1 Burkholderiales bacterium
ACGAGAAAGGGACGGCTCGGAATGACGAGAAAGGGACGGCTCGGAATGAACAGAGCGGGACGGCTCGGAATGACCCAAGGGATGTCATCCCGAGCCAGGCGAGGGATCTCGGCGTGGCGCGGCGCTGAGATTCCTCGCCTTCGGCTCGGAATGACAAGTTGGCACTGGCTCGGAATGACAAGAAGTAAGCGGCTCGGAATGACAAGAAGTAAGCGGCTCGGAATGAAGTAAGGCACAGCGGCTCGGAATGACGCGGAGATAGCGACTCGGAGTGACGCAGAGATGGCCACTCGAATCGACGAAGCGGGTTGGACCCGCGCGACACCCTGAACCGCAATGCCCAAGCTCGTTTTCATCTGGACCGATCTGGCGGTGTGGCTGTTCGTGGCCGCGGGCGCGTACTACGCCTGGCGTGTGCGCGGCAACGCCAATCTGCGCGCAACCTGGCGCCATGTGGCGCGCGACGCGGCGGCGATGAGTTCCGCCGTCGTGCTGGCGGCGTTTCTGGCAGTCGCGTTGCTGGATTCGATTCACTACCGGCCGCTGCTGCCGCCGGCGCCCGGCGCGGCGGCCGACGCGCCGGCCGCCTACGCGACGCGCACGTATTCGGTGCTCGACGGTCTGCTCGCGCACGCGATCGAAGCGCGCGAACGCACGTATTCCGCGCCGCTGGCGTATCGGTCCTTTCAGAAGGAGACGGTGATCGTCGACGGCAAGGAAACGCGCCAGTTTCCGCGCCTGGCCTTCGGCGGCGCGCATCTGCAGGACCCGGCCACCGAATGGGTGCCGGATCTGGTCGCGAAGTCGGTGCGCGGGCTGGCAGGCGGCGCGCTCGTCGCCGTGGCGCTGGCTGCGCTGCTGGGGGCGCTGCACGCGCGCAGCCGCGGCCAGAGCTGGATGGCTTCATGGCGGCAGATCGCGCGCGGACACACCGACGTGCCCTGGCGCGCGATCCTGATCACGCTGACGCTGCTGGCGCTGGCGATCGGCTGGATCGCGGCGCTGTGGCCGTGGTATCACCCGTTCGGCACCGACCGCACCGGCAACGACGTGCTGTACCAGGCGCTGAAGAGCATCCGCACCGCGGTCGTGATCGGCACGCTGTCCACGGTGGCCACGCTGCCGCTGGCGGTGGCCCTTGGCATCCTGGCCGGCTACTTCAAGGGCTGGGTCGACGATCTGATCCAGTACCTGTACACGGTGCTGTCGTCGATTCCGCCGGTGCTGCTGATCGCCGCGCTGGTGCTGCTGATCCAGGTGTGGATCGACAACAACCCGCAGTGGTTCGAGACCGGGCTGGAGCGCGCCGAGTTCCGCCTGTTCCTGCTGTGCATCGTGCTTGGCGTCACCGGCTGGGCCACGCTGGCGCGCCTGCTGCGCGCGGAGACCATGAAGATCGTCGAGCTGGACTACGTGCAGGCGGCGCGCGCGTTCGGCGTGTCCGACGCGCGCATCATGGCGCGCCACGTGCTGCCCAACGTCATGCACCTGGTGCTGATCGTCGTCGTGCTCGATTTTTCCGCGCTGGTGCTATACGAGGCGGTGCTGTCGTACGTGGGCGTCGGGGTGGATCCGACCTCGTCGAGCTTCGGTTCGATGATCAACCTGGCGCGCTCCGAGATGGCGCGCGACCCGGGCGTGTGGTGGAACCTGGCCTCGGCCTTCGTCTTCATGCTGGCGCTGGTGCTGGCCGCGAATCTGTTCGCCGACGCGGTGCGCGAAGCGTTCGACCCGCGCGCCCGCGTGTTCCGGCCGAAGCGGTGGCGTCCCCAAGTCGCGCGTGCCCGCGCGATGACCGATAAGCCGCCGGCGGTGGCTGCCGACAAGGTATGAAGCTACGCGATACCCAGAAACACGAGCAGCGCACGGTTGACGGCGAGCATCAAGTCGTCATCCGCGGAGCCGAAGGCGGCGCCGACCTTGTCGCGCCTGACGGTGATGACTTTGTCGATCATCACCTGCGAGAGATGCGCAAGCCGGTTGCGTTCGTTGGGCTCGACGGTAATGCGCAGCAAAGGCGCGTTGACGATCGTGCTCGTCACGGGCAACACCGTCAGCGTCGCCAAGCGATCGAACTGGTTGGCCTGCACAACCAGTGCGGGTCTCGGTTTGCCGAAATCGCCCTGCAGGGCAACGGTGACGAAGTCGCCGCGCCTCACGGCTTCCAACCGTCGATGTCGGCCGCCGCGCGGTCAAGCAGATCGAGCAGTTGGCTGTCGCGGCGGTCCGCCTGCGCGACGATGGCCGCCTGCTTTCGGCACGCCGTGGCGAACGACTTGCGGCGCGTGTCAGGAACCCAGACCTGCAGCGGCCGCATGCCGGCGGCCCGCAGTGCTGCGCGGTGTTTGCGCGCACGCTCGGCAACGGGCGATGACATCCTCGATCTCCTGGTGTCGTTACATGTCACAGTCTAGGCGCATCGGACTGCGTGAGGCAAGCGCGGCTACTCGCGAGGCGCCGCGATGCTGACGGTCGACAAACTGCACACCGTGCTCGAAACCGACAGCGGCCTCGTGCGCGCGGTCGACGCCGTTTCGCTCACGATCGAGCGCGGCGAAACCTTCGCGCTGGTCGGCGAATCCGGCTGCGGCAAGTCGATGACCGCGCTTTCCATCCTGCGCCTGCTGCCCGACAACGGCCGCGTCGAGCACGGTGCGGTGCGGCTCGCCGCCGAGGGCCGCGCGATCGACCTGGTGCAGTTGCCGGAATCGCGCATGCGCGACGTGCGCGGCGGGCGCGTCAGCATCATCTTCCAGGAGCCCGCGACGAGCCTGAATCCGGTCATGCCGGTTGGCGAGCAGATCGTCGAAGTGATCGAGCGCCATACGGCGCTGCGCGGCCGGGCCGCTCGCGCGAAAGCCATCGAGTGGCTGGCGCGCGTGGGGCTGCCGGAGCCAGAGCGGCGCATCGACGATTATCCGTTTCAGCTTTCGGGCGGACAGAAGCAGCGCGTGATGATCGCGATCGCTTTGGCCGCCGAGCCGGACGTGGTGATTGCGGATGAGCCGACCACGGCGCTGGACGTGACGATCCAGAAGCAGATCCTCGATCTGCTGCGGCAGTTGCAGCGCGAGCAGGGCATGGCGCTGCTGCTGATCACGCACGATCTGGGCATCGTCGCGACCATGGCGCACCGCATCGCGTTGATGTACGCCGGCCAGATCGTCGAAGTCGCGGAAACGGCGGAATTCTTCGCCCGCCCGCTGCACCCGTACGCGCAACTGCTGCTGGCCGCGTTGCCCGACACCGCCAAGCGCGGCCAGCCGCTGGCCGCCATTGCCGGCACCGTGCCGCGACTCGATCAGGACTTCGCCGGCTGCCGATTCGTCGACCGCTGCCCGAAAGCGTTCGCCGCTTGTCATTCCACGCCGCCGGCGCTGGTGGCGCCGCGCCCCGCGCACGACGTGCGCTGCCTGCTGTATCGGGACGGCGCGGCCGACGTCGTTGTACTGGCGCCGCCGCCGTCGCTGCCGGCTGCGGCGCCGGCGCCAGCAGCAGCGAAGCCGCCGCTGCTCGAAGTGCGCGACTACAAGGTCCACTTCCCGATCCGCAGCGGTCTGCTCAAGCGCGTGGCGGGCTACGTCAAGGCGGTGGACGGCATCTCGTTTTCGCTGGCCGCCGGCCGCACACTCGCCTTGGTCGGCGAATCCGGCTGCGGCAAGACGACCACCGGCAAGGCGCTGTTGCAATTGCTGCGCGGCGCAGCCCGCATCGAAGGCGAGGCGATGCTCGAAGGGCAGCGGCTCGACGCGTTGGAAGGAGATGCCCTGCGCGCGGCGCGCCGCCAGGCGCAGATCGTCTTTCAGGATCCATTCGCGTCGCTGAACCCGCGCATCCGGGTGGCGGAGATCCTGGAAGAGGGTGTGGCTTCGCTGCGACCGGAGATCGGTG
>JBBIJJ010000291.1:0-3847 GCA_037446035.1 Burkholderiales bacterium
CGTCATTCCGAGCCGAAGGCGAGGAATCTCGGCCGCTCGCAGCGTCGAGATCCGGCGCGTCGCTCGGGATGACTGCGGTTCGTCAGTGCGGCGCTTCGAGCCCTTGCGTCGTTCGCGTTGACAACATGGGCGGGAAGAGCGAGGCGGCTCGCGCAGAGACACGGTCGGGTAAAGCCGCGCCGCTCGATCCCGTTCGGTCGCAGCAGCCGGCGTCGAGTCCTGTGCGGTTGCCTGATCGATAATCGGCGGTCGCAGTCGTCGAGTCCTCACCATGACCGAACCCGCCTCGCTGCCCAAAGACCAGGTGCCCGTGCTGCGCGTGATGCCGATGCCGGCCGACGCCAACATCCACGGCGACGTCTTCGGCGGCTGGATCATGGCGCACGTCGACGTCGCTGGTGCCATTCCCGCCGCGCGGCGGGCCAACGGCCGCGTGGCCACCGTCGCGGTGACGAGCTTTCTATTCAAGAACCCGGTGTTCGTCGGCGATCTGCTGAGCTTCTACGCGCACATCGTCAAGACCGGCAACACCTCGGTCACCGTCGAGGTCGAGGTCTACGCCGAGCGCATGCGGCTGCAGACCGAAGTGGTCAAGGTCACCGAAGCCACGCTCGTGTACGTGGCCACCGGCGAAGACCGCAAGCCGCGCCCGCTGCCGCCGTTGCCGGATCACTGAGAAGGTGTGAAGATTTCGTCGCGAGCGGGCCGCTGGCTAGGCGCACGCAGCCGCAGGGCCGAGACATATCAAGTAGATAGGCGAGGCCCGAGCAGCGCGCAACGACGCCAGCGGGCCGCGCAGCAGAAAGATTTACTCCTTCTGAGAGGCACGAATCCTCGTGACACGTGCCAACCACCGCTCGGCTTTCGCATCTGTCACTCGCCGCGACTCCGGGTCAATCGCCCCTCGTCAATCGGAGCCGAGCACCCCTCGTCGTTCCGAGCCGATCGCTCTCGCCGTTCCGAGCCGACCATCTTTCGTGATTTCGAATCGATCATCCTTCGTCGATTCGAGCCAACCATCCTTCGTGGTATCGAGCCGACCATCCTCGGTCATTCCGAGCCAACCACGCCTTGTCATTCCGAGCCAAAGGCGAGGAATCTCAGCGGCTTCCAACGCCGAGATCCCTCGCGCTGCTCGGGATGACGGAAGCGATAATCGCCGCGCCGTCTCATCATCATGTAGCGGCCAGTTCGCCACGAGAACCCTGCACTTCTCGGGATGACCCACCCGGCACCCGCGAGGGCGACGCCAACTCGCTAGGCGGCGATGCCGCGAGACCGGGCAACCCGCAACAGCCCTCCTATCGGCAGGCGCCCGCCTGCGCGAGGATCTGCCCAAACTGCGCCGCGTTGCGCTGCGCCTTGTCCTCGTGACAGTTGTTGAACAGCACGTGCACGCGGCCGGCGCGCGCGGCAAGTTCCCGCACGTTCGCCGCGAGCGCCTGCAGCTCCGCGGTCGAGTACAGGTAGTTGAACCGCTCGGCCGAAGTCGCGAGCCCTTTCCTGGTCCACATCTCGCGATTGCGTCCGTGCAGGCGCAGGATCGCGAGATCGGCACGCGTGACCTCCCACACCTGCGGAACGCTCGACGCGAAGCCCTGCGGCTCGTCGACGACGACGTGAACCAACCCGTGGTCGCGCTCGAAAGCGATCGTTTTCTCGCGCGTGCCTTCGCCGAACCAGGACTTGTTGCGGAACTCGACGGCGAGCCCGAAACCCGCGAGCATCTCGGCGCAGTGCACGATGTGCTCGAAACTGTCGCGGCCGAACACGAACCAGGGCGCGAACTGCAGCAGCACGACGCCGAGCTTGCCCGACTGGCGCAGCGGCTCGAGGCCGGCGCGAAAGCGCCGCCACAGCTCGGCGCGGATCTCCGCGTCGAGGTCGCGGTAGTAGACGTTGGCCTTGTCCGTCGGCGGCAGCAACCGGCGCAGATCGGCGGGCAGCGCCGACGGCTGCGCGGCATGCCCGGTGAACAGGCGAAACGCCTTCGCGTCGAAGACGAAATCCGCCGGCGTGCGTTCGACCCACAGCCGTGCGGTGCGCTCGGCGGGCAGCGCGTAGTACGTGCTGTCGATCTCGACCAACGGAAACTGCGACGCGTAATACTGCAACCGGGCTTCCGCGGTCTTCGCCTGCGGCGGATAGAAGCGTCCGCACTTGATCAGCGTCGGGTCGGTCCACGACGCGGTGCCGACGAGGACCTCACCCATGCGGTCGCTCGCTTCGCAAGGACGGCGGCGCCATCGCTCACTGCCCGCCCTGCACCAGCCCGATGCGCCGGCGCAACCGTTCCGCCTCTGCGCGATCGCCCGCTTTTTCCGCGCGCGCGAGCTGCACGTTCAGCCACGCGAGCAGCGGCCGCCGCCAGCCTTGCGCCGAGGCCGTTTCGATCGCCAGCGCGATCGTGGTTGGCGTAGCGCGGTTCGCGCGCAAGACCACGCCGGCGGCAACGAGCCGCGCGAGCGGATCTTCGATCGCGCGCAGTGCGGCGTCGGCGCCGTCGCCGCCGAGGCTCGCGGCAAAGCCGCGATGCTGCGGCGGCAACAGCGCCGCGTCCTGCGGCTGCGCGCGCGCCGCAAGGTAGTCCGCGTAGGCGCGCTCGGCGGCAGCGGCGTCGGCGCGCAACGCCTCGAAGCCATCGCACGCATCGAACGCCAGGCTCGCCACCCGCGCGGCGCAGGCGGCGAGTTCCACGCGCGCCGCCAGATCGACGCGTCCGGTGCGCGCGACTTCGCGGCGGGCACGGTCGAACTCGATCTGCGCGACGCGCGCCTCGCCCTTCAGGTACGCGCCCACCGCGCGCTCGAGCGCCGACTTCGCGTTGGTTTGCCAGTCGGGCGCGAGCGGGCCGCTCGCGCAGCCGGCCAGCGCCAGCGCGGCCACGGCGAGCCAACGGCGCGCGCATCCGCTCATGGCAGCTTGATCTCCGTGTCGCGCGCAAACGGCCAGCGACGGTTGATCTCGTCGACCAGCGATTCGATCTTGCGCAGGTTGACCTCGATCTCCGCGCGCAGCGCGCCCAGATCGGTCGTCGCGACCCGCGTGCTGGCGGCGATGGCCTGCGCTTGCTCAAGCACCGCGTCGACCTTGCGCAGCGTCGCGCGGGCGTCGGCGAGCGTCGCGTTCAACTGCCCGATCGTGGCGCGCGCCTCGCGCAGCAGCCCGTCCGCACCGAAGACCTGCGCGTCGGTCTTGGCGACGAGCCCGTCCATGCGCGCCAGCAGCGCGTTGGTGCGGTCGAGCGCGGCGACGATCTTGGCCGCGTCGCGCTCGTTGCCCAGCAGCACGCCGAGCGCGCCGCGCGGGCCCTTGAGCCTTTCGGTCACCGCCTGCACGTTGCCGAGGCTCGCCGCCAGCGGCGCGTCCGGCGCGGTGATCGCCGTCATGTTGCGCACCAGTTCGCGCGTCTCGGCGACCAGGCGCGGCAGCTCGGCGGTCGCATCGCCGACCAGCACCTTGCGCTCGGCGCCGTCGGGCAGCGGCGGATCGGTCGGAATGCCGGTGAACGCCTTGATGCTCGTGCTGCCCACCAGCCCGCGCGTCAGCGTGAACACGCTCGAGGTGCGCAGCCGGTGCGCGTCCTTTTCCGGCACGTCGATGACGATGCGCGCGGAGCCGTCGTCGGCCAGCTCGATGCGGCGCACGCGGCCGATCGGAAATCCCGAAAACGTCATGTCCATGCCGACCTGCACGCCTTCGGAGTCGTCGGCGATCAGCACGAGTCGCTGCGTCGGCTCGAACGCGCCGCGCGCGTACAGCACGTAGACGACCGCGCCCCCGACCAGCAGCACCAGCAGCGCGAGCAGCAGCGCGGCCTTGAACTCCAGGTGCGCGATCGGCGGCG
>JBBIJJ010000292.1:0-3829 GCA_037446035.1 Burkholderiales bacterium
CTAGGTTCTGCGGCGTCAGACAGGTCATTCGTTCGGCAGTGTAGCCAAGCCCGGCCAAGCGATCTACCACCGAATCAGGACCGAGTAGATGCATGTAGCCGACCGCCGCGAAGCGTTGCAAGCGGCGCGGCGATGCGCTGATTCAGCCGCGGCGCCCGCTGGCGCTGGCGGCGTTGGCTTGCGCGGCGACCTGCGCGCGCAGCCAGTCGGTAAAGATCTTCACTTCGGTGCGCCGCGCCGCCGCCGGCGGAACGATCAGCCAGTAGGCGCGCGTGGCTTGCGTCGCGTACTGCCTGCCTTTCAACGGCAGCGCGAGTCGGCCGTCGGCGAGAAAGGGATCGACCAGCGGAAAGCGCCCGAGCGCGACACCTTGGCCCGCGATCGCGGCCTGGATCACCTGGTCGTAGTGGCTGAACGCCAGCCCGCGGATCTCGCGCGGACGCGCGAGCCTCATCGCTTCGCACCACACCTTCCACGACAGCCACGGCACGCTGAGCGCCGGATCGTCGAGCTCGAGCAGCGGCAACTGCAGCAGATCCTGGGGTGTACGCACGCCGCGGCCTTTCAGCAGCGCGGGGCTCGCCACGGGCGCGACGTGTTCGCCGAACAGACGCTCGGCGCCTGCGCCGGCCGCCGCCTCGGGCGAGTAGCGGATCGCGAGGTCGAGCGCGTTGCGTTCGAGGTCGCGCATCGTGTTGTCGGCCACGACGTGCACCGATATGTCGGCGTGCTGCGCCTGGAACTGCACGAGCCGCGGCACCAACCACAGCGAAGCGAAGGTCACCGTCGTCGTCACGCGCACGACCGGCGTCGCGCTCGCGCGCACGGCGGCGGTCGCCTCCCGCAGCGCGTTCAGCGCCTTCGTGACCTCGCGCGCGTACAGCTCGCCCGCGTCGGTCAGCACCAGCGCGCGTGTGCGCCGTTCGAACAACTTCACACCGAGCTGCTCTTCGAGCTGTTGCACCTGGCGGCTGACCGCGGATTGCGTGACGAACAGTTCGGACGCCGCCGCGGTAAACGACAGGCGGCGCGCCGCCGCCTCGAAGCCGCGCAGCAGGTCGAGCGACACGGGCAGATCGCGCTGTCTACTCATGCCCGCCACGCATGCGCCGCATTTGGAAACGTCGTTTGTCCGACGGCAGCCGCTGCGCGACAGTGCGCCATGTCCATCTCCCTGCCGGAGGACGACACGATGAACCCGAACGTTGAAGCCGAAGATCTCGCCAGCACGTTCATCAGGGTCGATGCTAACCCGCTGCCGCTGCAACTGCCGATCGGCTCGGCCGTCTTCGTGATCCGCGGCGAAGTGTGGCTGACGCAGGACCGCTGCACCGAAGACTTCGTCCTCGGCGCCGGCCGGCGCTTCGACGTGAGAAGCGCCGAGCTGATCCTGGTCAGCGCCACCAAGGGCGACGCGCAACTCTACGTCGCGCGCCCGGCGATCGCGGCCCCCGCACAGCCCGCGATTCCCGACTACCTGCGCGGTGCAGGCGGCGCGATTCGATCTCGCGCGACATTGCCCGCAAGCGATGTCGCACGGCACTGCGCGCCGTCGCCGATCGAGCGCGTGCGCGCCCTCTTTGCTCTGCACACGCGCGCGGCGACGACTTGATCGTGCGCAGTGCCGGCAGAAGCTGCGTCTTGCCCCCTCTCGTAAGTAGAGCTAAACGGGAAGCGGTTGCTGCAGGATCGCCTGCATCGCTCGGGCGGCGCAGAGGACGGTCAAGGGCGCGCCAGCCAGCGGTGCTCGCTCCACAGTCTGCACTGCCGCCCGCGGTGGCGGGCCGCTCCATGGCCAACCCGGGTCGCGTTGTTTGTCGCGCGTCGCGATTGCTTGCTCTCGACGGGTGTCGCCCGGACGCCTCAACTCATTCGCTCGCGCCGACCAGCGAGTCGATATCGACGTCGAGCGCGGTCGCAAGCTTCTTGAGCAGGCCGAGCGACGGCTCTCCCTTGCCCGTTTCCAGTTTCGAGATGTGCGCCGGCGTGACGCCGATCATCTCGGCGAGCAGGGCAGCAGTTAGTCCGCGGTGTTCGCGCCAAACACGGACGGGAGACTCGCCTGCAAGCAGGCGGTCGACGACCTGTGCGGGAATCGTTTCCTCCTCGCCGGACGCATAGCGCTTGGCGGCGCGACGCAGAGCCTCGGCATCTTTGGCGTCTTCAGCCAACTGCAGCAGTCTGCGGTACTCGTCGATCGGCAGCACGGCGAAGGCCGGCTTGCCGTCGGTTTCGAGAATCTGAACGCTCATTTGTAAACCTCGCCGCGCGGCGCGATTCGGACGACGTGGATCACGACGCGCTCTTCGATCAACAGATATACGACCCGCCAATCGCCGACGCGCAGCCGGAAACCGGGATGCTCCGTGAGCTTCTTGACGTTCGGCGCGTTGTACGGGTCGCGCGCGAGTTCGTCGATCTTGCGGCGGATGCGAAGCGCTTGGTCGCGCGGCATGCGCATCAGAGCCTTCACCGCATCGCGGCTGAACTCGACGGACCACACGGATCGCAGGTTAACTATTCGCCGTCATCGTGTCAACTATTGGTTGACATTTGCATCTGCGAGGGTCAACCCGCCTTCCTCGCCGCCGACGCCGGTCTTGCGAGCACTTTCGCGAGCAGTGCCTCGTCGATCGTATTTCCCTGCAGCCGCCACAGCAGCGCGTCGATACGGTCTTCGCCCCAGAAGATCTCGCCGTCGATGCGATAGGTCGGCACGCCGAAGATGCCCGCGGCGACCGCTGTGTCCGTCGCATCGATTAGACGCTGCTTGATGTCGGCCTCATCCGCGCGGGCGAGCAGTGCGCGGCCATCGAGGCCGCATTCCTGCGCCAGCGCGGTGAGCACGGCGTCGTCGGTGAGGTCTCGCCCGCGCGCCCAGGCGGCGTCGAGAAGTGCTTCGCCGAAGCCACGGCGCGCGCCGGCATCGTCGAGCGCGATGCACATGCGCAGCGCGCGCAGCGGATTGAACGGGTGCGTCGGCGGCCCTTGCACGGGCAGGCCGAGGCGGGCGGCGAGCCGCAGCACGTCGCGCATCGTGTACGCGCGCTTGGCTGCCGTCTCCGCAGGGCCTTTGGTGCTATGCGCGGCGAGCAGCCCGGCGAGCAGCACGGGGCGGAAGTCGAGCCGCACGCCGGCCGCCTCGACGCGTTCGCTTTGCATTGCGGCGAGCCACGAGTAGGGGCTGATCGGATCGAAGTAGAACTCGACGGTCGTCGTCATCGGCATGGGCTCGCTACCACGGCAGTTCGTAGGCGACCGTGCGTTCGCGCGCGCGTGCCAGCACCTCGGCGGGCAGCGGGCAGGACTTGCGGGTCGTCGTGTCGATGTGCACGCCGGTCAGCACCGTGATCGCCGCGACCTGCTGCGTTTCGCCGTTGCGCATCTCGTGCACGAAGCGGATCGCCTTGTCGCGCACTTCGAGCGCGCCGCTGCGGACAGCAACGGTGTCGCCGGCGTGCAGCTCGCGCTGATAGGCGATGCGCTGTTCGACCGCGACCATGCCGCAGCCGTTGCCGCGCAGGTACGAGGGCGTGGCACCCAGCAGCGCGAGGAAGTTCCACGTCGCTTCGTCGAACTTGCCGACGTACCACATGACGTTCATGTGGCCGATGTGGTCGCAGTGCCAGGGGTAAACGGCGCCGCGGTAGGTGTCGACGAGGTTGCTCATGGTTTGCTCAGAAGGTGTGAATCTTTCTGCTGCGCGGCCCGCTGGCGTCGTTGCGCGCTGCTCGGGCCTCGCCTATCTACTTGATATGTCTCGGCCCTGCGGCTGCGTGCGCCTAGCCAGCGGCCCGCTCGCGACGAAATCTTCACACCTTCTCAGGCC
>JBBIJJ010000293.1:0-3802 GCA_037446035.1 Burkholderiales bacterium
CCGGGCTTACGATCGCACCGGCGCGCCACACCGTCGTTGCGCCCCGGCGCGCCGTCGCCGTTCCGAGCCGAACCCCTCACCATTCCGAGTCGAAACCCTGGCCATTCGGAGCCGCGTTTCCACGTCATTCCGAGCCGAAGGCGAGGAATTTCATCCGCACGCAGCGCCGAGATCCCTCGCATTCGCTCGGGATGACCAGCGTAGGCCACTCCGAGCCGCCGACTCGTTTCGTTTCGTTCTGAACGGCCCTGCCTCGTCATTCCGAGCCAAGAGCGAGGAATCTCGGCCGCTCGCAGCGCCCAGATCCTTCGCGTCGCTCCGGATGACGCGGACGCCGCCGCTGGCAACGCCAAGATCCCCGACATCGCGCGCGATGGATGACCTGCATCGGCTGCGGGCCGTCGTGCAGCCGGCCGCGCGACGACGTCGCTGCCACCTCAGAACCCCAGGGTGGGGCTGCGCGTCAACGCGACGCCGACGATGTACGCGTACGTGCCAACGGCGGCGGCGAAAGCGACAGCGCGGATCGCGCGGGTGCGGCCGCGCTTCAGCGCGATCGAGCCGAGCACGATGTAGACGACGAGCGCGCCGATCTTGGTCGCGAGCCACGGATGCGCCAGAAGCGAGATGCGCGCGACCGCCGCCATCGTCACGCCGGCGGCGAGCAGCATCGTATCGATCACGTGCGGTGCGACGCGCGCAAAGCGCGTGGCCAGCAGCGGCGAGCCCGCCAGCATCAACGCGCCGCGCAGCAGAAACCCGGCGCCGCTGGCGATCACGCACGCCATATGGATCGTCTTGAGCGCGGAATACATCAGCCCGGACGCCCGTCGATGCGCGGCTTCAGATAGATGGGCAGGCTGCGCGCGGCCCAGGTGACGAACACGACGCACCACAGCGCGATCGCCGCGGGCGTGAGCCACGCGCCTTGCGCCGGCGCGGCATCGACGAGCACGCGCGCGAACACCGCGACCTGCAGCACCCAGAACAGCGCCCAAGTCAGGCGATCGGCCGCGAGCGTACGGCCGCCGTGGCCGGCGGTCACGCGCGTGACCATCGCCAGCAGCACCGTGCCGAAGAAGCCCATCGTCAGCGCGTGCAATGGCGCCAGCCCGATCGACGCGGCGGGCGCACCGAGCAGCACGACCGCCTGGTTCCACGCGTACAGCGCGAACGCGATGCCGAGCCAGAAGAAGCCGAGATGCAGCATCGCCAGCAGCCGGTTGCGCAGGCTCTGCACGACACCCCAGCGCCAGGCGACGAAAAACAGCAGCGCTGCGCCGGCCACATCGACCGCCAGCCGCAGCGCCTGGATCGACTTCGAGGGCAGCAGCACGCCGGCCACCGGCAGCAGCCCGTGCGCGATCACGATCGACACGAACGCGGCGAGCAGCCACAGCGGGCGCCAGGCGTCGAGGAAGGGGACCACGCTGGCCGTGAAAAACGGGATCAGCCGGTGCGCGACGGTCACGTACACCGGCGCGATGAACAGCCAGATCGACAGCATTTCCGCCGTATGGACCCACGCGGCGGAAAGTTGCAGCGTGCCCCAGGCGAAGGCCGGATGTGCGAGCGCGCCGAGCGAAAAGAACGCGAGCACCAGCCGTGCGTGCACCTGGTCGTCGAGCCGGCTCGCGCGCACCAGCCGGAAGAAGCGCCACAGGAGAGCGCCCCAGCCGGCGGCCATCGCGAGCGCGCCGGCGGCGACGAGCGCCGCGTCGACATGTGCGCCGATCAGCGCGAGCGCAAAGCCGGCAAATGCCAGCGCGCCGGGTGCCAACAGCGCGCGCGTCGCGGGCGGCGCGACCGCGAGCCACTTCGGCCCAGCCGTGAACAGAAAACCGAACATGAAGAGGGGCAGAAATCCGTTGGCCATCGTCCAGCCGTGCAGCCACGACGGCGGCAGCACTGCAGCCAGCGGTGCACCGAGCGCGCGTGCCCAAAGCTGTACGAGCCACCACAGCGACGCCGCCGTCAGCCCGAGCATGCCGAGGAAGAAGAAGTAGCGATGCGGCGCGACCGCCAGCCAGCGCAGCGAGGCGCGCGCCGGCGGCGCCGCATCCGCCTGCACGGCCAGCGGGATCACGCGCTGGTTGTCGCCGCTGCGGGTGGGCGTCGTCGACATGGCGGGGCAGGATGCAACGCGTACGGCCAGTGGTGCCCTACGTTCGGTTCGGTCGCACCGCAGTCAGGCGGCGGCAGCGACGGGCTCGCCCAGCAGGAAGGCGATCAGATCGCGCACCGGCCGGATCTGGGCGCCGAAGGGCAGTTTGCCCGCACCACGGAAGAACAGGCCGTGCTCGACGTCGCCGCGCAGCGCCGCAGCGAGCTGGTGGTCGATGCAGAACTGGCCGAACTTGGCGATGCCGTCGCGCAGTCCGCACTGCGCGAGGCAATCGAACACCATCGTGCAGCGCGGCTTGGCGCCGCGCAGGGCCGCCTTGGCCTGCAGCTTCGGCGCGAGCCGCAGATAGTTCTCCAGCCACGGCGTGCGCACGGCGCGCGCCGGCAGGCCGGCCACGCTGATGAACTCGACGATGTCTTCGGGCTTCGCATCCGCCAGGACCCGCTTGAACGCCGGATGCGCGTCGCCTTCTTCGGTCACCGCGAAGGCGGTGCCGAGCTGCACGGCAGCGGCGCCGAGCGCGATCAGCTCGCGCACGCGCTGCGGCGTGTTGATGCCGCCGGCGGCGATCAGCGGCACGCGGTCCTCGGCGCCGAGCGCGCGCAGCGCCGCACGCGCCTCGGGGATCACGTTCTCGAACTCGAAGCGGGCATCGGCCAGCTCTTCGATGCGCGCGGCGCCGAGATGACCGCCGGCGTGTTTCGGATGCTCGATGACGATCGCGTCGGGCAGCCGCCCTTTGCGTTCCCATTTTTTCAGCACGAGCCCGATGCCGCGCGCGTCCGACAGGATCGGGATCAGCGCGACCCGCGGAAAATCCGCCGTCAGCTCGGGCAGGTCGAGCGGAAGCCCCGCCCCCACGACCACCGCGTCGATGCCGCTTTCGCAGGCGCGCCTGACGTGGTGTGCGTACTCGGAGATTGCACGCATCACGTTGACCGCGAGCAGACCGCGCCCCTGCGCGAGCGCGCGCGCCGCCTTGATCTCGCGGTCGAGTGCCTCGAGATTGGCGGCGTCGATCCTGGCCTTCGCGTCCGGTCCGGTGCCGATGCGTGTGGTGCGTTCCATCAGATCCGGGTGATGGCGGCGCAGATCGACCGAGGACAGCGTGCCGACGGCGTTCAGGCTGGCGACGGTGCCCGCGAGGCGATGCGCCGAGACGCCGACCCCCATGCCGCCCTGCACGATCGGCAGCACTTCGCGTCCGGCGAGCCTCAATGGAGGCAGCGCCGGAGCGGCCGCTGCCCGTGCGGTGTCGACAGCGTTCACGCGAGCGAATCCAGCGGTGTTTCGGGTTGTGCGACTGCGATGTCGGTTTCGGTGGCAAGCACGGGCCGTGTTCGCACCAGCCTGCGCACTGCGGCGAACACGCGTTCGGCTTCGGCCGTATCTAAGCCGGCGCCATCGCGCTCGTGCACGCCGTCGCTGCAGAGCAGGACGTAGGTGTCGGCGCGCACGCCGTGGCGCGCCAGCGCCTGCTTGACACAGGCGAGCGCGCAACCGTCGAGTGCCACGATCGGTCGCCCCGACTTGGCGGTGCGCACGAGCGATGGCACGTCGCCGCCGACGCCGGCGATGCATGACATCTCGGCCGTGCCGTCGCGGTCGAGCCTCAGCGCTACCGCGTTGGCGAGTTGCGCCGCGCTCGAGCAGCCCGAGCATGAATACACAAGCGGC
>JBBIJJ010000294.1:0-3770 GCA_037446035.1 Burkholderiales bacterium
CAAGAAGTCTCGGGTCGCCGTCAGCGGTTTCCCGCCAGCGTGACACGAAGGGGCGGCGGGGAATGACCAGCCGGCGGCTCGGCATGGCAGACGCTCGTCATCCCGAGCGAATGCGAGGGATCTCGGCACCGCGCGCGGCGGAGATTCCTCGCCTTTGGCTCGGAATGACGGGCCTTCAAGGTCGGCGCCGCAAGAAGTCTCGGGTCGCCGTCAGCGGTTTCCCGCCAGCGTGACACGAAGGGGCGGCGGGGAATGACCAGCCGGCGGCTCGGCATGGCAGACGCTCGTCATCCCGAGCGAATGCGAGGGATCTCGGCGCCGCGCGCGGCGGAGATTGCTCGCCTTTGGCTCGGAATGACGGGCCTTCGAAGTCGGCGCCGCAAGAAGTCTCGGGTCGCCGTCAGCGGTTTCCCGCCAGCGTGACACGAAGGGGCGGCCGGGAATGACCAGCCGGCGGCTCGGCATGGCAGACGCTCGTCATCCAGAGCGAATACGACGGATCTCGGCACCGCGCGCGGCGGAGATTCCTCGCCTTTGGCTCGGAATGACGACGGCGGCTCGGCTCGCATGACGAGGGCGGCTCGGCTCGCATGACGCGCGCGGTTCGGCTCGCGATGACCAGGCGGCGCTGGCTCGGTAGCACGAGGGCTGAAGGACGTGGATGCCGGGCGGTTGGCTCGTGTCACGAGCCTTCGTGAGGCTCGGTAACCGGGGGCGACCGACCGCTGCTGCCGCGTCGACGCCGCCGCACCGGCATCAGCGCAGCTCGTAGGCGAACTGCAGTTGGATGAAATTTTCGCCGGGGTTCGGTCGCGCGATGCCGGCGTTGGAGAAGTGCTGCACGCGCACGGCCCACTCCCAGCCCGGACGCGCCGCCGAGCGCCAGCCCGCACCGAGGTGATCGCCGAAGTTGAATGCGGTGGAAAACCGCTTGTCCTTCGACCTGTAGACCGGCGCGATCACGTTCGCACCGACGCCCGCCTCGACGAACCACCCGGCCGCCCCGTCGAACGTGTAGCGCAGCACCGGCGTGATGCCGACCTGAGTGGATATGGCCGACGCGCGATCGCCGGCGGCGTCGGCGCGCCAATGTCCCAGGGCGAACTCGGCGTGCGCCGTCAGAACTCCGCGCCGACCCCAAGCGTGCCGCCATGGCAGATCCCATTGCAGCCCGATCGACGTCGCGCGCGCGTCGCTCGCCGCGCCGTACAGCAACGTCAACCGGTCCGGGCGCAGCGTGCGGTGCGCTGGTGCGTCCAAGCCGTCGGCCGCAGCCGCAACGCCCGGCAACACGGCGACCGCCATCGATGCGGCCACCCACGCTGCGCGCAGTCGCGCGCCGATCCTGGCGTCAACGAATTCCATCGCACTCGGTCCGAGAAGCATCGGTGGCTGAGTCGCGGCCGGGACCGCCGAACTTTCACGCGGGCGCCAGCGCGTCGGTCATGAGCCAGCGCCGAAATCGTTCCCCTTCTCGGGTCCTCACCGACGCGCCGCTGTAAGGAGTCGTGACCGACACCGACAGAAGGGTGTCCTGCGCCCGACCGCTCCGTTCGGACGCGTATTCGCTTCAGGAACCCATGCCATGAGAACGTCCATTCGGATTCACCCTCGCGTGTTGCTGCATGCCCTCCTCGTGCTGGCAGCGGGCCTGCTGTTCAGCGCCGCCGTGCGCGCGGCCGGTCAGCCGTTCGAACGCGGCGCCTTCGAGGCCGCGCAGAAAGCCGGCCGCCCGATCCTGCTGGCCGTGCATGCCGACTGGTGCGCCACCTGCCGCGCGCAGGAGCCGGTGCTTGAGGCCTTGCTGCGCGAACCGAAGTACGCCGGCTTCGTCGCTTTCCGCGTCGACTTCGACCGGCAGAAGGACGTGGTCCGCCAGCTGCGCGTGCAGTACCAGAGCACGCTGATCGTCTACAAGGGTGCGAAGGAAGTCGCTCGTTCGACCGCGGTCACCGACGGCGCGGCGATCGCCACCCAGCTGGCCAAAGCGCTTTAGCCAGCCCATGCAGTTCGGACTCGCCACCTACGGGATCTCGCTTGCGGCGGGCAGCCTGTCGACACTGTCGCCGTGCGTGCTGCCGCTGGTGCCGATCCTGCTCGCCTCGGCGGTCGCCGCGCATCGTCTCGGCCCGTGGGCGCTGGCGGCCGGCTTGACGCTGTCGTTCACCGTCGTGGGCGTGGCGCTGGCGAGCGCGGGGGCGTCGCTCGGGCTGGACCCGACCACGTTTCGAACGATCGCCGCGGTGCTGCTGATCGTCTTCGGCGTGCTGCTGCTGTCGGCAAGATTGCAGGAGCGCTTCGCGACCGCTACGGCGGGTGTCTCGTCCGCAGGACACGGGCTGCTCGCCCGGGTGACGCTCGGCGGACTGCCTGGCCAGTTCGTGCTCGGCATGCTGCTGGGCGTCGTGTGGAGCCCGTGCGTCGGTCCGACCCTCGGAGCGGCCGTCACGCTCGCCAGTCAGGGCGAGCAACTGGCGCAGGTCACCCTGGTCATGGCGATGTTCGGTTTCGGTGCGAGCCTGCCGCTGGTGGCCCTGGGGCTCGCCTCGCGCGGCGCGATGACCAGGTTGCGCGGTCGTCTGCTCGCGGCCGGGCGCGGCGGCAAGAAGGTCCTGGGCGCGGTCATGCTGGTGCTCGGCGCCTTCATTTTCACCGGCATCGACAAGCGCGTCGAAGCGTGGCTGCTGGACGTCGCGCCGCCGTGGCTCACGCAGATCGGTACGTCCCTTTGAGCGCGGCGCCCAGCGGATCGCGCAACGGGCGCGCGGCGTCGATCGACTGACACGCGGCGACTCGAACGCCGGGAGGAGAGATCTCATGAACCTCACACACCCCTTGTTGCGCGCTGCGTTTGCAGTGTCGCTGGCGCTCGCCGCGAACGCGTCGGCGCAGGACGCCGGGCTCGTGCATCGCGACAGCCGCTATCCGGTCGACGTCACGGTCGAGCGGATCGAAGCGGCGGCCCGCAGCCGCGGGCTGACGATCTTCGCCCGTATCGATCACAGCGGTGAAGCGCGCAAGGCGGGGCTGCAGATGCCGACGACGCAGGTCATCGTGCTGGGCAACCCGAAAGGCGGCACGCCGGTGATGCTGGCGGCACCGACCGCCGCGATCGATCTGCCGCTGAAGGTGCTCGTGCGGCAGGACGCAAACGGCAAGACCATCGTCAGCATCAACGACCACCGCTGGCTGCAAGCGCGTCACGGAATCGACGACGACCTGGCCAAACCGCTCGCCGGGCTGCCGGCGCTGCTGGCCGCAGCGCTGGACTGAGCAACGCGCCGCCGTCGACGCGTTTCAGCCCTCGCCCGCGTCCAGCGCGGCCGGGCGCAGTTCGACCACGCTGCCACGGCGGTCGCGATCGTCCCAGGCGAGCGTGCGATGGTCGAAACCGAAGGCGATGCGCGGCTTGACGACGGCAAAGAACGGCGACACGTCGAAGTCGCGCGGCGCAAACAGGCTGTGGTGGCGGATGTGCAGCAGTTCCAGGTAGCAGTCGCGGCACCCGGGGTCGTCGAGCTTCTCGACCGAGATCTCAGGCAGGATCGGATAACGGATCGATTGGAAAGCCTGCGCGATCAGCGTCGAGCAGATCGCCCGCGTCGGGTCGCCGCTGCCCAGCGCGATCATGCGGCGCCTCCAACGCACCGGCACCGGCGGCGTACGGATCAGATAGCGCGCCAGGTCGAACACGTTCTTCATGTCGTACTGCTGCCCGAGGCGGCTCAGCACGTAGTTCACGACACTGGCCCGATCTTCGGGCCGCAGAC
>JBBIJJ010000295.1:0-3717 GCA_037446035.1 Burkholderiales bacterium
ATGGACCGCCTCGCAGATCGCGCGATGCGCATCGAGCTGATCCTCGCGGTCGAGGATCGGCGCGTCGGGCTCGATCAGGCCTTCGCGGTTCGGCGCAAATCCGCCCGTCAAGATCAGCCCGACTTCGCCGCGCGCCCGCGCCGCGTAGAACGCCTGCATGCGTTCGACCGGGCGGTCGAGCGTTTCGAGCCGCGTGTGCATCGCGCCCATCACGATGCGGTTGCGCAGCGTGACGAAGCCGAGGTCGAGCGGGGCGAGCAGACGAGGATGGGTCGTCATTCCTGGGCGCAGTTCCTTTGCCTATCGCGAACGGGAGCGGAGGGGGAACCCCACATCGCGCACCATCGGTGCGCCTGACTTCATCCTTCGTAAAGGGGGACCGAGGGGGGAATCCGATCCGCACGCACCGAAAGTGCGTCCGTTCTCATCCCCCTTTCGTAAAGGAGGACCGAGCGGGATTTTGCAGCCTTCGCGCCGCGAAGGGCTGGAGAGATCCCCCTGCCCCCTTTTTCCCAAAGGGGGGGTCGCGCATCGACGTTCAGCCGCGGCCGATGCGCCGCACGGCGACGCGAACGACGTCGGCGCCGGAGCCGGTCGCGTCGGTCAGTTCGAGCGACATCGGCGCGATCGTGTTCAGGCTGGGCGCTCGCATGTCCTTCGCGTACGGCGTGGCCCAGTGGTCGAACTGGCCGATGATCAGCAGCGTCTGCGGGTGAATGCCCTGCGCGAGCACGGCCGCGCCCTGCGTAGCGCCGACGACCGAACGCACTTCGATCAGGTCGCCGTCTTCGATGCCGAGCGCGTGCGCGGTGCGCGCGTTGATCACCACGCCGCGATGGCCGCGCAGGTTGCCCGCCACTTCGTCCATCAGCTGGATCGCCGCGTTGCCGCCGGCGTGGTACTGCATGCTCTTGGTCGTCAGCAGCCAGAACGGAAAGTCCTCGGGCTTGTGGCCGCGGCGCACGAGGTCTTTTTCCCACATCGCGGGGAAGTCGTGCCACACCGGCAGCGGCTGGTATTCGTCGAGCTGGCGGTCCCACCACGTCACGCCCGCCTCGTGCAGCCGGTTGCCGAGCTCGCGGCCGGCGCGCGCGAGCCGCTCCTGATACGGCAGCTCGAAGCGCAGGCCCAGGCGCCTCATCGTCGGGTACAGATACCAGCTCGTCTGCTTGTACGGCCGCGTCATCAGGCCGTGCCGCTTGAACCAGTCGAGCCCGTGCACCTCGGTGCCGCCGGAAAGCTCGTGGCTCGCGGCGCGGCACACGGCGTCCCAGATCTCGTCGACCGAATGCGGCCGCGCCGGATCGAGCGCGAAATCGCGTCGATCGGTCTTTAACGGCACGCCGCAGGCACCGCGATTGATCGCTTCGAAGTACGGCTCGAGCAGCCCGGTGCGGCGGGCGAGTTCCGTCGCGATCCAGGTGAAGTCGCGCGAGTCGCCGCGCGGTGCGACCGCGGGCTGGCGCAGCACCCAGCCCTGGTGATGCCAGAACTGCTCGACGAACTTGGTCTTGCCCAGCCGGATCAGCTGCGTCGATTCGAGGTCGGTCGCCTCGGGCAGCACGATGTCGGCCATGTGGTTCGTCTCGTCCGGCGTGTACGCGATGCACACGGTGAACGGGAACTTCGCCATCATTGCCGCGACCTTGCGCGTGTCCCAGAACGAGATCGCCGGGTTCGTCCGGTAGGCGATCCACATCTCGGGCAGGCTCGCTTCGGGCCACGCCTGCGGCGTGCGGTCGGTGAACATCCACGCCAGATGCGTCGGGCCGAGCGCCTCGCTCCACGCGCCCGCATTGCCCGACAGCGGCACCAGCGTTCGGTGCGCATTGCGCCCCGTCGGCTTGCGCACCCAGGTGTCCTTGCCGGTCGGGTTCATGTTTGTGGTCATGAACCCGTCGACCCCCGGCTTCACGCTCGCATGCCGGTTGTCGTGCGGCTTGTTCAGCCGGATCGTCGTGCCGAGCGTGCCGCCCGGCACTTCGAGCGCGCCGACCAGCACCGCGAGCACGGTGCGCGACCACACGCACTCGAACGCGCCCCAGCCGTTGTTGACCGTCTTGCCGAGCGTCACCGCGACCGGGCGGAACGGCAGCACTTCGCCGTCGACCGCGATCGTCTCGCCGATGCAGGCGTTGTCGAGGTACTCGGCGGCGATGCGGCGGATCGTCGCTGCCGGCACTTCGCAGATCGGCGCGGCCCACTCCGGGCTGTACTGGCGCATGTGCGCGACGAGCTTGGCGAACGCGGTGTCGGCCTCGACGTCTTCGTGCTCCCAGCGCTCGCCGTCGGCGCCCAGTTCGACCGCGCGCGCGACTCGCACGCGCCCTTCGAGCAGCGGGTCGATTCCGGGCGCATCGAACGGCACCGCAACGTCGCGCTGCCGGTCCCACAGCAGCGGCTTGCCGCTGTCGGCGTCGCGCAGGTAGTAGCCGTGCGGGCCGACCAGGTACGGCGACGATGTCATGTCGCGCAGGAATTCGAGGTCGAGCCGCTCGCGCGGATGCTCGTGCAGCAGCACGTGGATCAGCGCGAACATGAACGCGGCGTCGGTCTTCGGCTTGATCGGGATCCATTCGGCCGAGGTCGCGGCAGTGACCGACAGATGCGGCTCGATCTGCACGCGCTTGGCCCCGCGCACGCGCGCGTCCGCATGGCGCGTGACCGCGCACGGGCCGCCGGTGACCTCGTTGTTGTTGCCGAGCGAGATGTTGAAGCGCGTGAGCGGCATGTCGGCCGACACGGTGAACGCGCGGTGCCAGAACTCGCCGAACAGGTGCTCGGAGTGCACGCACTTCACCCCCTGCCCGGAGCCGAAGCTGTAGTCGACCGCGCCCCACGCCGCGAGGAACGCCGGGAAGCTGCCCATGTAGTTGGCCGGCGTGCCGCCGTGGCCGAAGGTCGCCGCGAGCCGCGGCAGGCCGTGTTCGTCGTGCAGCCCGCGGCTGCGGATGTCGCGCAGCTTCGCGGCGATCGTATCGAGCGCCTCGTCCCACGAGATCGGCACCCAGCCCGGATCCTCGTCGATGCCCTTCGTCGGGTTCGTGCGCTTCATCGGCGTCAAAATGCGCGCCGGGTGATACGTCTTCTGTATCAGCCCGTAGGCCTTCACGCAGGGCCGGCCGTCGGACGGGTGCAGGCCGATGCCGTCGAAGTTCGGCCCGATGCCGGTGGCGACCCCATCGGTCACCTTGACCGTCAGCAGGTCGGGGCCCGCCACGCAGTTGTAGCAATAGGTCGGCACGTCGCGCGTGGCGCGCTTCGGTTCGATCGTGGTCGTGCTCATGCGGACCTCGCTGCGGCGCTCACGCCGCGAAAGGTATGACAGCCGTCGCTTCGAGCTCGATCACCGCGGGATGGTCGAGCAGATCGGCGACGAAGATCATGCTCATCGCCGGGTAGTGCTTGCCCATGTGCTTGCGCCAGACCTCGCCCAGCGCCGGGCGCGCCGCCAGATACGCCGGCTTGTCGCAGCAGTACGCCGTCATGCGGCAGATGTGCTCGGCACGGCCGCCCGCCTGCGCGAGCACCGCGAGCACGTTGGCAAGTGCCTGGTCGAACTGCGAGGCGAAGTCGGTGCGGACGAAGCGTTGCTGCGCGTCCCATCCGACCTGACCGGCGACGAACACGATGCGGCCGGCGTCGGCCGCGATGCCGTTGGCATAGCCGATCGGCGAGGACCAGCCGGGCGGAAGGAGGGTTTGGGTGGTCATCGCT
>JBBIJJ010000296.1:0-3708 GCA_037446035.1 Burkholderiales bacterium
ACCGGCGTTTCCGCCGACTTCGCTTGCGCAAGCGCCGGTGTAGTGAAGACGAGCGACAGCGCCACGGCGCCCGCGCTCATCAACGCGGTCAGTCGACGATGCATAGGAACCCCCTTCTTTGGTCCGGGCCGGTGCGGTCTGTGAGGCGCCTCACCGTATCCCTTGCCTTTTTGGCAGGCGTAGTCGTGCCGCCGGTCCCGGTCGGGAAGTTGACCTGGATCACGGCCGCGCGGTGGCGGCGCGAAATTTGCGGTTGCCCTGGAACACACGTAACCGTAACGCGTGCATCGCGCCGGTCGTCGGCGCGCGACGCCGGCCGCTCGATCCGCGCGATGCGCGGCGCGCAGCCGCTGTTGTTGACAGCGGTCAACCGCCGCACCGGCACCGGGCGCAACACTTGTTACAGTCCGATCGATGCCTTGGCGGGGGGCGGGAAACGATGCCGACGAGCACGAGCGCCGACGCGCGCTGGGCGGATGCGGCGGAGGTCGAAGCCGCGATCGCCAGCGTGCTCGCAGCCGAACGCGCTGCCGGCGCGGCCGTCGAGTCCTGTGCGGCGCAGGCGCAGGCGCGCGTGCAGCAGGCGCACGAACGCGCGCGCGCGATCGCCGAACGCGCGGCGCAGCGCACCGCGCGCGTGCGGAACATCGCCGCCGCGCGGCTCGCGCAGCGACTGGCCACGATCGAGCGCGAGCGCGCCGCGCTGACCGAACGCGCCGATCCCGACGCCGGCGACCTGCGGCGGCTGCAGGCAGCGATCGAGCAGCTTGCCGATGCGCTGACCGGTCACGCGCCGGGCCTGCCTGCGGGTCGCGCGCCGTGATCGCCGGGCTGCCGATCGAGTACGCGTATGCGCGCGCCTGCGCGCGGCTGGCGCAACGCCCCGACGAGCGGCTGTGGACACAGCTTCACAGCGCGCGCAGCGTCGGCGCCGCGCTCGAGGCGGTGCGCGGCTCGGCCGCGGCGGCCTACCTCAGTGGCGTCACCTGGCCGGCGCCGCTGGCGGATCTCGAACTGGCTTTCCGCCAGCAATGGCGAACGCGCGTCGACGAACTCGCACGCTGGGCGCCCGACCCTTGGCGCGCCGCGCTCCGCTGGACCGCGCACCTGGTCGATCTGCCCGCGCTGGTGCATCTGCTCGGCGACGAGCTGCCGGCGCCCTGGATCGCCGCCGACCCCGTGCTCGCGCCGTACGCGCATCCGCAGCGCGGCGAGCGGCGCGCCGCGTTGGCGGCCGGTCCACTGGCCGCGGTCGCGCTCGCCGTCGAGACCGCCGAGCCGCCGCCGCGCCGGCTCGACGCCGCCGCGCGGCAGCGCGCGCGGCTGCACAGCGCGGTTCGCGCCTGGGAGACCGAATGGCGCGCGCGCTGGCCGGTGCTCGACGACGAGGCGCGCGCGAGCATAGAGCGGCTGGCCGCGCTGGTGCGCGCGCATCTGGCGCGCTTCGCCGCGCTGACGGTCGAGGACGCGCCGGCGGCGCGCCAGCGCCTCGGCGCCGAAGTCGCCGCGCTGCTGCGCCACTGCCCCGCGCAGCCGGCCGCGCTGTTCGCGTATCTGGCGCTGGCAGCACTCGACCTCGAACGGCTGCGCGCCGAGATCCTCGTGCGCGCGGCATTTCGCACCGCCACGGCCGCCGCGTCATGATTCGCCCCGAACCCGCACGCTGGTTCGAGATCGTCGCAGCACGTGAAGACGCCTTCATCGCGCTGGAAGCGCTCGCCGCCGCCGGTTGCGTCGAAATCGAATGGCACGGCGCGCCGGACGCGCACGCCGCCGCCGCGATGAGCGAGCTGCTGAAGGACTACGGCACGCTCGCACAGCGCTTCCGCCCCTACTGGCCGCCGCCGGCAACGCAACTGGCCGTGGAGCGGCGCGCGCCCGCCGACGCGTTCGCCGCAGCGCTGTCTGCGCTGTGCGCGTGGGCGGCGGACGCCGACGACGCGATCGGGGCGTTGCAGCGCTGCGAGGCGCGATTGGCGGAACTCGAGCTCGCCGCAGCGGCGTTGCGCGAACTGGCCGCCAGCCGCATCGACTTCGCTGCCCTGGCACAGGCCAGCAACGGCGTGACGGCCAGCCTGTTCGCGCTGCCGGCGGGCGTGGACGTCGAAGTCCCCGACGATGTGCTGCTGCGCGCCGCCGACGTGCCCAACGAGCGGCTGCTGCTTGCGGTCGGCCCGCCGGAGTCGATCGAGGCGCTGGCGCGCGCCGTGGCCGAAGCCAACGGCCGGCGCGCGCGCTTTCCGGACTGGCTGCAGCCCACCGCGGAAGCGAACCTGGCGCGGGTGGCGCAGTTGCGCGCGCAGGAAGCGGCCGCCGCAGCCGCCTTGCGCGCACGCATCGATGCGCTGTCGACGCAGCACGAGGTCGCGCGCGCGCTCGGCGACATCGCGCGCGCGACGTGGTGCTTCGAGCACGGCGGCGCGATCGCGCTCGGCGATCCGGCGCGCGGCCGCATCTTCGCGCGCATCACCGGCTGGACCGTCGATCCTGCGCGCGTGATCGCTGCGCTCGAAGTCAGCGGTGCGCGCGCGCTGGCGAGTTTTCCGCCGCCGCCGCGCGGCGCGCGGCCGCCGCTGGTGCTGCGCAATCCCTGGTGGGCGCGGCCGTTCGAGGTGTTCACGCGACTGGTCGGCATGCCGGCGGCCACCGGCATGGACCCGAGCGTGCTGCTGGCGTTCGTTGTGCCGCTGATGTTCGGCTACATGTTCGGCGACGTGGGTCAGGGGCTCGTGCTGATCGGCGTCGGTTGGCTACTGCGCAAGCGTCTGCCGGTGCTGCGGCTGCTGATTCCGGGCGGCATCGCCGCGACCGCCTTCGGCTTCGTGTTCGGCTCCGTGTTCTGCCTCGAACACGTGATCGAGCCGCTGTGGTCGTTGCCGCTGGCGCAGCCGCTGCCGGTGCTGCTGGTGCCGATCGCGGGTGGCGCGGTGCTGCTGGCGATCGGACTACTGCTCGGGCTCGCCGAGTCCGTCTGGCAGCGGCAACTGGCGCAGTGGCTGCGCGACGATTTGGCGGTGCTGATCGTCTACGTCGGCGTGCTGGCGGGCATACTGCATCCGGCCGGCTGGGCGCTGGCCGCGCTCGGCGTGGCCTGGTCGGCCGTCGCCGGCGCACTGCACGGACGGCGTGTCGGGGCGGCGTTCGCCGCGCTCGGCGAACTCGTCGAGCGCACGGTGCAGATCCTGATCAACACCTTCTCGTTCGCGCGTGTCGGCGCCTTCGCACTCGCGCACGCCGGGCTCGCCTCGGCGGTGGTGGCACTCGCCACGGCGGCCGGCAACGTCGTCGTGCAGGCGATCGTGCTCGTGCTCGGCAACGCGCTGATCATCGCGATCGAGGGGCTGGTCGTGTCGATCCAGACGACGCGGCTCGTACTGTTCGAGTTCTTCACCCGCTTCTTCCGCACGGCGGGGCGCGAGTTCCGCCCGCTCGCGCCGCCGCCGGTGACCATCGCCACGCACTAGGAGAACAGACCATGTCCGACCCGCGCTACACGTCGAAGCTCGCGTTCGTGCTGACCGCCGTCGCAGCACTGCTGGCCGCCGGCGGCACGGCGGTGCTCGTGTTTCCCGTGCCGGCCGTCGCGCAGGCCGCGGCCGCCGCGGGGCTGCCGCCCGATGCGTGGACGTGGGGCCTGCTGTCGGCGGCGCTGGCCACCGGCATGTCGTCGCTCGGCGCCGGCTACGCCGTGGCCAAGCTCGGCACCGC
>JBBIJJ010000297.1:0-3696 GCA_037446035.1 Burkholderiales bacterium
AATCTCACCCGCTCGCCACGCCGAGATCCCTCGCTGCGCTCGGGATGACGACATCGGCGCTGCGCTCGGGATGACGACATCGGCGCTGCGCTCGGGATGACGACGTCGGCGCTGCGCTCGGGATGACAACGTCGGCGCTGCGGGCGGCAGCGCCGGCGCGCGGGGCCGTCGCGTCGGCGCGTGGGTCGTCGCCTGCGCGGCATTCCGGGCGTCTGCGCCCTGCGCCAGCGCGAGATGACCCGCTCGATCGCGGCTTCACCCGCTGGGTGAGCGCAGTCCAAGCCGCAAAGGCCGGCCGAACAACGCACTTGCGCGAAACTGCATCGGTGGACTGCCGGATTCACGTTCACACCTTCTGAGAGGGGGGTGAAGACTTCGTCGCCAGCGGAACCGCGCCGTAGAAATCCACGCCCCGTGAGCATGCCCCCGTGGCGCGGTCGGCAATCCGCCGGCGGCGCGGCGTGTAACGGTCACCGTTACGGCACGAGCGCATCGCAGTCCCGGTTTGATACCCGTCAAAGGCCGTCGTGCGCGGCGGGCGCACGCTGCGCGCGAACGATTCCGCGCGTTCGTGCGGACCGGAGTCGCCCACGGGAGACGGCAATGATCGAGACCCTCTATGACGTGATGCGGCAGCAGGGCATCACGCGGCGCAGCTTCCTGAAGTTCTGCAGCCTGACCGCGGCGTCGCTCGGATTGAGCCCCGCGCAGGCGCAGGAGATCGCGAAAAAGCTCGAGACGCAGCCGCGCCTGCCGGTGATCTGGCTCGAAGGGCTCGAGTGCACCTGCTGCAGCGAGTCGTTCATCCGTTCCGCGCACCCGCTCGCGAAGGACGTCGTGCTGTCGACGATCTCGCTGGACTATCACATGACGCTGTCGGCCGCGGCCGGCGAGCAGTTGCGCGCCAACGCGCACGAGATCATCGAGAAGTACAAGGGCAACTACATCCTCGCGGTCGAGGGCAATCCGCCGCTCGGCGAAGGCGGCATGTACTGCATCTATTACGGCCGCCCGTTCGTCGACGTGGTGAAGGAATACGCCAAACACGCGAAAGCGGTCATCGCCTGGGGCTCGTGCGCGTCGTGGGGCTGCGTGCAGGCGGCCAAACCGAATCCGACGCGTGCCACGCCGATCGACAAGGTGATCCTCGACAAGCCGGTCATCAAGGTGCCCGGCTGCCCGCCGATCGCCGAGGTGATGAGCGCGGTCGTCACCTACGTCGCCGCGTTCGACCGCATTCCCGATCTGGACCGGCAGGGGCGGCCGAAGATGTTCTACAGCCAGCGCGTGCACGACAAGTGCTATCGCCGGCCGCATTTCGACGCCGGCCAGTTCGTCGAATCCTGGGACGACGAAGGCGCGCGCAAGGGCTACTGCCTGTACAAGGTCGGCTGCAAGGGTCCGACGACCTACAACGCGTGCTCGACGACGCGCTGGAACGAAGGGGTGAGTTTCCCGATCGGCTCCGGCCACGGCTGCATCGGCTGCTCGGAGGACGGCTTCTGGGACAAGGGTTCGTTCTACGACCGACTCACCAACATCAAGGACTTCGGCGTCGAAGCGAATGCCGACCGCGTCGGTGCGGTCGCGGCCGGTGTGGTCGGTGCGGCGGTGGTCGCGCACGCGGCGGTGAGCGCGATCCGGCGTGCCGCGGGGCGTTCGAAGTCGTCCGAGCAAGCGTAGGCGGGAGGGTCAGCCATGCCAGTCATCGAAACCCAGGGCTTCAAGCTCGACAACAGCGGCACGCGGGTGGTCGTCGATCCGATCTGCCGCATCGAGGGCCACCTGCGCGTCGAGGTCAACGTCGACCGCGACAACGTGATCCGCAACGCGGTCTCGACCGGAACGATGTGGCGCGGGCTCGAGGTGATCCTCAAGGGCCGCGATCCGCGCGACGCCTGGGCGTTCACCGAGAGGATCTGCGGCGTGTGCACCGGCGTACACGCGCTCGCCTCGGTACGCTGCGTCGAGGACGCGCTCGGCATCAAGATCCCGGACACCGCGAACGTGATCCGCAACCTGATGCACGCCACGCTGTACGTGCACGACCATCTGGTGCACTTCTACCACCTGCATGCGCTCGACTGGGTCGACGTGGTCAGTGCGCTGAAGGCCGATCCGAAGAAGACCTCGGAACTGGCGCAGTCGATCAGCAACTGGCCGCTGTCGTCGCCCGGCTACTACCGCGACCTGCAGTTCCGGCTGAAGAAGTTCGTCGAAAGCGGCCAGCTCGGCCCGTTCCGCAACGGCTACTGGGGCCACCCGGCGTACAAGCTGCCGCCGGAAGCCAACCTGATGGCGGTCGGCCACTATCTGGAAGCGCTCGACTTCCAGAAGGAGATCGTCAAGATCCAGACGATCTTCGGCGGCAAGAACCCGCACCCGAACTGGCTGGTCGGCGGCGTGCCGTGTTCGATCAACGTCGACGGCGTCGGCGCGGTCGGCGCGATCAACATGGAACGGCTGAACATGGTGGGCAAGATCATCGACGACACCATCGCGTTCATCGACCAGGTCTACATCCCCGACCTGCTGGCGATCGCCTCGTTCTACAAGGACTGGGGCGCGATCGGCGGCGGCATCGCCGGCCAGAACCTGCTCGCGTACGGCGAGTTCCCGGACATCGCCAACGACGACAGCAACAAGAGCCTGCTGATGCCGCGCGGCGCGATCCTCAACGGCAACCTGAAGGAGATCCATCCGGTCGACCTGAAGGACCCGGCGCAGATCCAGGAATACGTGACGCACAGTTGGTACAAGTACGCGGACGAGACCAAGGGCCTGCATCCGTTCGACGGCGTGACCGAGCCGAATTTCGTGCTCGGCAAGGAAACGCAAGGCAGCAAGACCGAGATCAAGGCCGTCGACGAGAGCGCGAAGTACTCGTGGATCAAGTCGCCGCGCTTCAAGGGCCAGCCGATGGAGGTCGGCCCGCTGGCGCGTTACGTCGTCGCCTACGCGATGGGCAGGCCGGAGTTCAAGGAACCGGTCGACATGGTGCTGAAGAAGCTCGACGTGCCGATCACGGCGCTGTTCTCGACGCTCGGCCGCACGGCCGCGCGCGGGCTGGAGTGCTCGTGGGCCGCGCACAAGATGAAGTACTTCTTCGGCAAGCTGATGGCCAACATCAAGGCCGGCAACGTCGCCACCGCCAACGTCGAGCTGTGGGAGCCGAAGACCTGGCCGGCCGAGGCGCGCGGCGCGCTCGGGCACTGGATCCGCATCCGCAACACCAAGATCGACAGCTACCAGTGCATCGTGCCGACGACGTGGAACGCGGGTCCGCGCGACCACAAGAACCAGATCGGCGCGTACGAGGCCTCGCTGCTGAACGCCCGGATGGCGAAGCCCGACTAGCCGCTCGAGATCCTGCGCACGATCCACAGCTTCGACCCGTGCCTGGCGTGCGCCACGCACGTGCTCTCGCCCGAGGGCGAAGAAGTTACGCGCGTGACCGTGCGCTGACGCGGGCCCGGACGAGGAGAACGTTATGGCAGCAGTGCATGGCGGCAAACCCGTCTACGTATGGGAGGCGCCGGTACGCCTGTGGCACTGGGTGATGATGCTGGCGATGTTCGTGCTGATCGGCACGGGATTCCTGATCGGCGTGCCGCCGCCTTCGGTCGGCGGCGAGGCCTACAACACGTTCTGGTTCGGCTATATCCGCTTCCTGCACTTCGCGGCGGGCTACATCTT
>JBBIJJ010000298.1:0-3691 GCA_037446035.1 Burkholderiales bacterium
GCGGCATTCGCGGGCGCGAGGCGCTGGACCGGCTGCGCAACGTGGTCGGGCGCGTGGAGTCGTCATGGCGGCCAGCCTCGGCCGAGGAAGGCTTCGAGATCGTGCGGCGGCGGCTGTTCGAGCCGCTGGCGGGACCGGAGGCGTTCAAGCAGCGCGACGTGACCGCGCGCGCGTTCGCGGATCTGTATCGCGCGCAGGCGGCGGAGTTTCCGCCCGAGTGCAGGAGCTCCGATTACGAGAAACGCATCCAGGCGGCGTTTCCGATCCACCCGGAGATCTTCGACCGGCTCTACGAGGACTGGTCCACGCTGGTGAAGTTTCAGCGCACGCGCGGCGTGCTGCGGCTGATGGCGGCCGTGATCCACAGCCTGTGGGAAAAGGACGACCGCAACCCGCTGATCCTGCCCTCGACGATCCCGATCGACGATGCGCGCGTGCAGTTCGAGCTGACGCGTTATCTGTCGGACAACTGGGTGCCGATCATCGAGCGCGACGTGGACGGGCCGAGCTCGCTGCCGCTGAAGATCGACGGCGAGGTGTCCAACCTCGGCAAGCTTTCCGCCACACGGCGCGTGGCGCGCACGATCTACCTGGGATCGGCGCCGACCGCGGCGGCGGCGCACCGCGGGCTCGAGGACCGGCGCGTGAATCTGGGCTGCGTGATGCCGGGCGAGTCGCCGGCGGTGTTCGGCGACGCGTTGCGGCGCTTGGCTGCTGCGGCGACGTACCTGTACCAGGACGGGCCGCGCTTCTGGTACGCGACGCAGCCCACGGTCACCAAGCTCGCCGAGGACCGCGCGGAGCAGTTGAAGCGTGACCCGGACAAGGTGCACGCCGAACTCGACGCCCGCGTGCGCGCCGATCTCAAGAGGACCGGCGACTTCGCGCGCGTGCACCCGCTGCCGCGCACGGGGGCGGACGTGCCGGACGACCTCGACGCGCGGCTCGTCGTGTTGCCCGCGGAGCACCCGTACTCGAAGGAGCCCGGCAACGCTGCGGAAACCGCCGCCCGCGCGATGCTCGAATCGCGCGGCAGCACGCCGCGCCTGTACCGCAACACGCTGGTGTTCCTGGCGGCCGACAGGGTCCGGCTGCAGGACCTGGACGAGGCGCTGCGCAAGTACCTCGCGTGGACGTCCATCCTGGCGGAGAAGGAAACGCTGGACCTCTCCCCGTTCCAGGTGCGGCAGGCCGAGACACAGAAGCAGGCTGCGGATGCAGCCGTCACCGCACGGTTGCCGGAGACCTACCAATGGCTGCTCGTGCCGGAGCAGAAGTCGCCGCAGGCTCCTGTCGAATGGCAGGCGTTGCGGCTCACCGGTGCCGATGCGCTCGCGGTACGCGCGAGCAGGAAGCTGCGCAGCGAAGAACTCCTGATCACGAGCCTGGGCCCCACGATCCTGCGCCGGCATCTGGACGCGGTGCCGCTGTGGCGCGGCGATCACGTGCCGGTGCGGCAGCTCGTCGAGGACTTCGCGCGCTACCCGTACCTGCCGCGGCTCGCGGGGCCCGAGGTGCTGGCGCAGGCGCTGTGCGACGGCGTGGCGCTTCTGACCTGGCAGTCCGACACGTTTGCCTATGCCGAGAGCCACGACGAGGCGGGGGGGCGGTATCGCGGACTGCGCGGCGGGCAGGTCGTCGCATTGGGTGCGGAGGACGCAGGACTGATCGTCAAGCCGGACGTCGCGCGCCGCCAACTCGACGCCGAGGTGCCGCCCGCGCCGAGCCCTGGCCCGCTGCCGCCGGCCGGGCCAAGCCCAGGCGCAGACAAGCCAGGCGACTCGGGGCCGGCGCCCACGCCGCCTCACCCGTCGCGTCGCTTCCACGGCACGGTGTCGCTCGACCCGGCGCGCGTCGGGCGCGATGCGGGGCGGATCGCGGAGGAAGTGATCTCGCACCTTGCCGGGCTGCCCCGCGCCACGGTGCGCGTGTCGCTCGAGATCGACGCCGAAATCCCCGCCGGGGCGCCGGAGCAGGTGGTGCGCATCGTCACCGAAAATGCCCGCACGCTGAAGTTCGACAGCCACGGCTTCGAGCGCGAGTAGTCGCGGCGCTCGCCCGCCGGCGGGCTGCGGTCAGGCTCATCCGCTGAGCCCGGCGCGGGCGATCCTTTGCTCCTCGAAACGCGACACAGGAGCGCCTGCCATGGAACCGACGCTCGCCGCATCGGCGTCGACACCGAATCGCGGCCGCTTGCGGCGGCATATCGGCGGACCGCCGCCGCGGCGGCTTGTTATGTTGGGCACGACGCGCCGCATCCGAGGCATCGGACCGATGACGGAGTATCTGCGCCCCTGGAAGCTTTTCAGCCTCGCGGTCGGCATCGCGCTGCTGATCGCCGGCTCGTACTACTACGAGGCGATCGACTGGGACGTGCCGATCAGCCTGATCATGGCGACGTTGACCTATCTGACCGCGCCGTGGTCGATGCGCGTGATGCTGGAGCGCCGCTGGCGACAGTGGCCGCTGATGGCGCTGGCCACCTGGTTCACCGTCGACGGCTGCTACGCGATTTACTGGTCGTTCAGGAATCCGCTCGCGCTCGAACTGATGCGCGACGCCAACTGGCCGGCGTCGCTGTCGCTGTACTGGACGTGCGGCGTGATCTGGCTGTATCGCGGCAGCCTGGCCGAGCTGCTGGCGGAAACGCGCCGTGCGCTGACGGGCCGTGAAACGGCCGGGAGCGGCAAATGACGGTCCTGAAGCGCGTTCTTGCTCGCCTTGGCCTGGCGTTGCTGCGCGTGTTCGCCCTGTTTGTCCTGCTCGTGCTCGCCTACCCGTTGCTGAGGCTGTGGGACGATGGGCGTGTCAAGGCATTCTGCGCCGCCGTTCCTGCCGGGTTGCCCTTGGCCAAGCTGCCGGAGCTGGCGCGCGAGCATGGGGTGAACTCCCCATCCAACGCCAAGCGGCTGCAGCACCCCGAGGCGAGCGAGCACCGCGTCATCTACGTGGCATCCACGTGGTCGGTCGGCCAGACCACGTGCACGATCCGGCACGACGGCGCGGCCGTCGTTTCGGCGCGCATGGACCACTGGTAAGCGCCGCTCGCGCCCGCCAAAGAAGGCCGTTGCAGCTCGCCGCGGCCTGACGTTCACGCGCACGTGTTGCGCAAGAAAGCTGCCGGCCGCTCGCCGTGCGACATCCACCTCACTTCGGCTTGGCCCGCAGCACTACCTGCGCCACGATCCCGATCCGATCCGTTCCGCACCGGTGACGCCGGCATGGGCGTCTCACCTGCGGTCACGCGGATCGGCCGTCTCCCGTCTCCCCTTACGACACCGACCCGCCGTACCCACCGTCGCTGCCGCCGGCGACCGGCGGGAGCATGGCGCCGCGCAAGACCATCCCGCCGAACGCAGCGGACCGCGTCGTTTCGACGTTCGTCGTTTCGTCGACCAAGCGCTGGTCGCGTTGCCCGCCGGCGTCGGCATCGTTCCACGCGTGCCCGCGGGCGAAGTTCGTTCGGGCAGCAGCGACCGTCTCGAGCGGTTTGCGATGCCCGTGTGGCAGGCATGCGCCGGAAAGGCCGTCGCTATACGCGTCACCTTTCACCTTTCAGAAGGTGTGAATCTCTTTACTGCGCGGCCCGCTGGCGCCGTTGCGCGGTGCTCGGGCCTCGCCGATCCACTTGAGGTGACTCGGCCCTGCGGCCGCGTGCGTCTCGCCAGCGGACCGCTCGCGACGAAATCTT
>JBBIJJ010000299.1:0-3656 GCA_037446035.1 Burkholderiales bacterium
GGAACGCGAACTCGAACGCCGCGTCGGTAACGACGATCGCGACCGACTTGCCGTGCAGCTTGGCCCGCAGCTCGGCCGGCAGGCGGTCGAGCACGAGCCAGTTCAGTCCCGTAGCCAGCGCCAACGATCCGGGGTAACGCGGCAGCCAGCGTGGCAGCGGCGGCAGCGCGGGCCGGCGTTCATGCGTTGCGTTCATGAAAGACCTTTGTTCACCGTGGCGACACGGGGAATGCGGTTTGTCTTTTCCTCGGTGTCGTCGGTGTCTCGGTGGTCAGTCCGTGCGCCTTCGAAGGCTGGAGCCGTTGACCACCGAGAACACGGACAGGAGCAAAGAGAAGCACTCGATGCCTCCGCGATCCCGTGTCGAATCTTCGATACATGCGGTCAGTGAACGGCAGCGACGCTGCTGCGCCCGGCCTGGCCGTGCCAGTAGCCGTTCGCAGCGATCGGCTCGCTCGCACGCGCCTGCGCGAGCGCTGCGTCCGCGCTCAGTTCGCCGCGCCGCACGGCGTCGAACAGCGCGACGATGCGTTCCGTGCCTTCGGACTGCGGGCCGATCCGCGCGAGGCCGATGCCCAGGTCGGCGAACCGCGGCACCTCGTCGAGCAGCGTCATCGGCTGCGCCGACTGGGTCTGGATGCCGTTGATCGTGAACAGCGGCTCGCCGTCCTGCGTGGCGAGCGCGATGCCGTCCGGGTGCTGCAGACAGCGGTACTCGCAGTGGTCTTTCGACAGGTTGTGGTGGCGCGCGGTGAAGCAGCGCGCCGACATCGCGAGCGGCAGCCGTCCGTGCGCGATCGCCTCGATCTCGATCGGCGCGGCGAGCTCCTGCCGCAGCGTCGCGATGCCGGCCGCAGGCAGCTCGATCGGCGCGACCCAGCGCACCGCGCCGGCCGTCTGCAGCAG
The DNA here is from genome assembly GCA_037446035.1 of Burkholderiales bacterium. GTDB lineage: Bacteria > Pseudomonadota > Gammaproteobacteria > Burkholderiales > Burkholderiaceae_F > DSNY01. The sequence continues at coordinate 907 of JBBIJJ010000299.1, forward strand.
CGCCAGCGTGTCGGCGTTGTAGACGTTGAGGAACGGCCCGGCGACGAACGGCCCGCGGCCCGCGAGCAGGGCGACCGCGTTCATGTCGTTCGCCTCGACGCGGAAGTTCTGCTGCTCGACGACTGCGCGCACCGCGCGCAGATCGGCCTCGGCCTCGATCAGCCCGAGCGTGGACAACACGACTTCCTTGCCGGCGGCGACGAGCTGCGCGCCGAGGTCGAGCCAGTCCGCCAGCCGCAGCTCGCGGCGCTTCGCGCAGACGGTCTCGCCGAGGTAGACGACTTGGACCGGCCAGCCCGCGACCTCGCGATAAAACGCCAGCGTCCGTTCGCGCGGCCAGTAGTAAGGCAGCGGGCCGAGGGTGAGTTTCGGGGTCATGGTTCGCGGTTGCATGTCACTTCCACGGCCGGTGATATGCGCCCAGCGTGCACTGGCGGCCTTCGGCGACCGACGCCAGTTCGCTCTGCCATGCCGGCCGCACGCGCCAGCGCGCGCCTTCGTTGACCGCGGCGTCGATCGCGTCGCGCCACACGCGCGTGACCTTGGCGACGTACGCGGGGCTCCTCTGACGCCCTTCGATTTTGATCGCTCGCACGCCGATCGCCGCGAGCCTGGGCAGCAGCTCGACCGTGTTCAGACTCGTCGGCTCCTCGAACGGGTAGTACGTGTCGCCCTCGACCGTATAGCGGCCGCGGCACAGCGTCGGGTAGCCGGCCGCCTCGTCGGGGCGAAAGCGGTCGACCAGCACACCGTTCAAGCGCGACTCGGTATGCGTCGGCGTCTGCGCCCAGCGGATCGCCCACGCCGGCGAGCACGCGCCCTTGGTGTTCGGCGACTCGCCGGTCACGAACGAGGACAGCGCGCAACGGCCTTCGACCATGATGCACAGGCTGCCGAAGCCGAACACTTCGATCTCGACGGGCGTGTTGGCCACGACCTGCTCGACCTGCGCGAGCGACAGCACGCGCGGCAGCACCGCACGCGCGATGCCGAAGCGGCTGCGGTAGAAGTTGATCGCCTCGTAGCTCGTCGCCGACGCCTGCACCGAAAGATGCAGCCGCACCTGCGGGTGCGTGCGGCGCGCGTAGTCCATCAGCCCCATGTCGGCGACGATCAGCGCATCGGCGCCGAACTCCACCGCGCGATCGACCGCACGCCGCCACAGCTCGCCCTGCCCCGGCTGCGGAAACGTGTTCAGCGCGACCAGCACGTGGCGGCCGCGCGCATGCGCGTAGCGCACGCCTTCGGCGAGCGCCTTGTCGTCGAAGTTCAGCCCCGCGAAGTTGCGCGCGTTGGTCGCGTCGCGGAAGCCGAGGTAGACGTCGTCGGCGCCGTTGTCGACGGCGGCCTTCAGCGCCGGCAGCGTGCCGGCCGGACAGACGAGTCGCATGGTGGCTGCTGGCGGGCCCGCCGGGCCCGCGGGATCGGTCGAACGGCCGAAGCTAAACCGCGCAGCGGCCGGCGCATTTAAGCCAGATCAACAACGGCCCGCGCGCAGACCGCGCCCCTACCCCTTTGTCACCACCGCCGCCATCGGTCGCTCGTTGACGACGAGCTGGAACACGTCCGGCCGGCTGTAGTGGCCGACGACGTCGAAGTCGAACTTGCCGCGGCCGATCTCGTCCAGATCCAGGTCCGCGGCCAGGATCGTCTCGCCGTCGAAGTGCGGGCCGGCGAGCACGCGGCCCAGCGGGCTGACGATCGCGCTGCCGCCGCGCATCAGCACCGCGTCGGGCGAATCGCCGAGCGACACGCGCACGCTGTCCGGAAAGTCGCGCCGGCGCAGGAACTGGCAGGCGGTCAGCACGAAGCAGCGCCCTTCGAGCGCGACGTGCCGCATCGACGGCAGCCAGGTCTCGCGGTCGTCCGCGGTCGGCGCGCAGTAAAGCGCGACGCCCTTCGCGTACATCGCCATGCGTAGCATCGGCATGTAGTTTTCCCAGCAGATGACGGAGCCGATGCGCCCGTACGGGCTGTCGATCACGGTGAGCGTGGAGCCGTCGCCGAAGCCCCAGATCATCCGCTCCATCGCGGTGGGCATGAGTTTGCGGTGCTTGCCCAGCAGTGCGCCGTCGGGGCCGAAGAACAGCGCCGTGCAGTAGCACGTGCCCAGTTCGCGCTCGATGACGCCGATGACGAGATAACACCGATGCGCGGCCGCCGCCTCGCCGAGCAGTTGCGTCTGCGGCCCGGGCACCTCGATCGCGGCGTCCAGATACAGGCGGAACTCCTCGCGCCCCACCGGATCGCGCGCGCCCACCACGAGCCCGTAGTTCAGCCCCTTCGGATACCCGGGGACGAACGCCTCCGGAAACACGACGAGCTTCGCGCCGCCCGCCGCCGCTTCCGCCGTGAGGCGGATCGCCTTGTCGATGCAGGCATCGGTGTCGAACGGGATCGCGCCGGCCTGGACGACGGCGGCGCGGACGGTTCTATCGGAGGACATGGACATGGCGTTCTCAGAGCGAGGGTGGGCGAGGGACGATGCGAGTGTCGAAGCGGTCTATTCAGCGGCTTGACACGCGCCGGCGGCGAATGAGGTGAGAGGTGGCTCCACTCGTTTGAGCACGAAACGGCTTGCGATAAGTGGATCGGCTGCGCCGCAGCGCCCTGAGGGCAAGGCGGGTTCATGGCTCAGAAGGTGTGAATCTTTCTGCTGCGCGGCCCGCTGGCGTCGTTGCGCGCTGCTCGGGCCTCGCCTATCTACTTGATATGTCTCGGCCCTGCGGCTGCGTGCGCCTAGCCAGCGG
>JBBIJJ010000300.1:0-3639 GCA_037446035.1 Burkholderiales bacterium
CGGGCTTGCGCGGCGTCTGCGCGGTCATCTTGCGCTCAACTCCTCGCGCGTGCCTGCGGGCACGCGACTGCGGCCGTCTCGCGCAACCTGCCGCGCGCATCCGCTCGCGCAATTCCCGCGTCCCTCGTGAAACATCCGGGCTGGCGGCTCGCAGGCGGCGGCGTGGAAAAAAAAGCCCCGCTTGCGCGGGGCTCAGGTTCCGCCTCTTCGGAGGAGAGGGGGAGGAGGAGAGGCGGACTTACTGCGAACAACCTACCCGAAGATGCACCCATCAAGCCTCAACCTAAATCCGGCAGTTCGCCTCACGTCGAAACGGCAGAAAGCCAGCATCCATGCGGGTTTCAAGCCAATTCCGAGGACTGCGGAGCAGTTCCAAATGGGTGATGGTCGTGGTCACTACAAGGCTTTGGCGCGAACGCGTTTCTCGATACTTCACGGACTTCAACTGCCGTTTCTAGGCTCAACTGTCAGGGCACCGCGCATCTTCTGTAGCGCTTTGGCCTCGATTTGGCGAATTCGTTCCGCGGAAACGCCAAATTCCTGTGCCAGATCGTGCAGCGTGGCCGTACCGACGTTGCCATCGGGGTCTTCGTTCAACCAGCGGGCCTCGATGATCCGGCGGCTGCGCGGGTCGAGTGCGTCGAGCGCGCGCGCGATGCCGTCGGTCTGCAGCCGGTCGAATTCACGCCGCTCGAGCACCTCGGTCGGTTCGCTACGCGCATCGCTCAGGTAGGCGATCGGCGCGAACTCCTCTTCGCCGTCGTCGCTGCGCCCTTCGAGCGCGACGTCGCCGCCGGCCATGCGGGTCTCCATCTCGACCACGTCTTCCGGCCGGACGTTCAGTCCCTGCGCGACGTTCTTGACCTGGGCCGGCGTCAGTGCGGCGTGCCCCTGCTTCATGCTGCGCAGGTTGAAGAACAGCTTGCGCTGCGCCTTCGTGGTCGCCACCTTGACCAGCCGCCAGTTGCGCAGGATGTATTCGTGGATCTCGGCCTTGATCCAGTGCAGCGCGAACGAAACCAGCCGCACGCCGCGCTCCGGATCGAAGCGCTTGACCGCCTTCATCAGGCCGATGTTGCCTTCCTGGATGAGGTCGGCATGAGGCAGCCCGTAGCCGAGATAGTTGCGCGCGACCGCGACGACCAGGCGCAGGTGCGACAAAACGAGCCGTTGCGCCGCTTCCAGACTATTGCGTTCCCGGTACTCGCGGGCGAGCCGCGTTTCCTCGTCCGCCGTCAGCATCGGGATGCGGTTGACGGCGGCGATGTACGCGTCCAGGTTCCCCAGACTGCCCGGGTGCAGGGCCAATGCCCCACTGCCACCCGAAAAAACCGGTACCAGCACGTTTGACGTAGCCGTCATCCCTCTCTCCTTTTCCTTAATCGCCAGTGATGTTAGCAGTCGACATCCTCGAGTGCCAAGGCATAGACCGTCTGTCCCTCAGTTGGTTCTTGGCGATTCTGTCCTTGCCTAGCATTGGCTAGGGAGAAAGGGGGCACTCGCTTACGGCAGTCTGCCGCGTCGTCCGGAAGGCCGTCGCCAGCCCCGTCAAGGTCTTAGGCGGGGTGGCCGGCGAACGCCGAAGGTGCCGAGGAACAACCCGAACAGCATCGCGGCGAGCAGCACGCCGACCAGGATCGGCACCGGCAACATCGGCACCGCGAACCCCGCCGCGCCATAAAGTCGTGCGAGTTCGTTCAGCTCCGGATTGAGCAAGTGCAACAAGAGGGCCACGGCACCGAGGGCCAGGCCGGCCGCGAGCACCAGCGTGGCACCGCCGGCGTACACGTAGGGACGAGCGATGTAAGCCTCATCCGCGCCAACCATACGAAGCACCCGGGTCTCGTCGCTCGAGGCCGTCGCCAGCAGCCGTACGGCCCCGACGACGACCGCGGCCACTAGTACGAGCAGCATCGCACCGATGACGGCGCCGCCGATCAGTGCGATGCGGCCGATGCCCACGAGTTTGCGGTACCAGGCCGAATCGACCTGCACGGAGTCGACCTTCGGCAGCTGGCGGATCGCCGCCGCGACCGCGTCGACCGTCGCGGCAGACGCGCCGGCGGCCAGCGCGACCACGAACACGTCCGGCAGCGGATTGATCTTCAGCTCCCGCAGGGGTGCTCCCAGGCCGGAACGCTCGGCGAGCTCGGCAAGTGCGGTCTCGCGCGAGATGTGTCGAACTTGCAGTACGCCCGGCACCGCTTCGATGCGGGCCCGCAAGCCCGAGATGTCCTGCGCGTTCGCTGCGGGTGACAGGAACACGCTGAGCTCCGGCGCCACCGAGGCGCCCGCCGCGAGCGGTCGCAGGCCGACCGCCAGCGTCGCGGCGAGCAGCGGCAGCGTCAGCGCGACGGCGCACAGGGCGATTGCGAGCAGCAGCGTGCCAGGCCGCTGCGCCAGCAGCCGAAACGACCGGCGAAGCGCGTGGGCGCGCGCGCTCCAGAAGCTCATCGACGCCATCGCCGCGCAGCGGCTTTCCGCGGCGCCGCGTCCGAGCTTGCCGAGCCAGCACGAATTGCCAGGCACGCAGCGCGATGCTGGCTCGGACCCCTTGCAGCATCTGGGGGCGGAGTGCATCGCACGACCGCGGCGCGACCGGGACAGCGGGAAACGCGCATCGCGTTCGTTGCTGCGGGGTGTCGATGCAGGCTGCTCATTCGACCAACCGCCCCTGATCGAGCCGGATCGTGCGAGTCCGCGTTGGCGCCACGATCGTGTCGCCGTGCGAAGCGACGATCACGGTGACGCCGGCCACCGCAAACTGCTCGAGCAATCGCAGGATCTGCGCTGCGGAATCGGCATCCAGATGCGCGGTCGGCTCGTCGACCAGCACCAGCGCCGGGCGGTTGACGATTGCGCGCGCCAGCGCCGCGCGCTGCTGCTCGCCACCCGACAGTTCCAGCGGGCGCGCCGAGAGGGCATCGAGCCCGACACGGGCGAGCGCTGCGCGCGCGCGCTCCTCGGCCTGCGATGCCGGTAGCCCGGAAGCGAGTGCCGGCAGCATCACGTTGTCGAGCACGCTGCGATCGTCGAGCAGCATCGGGTCCTGCAGCACCACACCCATCGAGCGTCGCAAGAACGGCAGCATGCGCGGCCGCAGCCGCGCGGTGTCCTCGCCAGCGACGACGACCCGCCCGCTCGACGGCAGCTCGAGCGCGGCGATCAGCCGCAGCACCGTCGACTTGCCGGCGCCGCTTGGTCCGGCGAGCAGCACGAATTCGCTGCGCCCGACCGCAAAGCTGACCTCCGACAAGGCGAGCCGGAACGCGCCGTAGCGCTTGGTCACGTGATCGAACACGACCAGTGGTGCAGGGCCTGCGAGCGGTGCGGCGGACATCGAAATCTCAACGGCCGTCGCAGATTTCGAAAGCCAGTGTTCGCCAGCCATCGACCTTCAACCCGAGATCCGGCCATGGGCTGGGGACACGAGCGTCCGCCGGCTCGCTGCGCCTGGATAACTCTTGAGCATTACGAAGTCCCCGTGACACGTGCTCACCGCCCGAATCGATCTCCCGTCGTCATCCCGCCCCAGCCACGCTCGTCGTCCCGCCCCAGCCACGCCCGTCGTCCCGAGCCAACCATGCTCGTCATCCCGCCCCAGCCACGCTCGGCGTCCCGAGCCAACCATGCTCGTCG
>JBBIJJ010000301.1:0-3614 GCA_037446035.1 Burkholderiales bacterium
CTGAGCGGCGGTGAGGATTTCGGCGCGCGGGCCGCTGGCCAGGCGCACGCAGAGGCGGAGCCGAGGCATGTCCCGCGGTCGGCGAGGCCCGAAAACGCGCCGGCCTTTCGGCGCAGGCGCGCGTGCGCGCAGCGCACGTCAAGCCCGCCGCCGCAGGCGGGCGGCCGAAGCCAGCGCTGCGCAACGACGCCGGCGGGCTGCGAGACAAGACGATGGCACCCTTTTCCGAGCCGCGCGAGTGCGGCCGCGGCTGTTTGCCGCCATCCCAAATCGACGCAGGGGCGCTTGCGAGCGCGGCGGCGCCGCTGCTACGGTTCGCGCGGCCGCCTCGCGGGCGGCCGTTCACAGGTTCGGACTCGATGCTGTACACGGACAAGAGCGCGTTGATCGTCGGCGCCGGCGCGGTCGGCGCGGTGCTCGGCGCCGCGCTGCTGGCGGCCGGCTGGCACGTGACATTCCGCGTTCGCCCGGAGAGTTTCCTCGGCTATCGGCGGCTCGGATTGGCCGTTCGGCGCGGCGGCCGTGCAACGCTGATCGATCGCGAGCGCTTCATCTGCGACGCGGTCGCGCGCGGCTCGCACCGACTCGTCGTCCTGTGCACCAAGATGCCGGACTTCGAGCGGGCGATTCGCGGCGTGGCCGAGGACGACGACGGTGAACGCATCTACGTGACCACGCAAAACGGCCTGGCCGCACCGCAGATGTGCGCCGCACTGTTCGGCAGGGATCGCGTGCTCGCCGGCGTGGTCGCAGTCGACGCGCGCCGCACCGAGCCCGGCCTGGTCGAGGTGTTCTCCGACGTGCGGCGCGTCGGCATCGCGCCGTTGCATCCGCCCGCCTACGCGCTGGCGCGCGACATTGCCGCGCGCCTGGCCGGCGCCGGCATCGACACGCAGGTCGCGCCGAGCGCAGATACGCTGCTGTGGGAGGAATTCGTCGGTCTGGAGCCGCTCGCGACCGCCTGCGCGGTCACGCAATTGCCGCTCGGCCAAGTGCGCGCGCAACCGATCGCGCTGCGTTTCCTGCGCGAGCTGTTCGACGAAGTGTTCGACGTCGCACAGGCCGCCGGCGCCGCGCTCGCCCCCGACGTGCCCGCGCGGCGCTGGCAGGCCTACCTCGACGGCCCCGCGGCGATGCGGCCGTCGCTCGCGATCGACGTGGCGGCCGGACGCACCGGCGAACTGGACTGGCTGACCGGCGCGGTGGTGCGGCTGGCCGAGCAGACGCGCGTGCGCGCGCCGCTGCATCTGGATGCCTTTCGCATGCTGCATGCCGGCGCCGGATCGGGTCCGGGGCACGCGTTGCGCACCGAACGTGCCGCAGGGCTGCACCGCGCAGCCTGAGAAGCAGCAATGCCGGATTCATCACCGCGGAGGCACCGAGATCACACGACGAACAGCAAGGCCCTGCGCCGTCGCGCAGCATCACTTCGCGTGCGCAGGGCGGCCGCGACCCGCGCCACGCCGATGCGGCGCCTCGGCCCGCGCTTCCGTGTCCGTGCGGCGAACCTTTCGGGCTCGCGCCTTGCGGGCCGTGCTCTTGCGACTTCCGGAGGCACACTTCGAATGCTGACCGCACGCGTGATCGACGCCGCCGACCATCCCGCGATCGACGAGCTGCGCAGCGCGAGCTACGCGCGCGCGACCTGGTTCACGCTGAAGGACGCGGAATGCATCCGCTGCGCGCGGGATGCGCCGCGTTCGAGCGTGACCGCCGTGTTCGACGGCACCACGCCGTTGGCGACGGTCTGCCAGACGGTCGTGCTCGACGCCGACGAGGCGCGCGCCGAGCTCGAACTCGATTGGGACTTCGCCGCCGACGACTTTCCGGCGCTTGTCGTCAGCCGCGCGGCCACCGCCGCCGAGCACAGCGGGCGGCGGCTGAACCACGTTCTGCGCTGGTACATGTTGAACGCGGCGGCGAGCGGCGGGATCCGTTCGATCCTCGCCGGCCAGGCGGCCGGAACCCCGAACATGCGCGTCGTGGCCGAGCTCGGGTACCGCCTGATGGTCGTCGAGCGCTCGACGATGTCGAAGGTCCAGATCCACACCCAGCACGTGCTGTCGTACCTTCCCGCCGCATCACTCGGGCAGGCGCTGCACCGGCTCGCGCTGCTGCTCGGCGACAGGCTGGCCGAGGTCGCCTGGCACGGCCCGCGGCTTTCCTTTGCGCCGTGGTTGCAGCCGGCGCGGCAGGCGGATTGAGCGCGCTGGACCGCGCGCTCGCGCAAGCGGTCGATGCGGCCGTGCGCGACGCGCTCGGCGCCGCCTGGCAACCGCGCTCGGCCGAGCGGATCGGCGGCGGGTCGATCGCCGAGGCGTGGCGGCTCGATTCCGAAGCGGGCCCGCTGTTCCTCAAGGTCGGCGCGGTGGAGCATCCGTTCGACGCCGAGGCGCAGGCACTCGAGGAAATCGACGCCACGCGCACCGTGCGCGTGCCGCGACCGGTCGCCCATGGCGTGGCCGGCGCGCGCGGCTTTCTCGTGCTCGAATGGGTCGACCTGCACGACGACGGCGACTGGAACGCGGCCGGCGCCGCGCTCGCCGCGCTGCACGCAGTCACGCGCGACACCTACGGCTGGCACCGGGACAACACGATCGGCGCCACACCGCAGTTCAACGCGCCGGCGCAAGACTGGGCGACGTTCTGGCGCGAGCGCAGGCTGCGGCCGCAGTTCCGCTTCGCGCGGGAACGCGGCCTGCCTGCGCTCGCCACGCTCGAAGAGACCGCCTGCCGCGCCTGCGACGCGCTGCTGGCGGACGAGGCGCCGCCGGCGTCGCTGCTGCACGGCGACCTGTGGCGCGGCAATGCAGCGTTCGACGGCGCCGGCCGCCTCGTGCTGTTCGACCCGTCCACGTATTACGGCGACGCCGAGACGGATCTGGCGATGGCGCGGCTGTTCGGCGGCTTTCCGGCGACGTTCTTCGCCGCGTACGACGCCGCGCGCCCGCCACGGCCGCGGCGCGCCGCGCGGGTCGCGTTGTACCAGCTCTACCACGTGCTCAACCACGCGAATCTCTTCGGCGGCGGCTACGTCGCGCAGGCGCGCGCGCTGATCGCCGCACTTTGAAGCGCGCGCGCTGCGCGTTCTGCGATACTTGCGCGCCTTTCTTACCGAGACAAGCGCAGCAGTGCCCGCCAGCAGCACCGCAGTCCGCAAGCCCAAGATCGTCGTCAAGCGCTCGCGCATCCACGGCCGCGGCGTCTACGCCGCGCGCAAGATCCGCGCCGGCGAACGCATCATCGAATACAAGGGCGAATTGATCACGTGGAAGGAAGCCGACCGCCGGCCGCCGTCGGATCCGAACGATCCGCACCACACCTTCTTCTTCGCACTGTCCGACGACAAGCACGTGATCGACGCCGGCGTCGGCGGCAACGCCGCGCGCTGGATCAACCACTCGTGCGATCCGAACTGCGAAACCGAGGAGGACGAGGACGGCCGGCGCGTCTTCATCCAGGCGCTGCGCGACATCCGCGCCGGCGAGGAGCTGTCCTACGACTACGGACTGATCGTCGACGAGCGCATCACGCCGACACTGAAGCGGCAGCACGCGTGCCACTGCGGTGCGAAGAACTGTCGCGGCACGATGCTGGCGCTGAAGAAGCGCTGA
>JBBIJJ010000302.1:0-3612 GCA_037446035.1 Burkholderiales bacterium
GTGAACGGACGACAAGTGGTCAACTGCCGGATTTAGGATGAACGCGCTGCTCGCTTACCAGGAGATCCAGCAGCGTCTGCGCGTGCGCGGCGCGGTGCAGGGCGTGGGCTTTCGCCCGTTCGTCTATCGGCTCGCCACCGAGCTGGCGCTCGACGGCTGGGTGCGCAACGACGGCGAAGGCGTCGAGATCGCGCTGCGCGGTGCGGCGGCCGACATCGCGCGCTTTTGCGAGCGGCTCACGCGCGAGGCGCCGCGGCTGGCGCGTATCGACGCGGTCGAGGCAATCGAGGCCGCGAACGATCCGCTCGAGGCGGGCTTTCGCATCGAACCGAGCCGGCGCGGCGCAGTCACGACCGGTGTCGCGCCGGACGCGGCGACCTGCGACGACTGCCTCGCGGAGATCTTCGAGCCGACGGATCGCCGTTGGCGCTATGCGTTCACCAATTGCACGCACTGCGGCCCGCGCTTCACGCTCACCGCGCGGCTGCCGTACGACCGGCCGAACACGAGCATGGCGCGCTTCGCGCTGTGCGCGGCGTGCGCGGCCGAATACGACGAGCCCCGCGACCGCCGCTTCCACGCGCAGCCGAACGCCTGCCCGGCGTGCGGTCCGCGGCTCGCGCTCGCCGATCGCCGCGGCGCGCCGCTCGCGTGCGACGACGTCATCGCCGCGGCCGTCGCGCGGATCGCGCGCGGCGAGATCCTCGCGGTCAAGGGGCTCGGCGGGTTCCACCTCGTCTGCGACGCGCGCAATGCGGCGGCGGTCGCGCGGCTGCGCGCGCGAAAGCACCGCGACGAAAAGCCGTTCGCGCTGATGTTCGCCAATACGGCCTCGATCGCGCCCTGGGCGCGCGTCGATGGCGCGGCGCGCGCGCTGCTCGAATCGCGCGAGCGGCCGATCGTGCTGCTCGACAAGCGCGCCGGCGCCGACGAGGCGCTGCCGGGCATCGCGCCGGGGCTCGCTTCGCTCGGCTGCATGCTGCCGTACACGCCGCTTCAGTTCCTGCTCTTTCACGAAGCGGCGGGGCGCCCGCGCGGCACGGCATGGCTCGCGCAGCCGCAGCCGCTGGTGCTCGTGATGACGAGTGCCAACCCCGGCGGCGAGCCGCTGGTGATCGACAACGCCGAAGCGATCACGCGCCTGGGAGGCATCGCCGACGCGTTCGTGCTGCACGATCGCGACATCCTCGTGCGCTGCGACGACTCGGTGGTGCGGCCGGCGCAAACGTTGCCCGCTGCTTGTGACGAAAGGGCAGCGAGCGGCGCCCCGACCGTCGCGGTCCTTGCACTCGAGGCCCCCGCGGCGATTGCACAAGATCGCTTGCCCGCGGCAGCCGCGCCTGCCGATGCCCGACCGTCGACGGCCGACGACGGTCCCCGACCCGCAGACGACGCCGCCGAGCGTCGAGCGACGGCACCCTTCACCTTCGTCCGCCGCGCCCGCGGCTACACCCCTGCGCCGATCAAGCTCGCTCGCTCGGGTCCCTCGGTGCTCGCCACCGGCAGCTTCCTGAAGAACGCGGCGTGCCTGACGCGGGGCGCGGAGGCGTTCCTGTCGCAGCACATCGGCGATCTGGACAACGCGGCGAGCCGTATCGCGCTCGAAGAAGCCGTCGATCATCTGCAGCGCGTGCTGGAAATCCGGCCGGCGGCGATCGCGCACGACCTGCATCCGGACTTCTTCAGCACGCGGCTCGCGGTGCGGCTCGCGGCCGAGTTGAACGTGCCGGCGATCGGCGTGCAGCACCATCACGCGCACGTCGCCGCCGTCGCCGCCGAGCACGGCGTGACCGAACCGGTGCTCGGCGTGGCGCTCGACGGCGTCGGCTACGGAGACGACCGCGAAGCGTGGGGCGGGGAACTGCTGCGTGTCGATGCGCGCGGCTGCGAGCGGCTCGGTCATCTGCGCGCGCTACCGCTTGCCGGCGGCGACCGCGCCGCGCGCGAACCGTGGCGGATGGCGGCGGCGGTGCTGCATCTGGCGGGACGCGGCGACGAGATCGTGCGCCGCTTCGCGCGTCAGCCCGCTGCGGCGGCCGTCGCAGAAATGCTCGCGCGTGCGGTGCGCTGCCCGCCGACGACGAGCGCGGGCCGCTGGTTCGATGCGGCCGCTGCGCTGCTCGGTGTGTGCGAGGTGATGAGCTACGAAGGGCAGGCGGCGATGCTGCTCGAAGGGCTTGCGGCGAGACACGGCACCGTTACGCCCGACGCGAGCCTGCATGCGCTCGCGACCGACAACACGCTCGATCTGCTGCCACTGGCGCTGCGTCTGGCCGACGAGCCCGACGCCGCGCGCGGTGCGGCGCTGTTGCACGCGACCTTGGCCGCCGCGCTCGCCGCGTGGGTCGCGCGCGCGGCACGCACGACCGGCATCACGACGGTCGCGCTCGGCGGCGGCTGTTTCCTGAACGCGATCCTGTCGGCGCAGCTCAGCCGGCTCCTTGCCGCGCGCGGCCTGCGCGTGCTGCAGGCGCAGCAGGCGCCGCCGAACGACGGCGGCGTCGGGCTCGGCCAGGCGTGGGTCGCGCTGCAACGAATGGACGGGGGCTGAAATGTGCCTGGCGCTTCCGGTGCGCATCGTCGAGCTGAAGGGTGACGATGCCGCGATCGTCGATCTGGACGGCATCCGCAAAGAGATCTCGCTCGCGCTGCTCGACGGCGTGGCCGTCGGCGACTACGTGATCCTGCATGTCGGCTACGCTTTGACCAGGCTCGATCCGGTCGAGGCGGAGCGGACGCTGGCGCTGTTTCGCGCGGCCGTTGTCGACACGCAGCACACCGAGAACACGGACAAGGACGTGTCTCTTCAGTCCTCCGTTCCCTCCGTGCCCTCCGAGTGAAATCGGCGTAGCCCATGAAGTACATCGACGAATTCCGCGACGGCGCCATCGCCCGGCGCATCGCCGCGCAGATCGCGGCCGAAGTGCGGCCCGACCGGCGCTATCACTTCATGGAGTTCTGCGGCGGGCACACGCACGCGATCTCGCGCTACGGCGTGACCGATCTGCTGCCCGATGCGGTGAAGATGATCCACGGGCCGGGCTGCCCGGTGTGCGTGCTGCCGATCGGCCGCGTCGATCTGGCGATCGCGCTCGCGCTCGAGCACAAGGCGACGCTCGCCACCTACGGCGACGTGCTGCGCGTGCCGGCGTCCAACGGTTTGTCGCTGCTGAAGGCCAAGGCGCGCGGCGGCGACGTGCGCATGATCTACTCGGCCGCCGATGCGCTCGAGCTGGCGCGAAAAAGACCGGAGCGCGAGGTCGTGTTCTTCGCGATCGGCTTCGAGACGACCACGCCGCCGACCGCGCTCGCGATCAAGCAGGCGGCCGCCGAGGGCCTCGCGAACTTCTCGGTCGTCTGCAACCACGTGCTGACGCCGGCGGCGATCGGCAACATTCTGGAGTCGCCCGAAGTGCGCAAGCTCGGCACGGTGCCGATCGACGGCTTCATCGGTCCGGCGCACGTGTCGACCGTGATCGGCAGCCAGCCGTACGAATACTTTGCCGAGGAGTACCGCAAGCCGGTCGTCATCGCCGGCTTCGAGCCGCTGGACGTGATGCAGGCGATCCTGATGCTGGTGCGGCAGGTCAACGAAGGCCGCTGCGAGGTCGA
>JBBIJJ010000303.1:0-3602 GCA_037446035.1 Burkholderiales bacterium
CGACGAGGAGGCCGGAATGACGACGAGGAGGCCGGAATGACGACGAGGAGGCCGGAATGACGACGAGAAGGCCGGAATGACGACGAGGAGGCCGGAATGACGACGAGGAGGCCGGAATGACGACGAGGAGGCCGGAGACCCGCCGGCTCCGAATGACGACCCGGCGGCTTGGAATGACGACGCGGCGGTTCTGAATGACGACCCGGCGGCTTGGAATGACGACGAGGCGGCTCGGAATGACGACGCGGGGCTCGGAGTGACACGCCGGTTCACGACGACACGCCGGCTCGCGACGACACGCCGGCTCGCGACGACGGCACGTCGGTTCGGAATGACGGGACGCCTGCTCGCACCGGCGACCTCCCGGCTCGGCGTGGCGAGCGCGTGCCGGCTCGATACGACGACCTTGCGCTGCGTCGGGATGACGAGGCGGAGCCGGCCTGGCATGGCGGGACCGTCCGCCCGCGACGGTGGGGACCCACGCCCCTCGCCGGGCGCGCCGGCCCGGAATGTCGGCGGTAACCGCGCGGTTTGCCCTGTCCGCGGCGCTCGACCCAATCGGGCGCAAACCGCGACCGCGCGACCCGCAGGGTCCGACGGCGGTCGGTCGAATCCTGAGAAGGTGTGAAGATTTCGTCGCGAGCGGGCCGCTGGCTAGGCGCACGCAGCCGCAGGGCCGAGACATATCAAGTAGATAGGCGAGGCCCGAGCAGCGCGCAACGACGCCAGCGGGCCGCGCAGCAGAAAGATTCACACCTTCTGAGGGCCGTACCCTCGAACGTGCCAAGATAGCGTCATGAGCGAGAACAAACCGCTGATCCTGGTGGTCGACGACGACCGGCTCGTGCTGGCCACCGTCGTCGCGGGACTCAAACAGGCGGACTTCGACGTCATCGAGGCCGACAACGGCGACGATGCGATCCTGCTGGCGCGCAAGCACAAGCCGACGCTCGCGATCCTCGACATGCGGATGCAGGGCAAGAGCGGCATGGACGTCGCCCGCTACCTGGCCGCCAACACGACGACCGGGTTCATGTTCCTGTCGGCGTTCGGCGACAGCGACATCATCGAGGAAGCGGCCCGTCTCGGCGCCTTGGGTTACCTCGTCAAGCCGCTCGACGTCAAGCAGATCGTTCCTGCCGTGCGCGCCGCGCTGGTGCGCGTGCAGGAGCGTCCGCCCGAGCCGCGTACGAGCGCACGACCGGCCACGCTCGGGCCGGTTGGTGCGCAAAGCCGCGAACAGAGTGTCGCGGTCGGCATCCTGATGGAACGGCTGCGGCTCGATTACGACCGCGCGCTCGAGGCGCTGCGTTCACAGGCCAGACGCGAGGGCCGCTCGGTCGACGAGCTGGCCGCGAGCATGGTCGACGCGGCCAATCGGCTCAATTCGATCCCGCGGTAAGTCCCGCGCCGGGCAGCGTGTCCGGATCCCGGATGTGGCCATGGGCGCGAGCGTGACCGGACCCCGCGCGGCGCGTCGAATTCGGCGCACCGGTTCCAGAAGCCGCGATCGACGATGAAGGTCGCAGACGAAATCCGCAGGCTGGGCTTCCGCCGCTGGTACGAACGCCAGTTGATCGTCAGCCATGGCTATCTGGTCGTGGCGTTCGTCGCGCTGATCGCGTTGCTGGCGGGCATCGAAGGGATGGACTACCTGCGGCGATCCGTCGGCTTCTACCTGCTGGTGGCCGTCGGCGCCGCGGCGGCCGGAACGCTGATGTTCGTCGCATGGCGACGCTTCAACGTGCTGCTGGCGCGCGCCGAGCGGTTCGCCGAAAGCGCCACATGCCCGCGCTGCAAGACCTGGGGCAAGTTCCGCGTGATCGCCGCCGAACCCAGCGCCGCCGACGACCCGCCCGAAGCGGGGCGGCCGCACTGGGTGCAAGTTCGCTGCAACGTCTGCGGCGAGCTCTGGCGGCTCGGCTGAGAGCCCGCTGCCGGCCGAATTGCCGGCGCCGGCCGCATCTATTTCGCGCACCGGACATCTGGCCGCTTGCCCACAATCGGCCACGGTGCCGTCGGCGCATCCCGTCGGCAGGGGAGCAAGCATGTCCACGCTGTACCTGGCGCACTTCGGGCTGGCCGAGGCGCCGTTTGCGATCACGCCGAATCCGCAGTTCTTCTACGCCGGCGCCGGCCGCGGCGAGCTGCTGCGCGCGCTGCGCTGCGCGGTGACGAGCGAGGAAGGGATCATCGTCGTGACCGGCGAGGTCGGCAGCGGCAAGACGATGTTGTGCCGCATGCTGCTGGCCGATCTGCCGCCCGAGATCGACGTGGTGTACCTGGCCAATCCGGCGTTCGCGCGCGACGAGATCGTGGGCGCCATCGCGCGCGATCTGGGGCTGGAGGCGGCCACGGCGCCGGGCGCTTCCACCGTGCTGGAGCGGCTGCAAGGCGCGTTGATCGAGCGCCACGCCGCCGGCCGGCGCGTGGTGTTGTTCATCGACGAGGCGCACGCGATGAGCGCCGATGCGCTTGAGGAAGTGCGGCGCCTGTCCAACGTCGAGACCAGCCGTCACAAGCTGCTGACGATCGTGCTGTTCGGCCAGCCGGAGCTGGAGGAGCTGCTTTCGCAGCCGCGCCTGCGGCAGTTGAACGAACGCGTCGTGCAGCGCTTGCGGCTGCCGCCGCTGCCTGCGGACCAGGTGGCCGACTACGTCGACTGCCGCCTGCACGCCGCCGGTCATCGCGGCGCGGCGCTGTTCGCGCCGCCCGCGCTGCGCCGCCTGCGCCGGCGCTCGCGGGGGCTTTCGCGCCGGATCAACCTGCTCGCGGACAAGGCGCTGCTCGCCTGCTTCGCGCGCGGCGGGGCCCGCGTCGAACGCGCCGACGTGCGGCGCGCGGAACGCGAACTCGGCTTCGCGCCGCCGCGCCTGCCGCGTTGGCTGGCCGCCGCGGCGCTCGCGCTCGCGCCCGCCGTGGTGGGCGGCGCCTGGCTGCTGGCGCGGCCGTTGCATTCCTCGGCCGCCGCCGCGCCGCCGGCGGCTCTGCCGGCGGCCACGCTGAAGTACCTGTTGTCGATGTTGCATTCCTCGGCCGCCGCCGCGCCGCCGGCGGCCGCGCAAGCGCCCGCGCTGGTGTACCCGTCGGTCGAAGACGATGCCGTCGCCGACGCGCTGCGCGCCGCGCGGCGTTGGCCGACTGCGCCCGCGGCTTACGCCGTGCGGCTGATGACGCTCGATGAGCCGGACGCCGCGCGACTGCGCGAACGGGTGACGGCGCTGCGGCGCGCGCTCGCCGCCGATGCTGCGGACATCGGGCTCGTGGCCGACGAGCGCCGGCGGCACCGGCACATCGTCTATCTGGGGCCGTACGCGGATGCGGCTGCTGCCGAGCGCGCGCGCCAGTCTCTGCCTGCTGAGCTGCAATCCCACCGCCCGCTCGTGCAGCGCTGGCCGGACGCACCGGGGAGAACGAACCGATGAGAACCTTGCCGGCGGCGATCGTGGCCCTTGCGGCGGCCGGCTGCGCGCATCCGCCGCCGGCGGTGTCGCCGCACCATCTGCAACGCGAGCCGGCGGCCGTGTCGGAGGCGGTGCCGCCGCTGGCGCGCGGCCGGCAACTGCCGCCGCCGCGTCCGCGCCCGCCGCAGGAAACCTTCA
>JBBIJJ010000304.1:0-3574 GCA_037446035.1 Burkholderiales bacterium
GCGCGGCCCGCTGGCGTCGTTGCGCGCTGCTCGGGCCTCGCCTATCTACTTGATATGTCTCGGCCCTGCGGCTGCGTGCGCCTAGCCAGCGGACCGCTCGCGACGAAATCTTCACACCTTCTCAGCGTTGCAAGCGGCGGAGATTCCTCGCCCTCGGCTCGGAATGACGAGGGTCATGGGCTCGGAATGACGTGTGTCACTGGCTTGATTCGACGAGCGACATGGGCTCGGAGTAACGCGGGGCGTCGGAGCAGAACGACCCCACGCGGCTCACGGCCGGATCAGGCGTCACACCCCGGTGGCTTCGGCCATCAGCGCACGCCAGCGGCGGTAGCGCTCGCGCAGCGCGGCATCGTCGTGCGGCTCGAACACCTCCTCGCGCGCGCCGGTGTTCCACTCGGCGGGGCGGCCGGCCGCCAGATATGCGATGCCGCGCGCGCTCGCTTCGGGGTCGTCGCGCCGGTGCACCGGTACGCCGTTCAGCGCGGCGAGCTTGCGGCACAGCGCATCGAGGCGCGAAACGCCACCACTGGCGCGGATGCGCCGCATCGGCGGCACATAAGCCGCCATGTGCTCGATGTTCGCCTGCAGCAGAAAGGCGATGCTCTCGACCAGCGCGACCGCCTTGCCCCACGGTTCGGCTTCTTCGCCCACGAAGCGCGACTCGAACTCCGCGCGCCAGAACGGCCCGCCGAGCCCCGCGATGCCGTTCAAAAACAGTAGCGACGGCGCGGGCCGCTCGAGCCATTCGGGCAGGCGCGCGAGCAGATCGTCGATGCCCAGTTCCTTCGCGAGCCATTCGAGCCCCGCGCCCGCGCCGTTGACGTTGCCTTCGATCGTGTAGACGGTCGCCTCGCCGTCGGCGAGCACGATGCCGGTGAGCTGCCGCGGCACGTGACCGGGCGCCTGTGTCATCGCGCGCTGCACGAACGCGCTGGTGCCGATGTTCACATACGCGGCGTCGGTCTCCGGCCAGCCGAAGGCGAACACCGCCGCCGACTGATCGCCGTTGACCGCCGCGAGTGGCACCTGCGCACCGCCCGCGACGAGCGTGCCCCAGCGATCGCAGGTCAGCGCGCTGCGCGGCAGGAACCCGGCGGACAGCCCGAACAGCCGTAGCAGTTCGTCGTCCCAGTCGCGCGTCTGCAAGTTCCACAGTTGCGTGCGCGCCGCGCATTGCGGGTCGGCGGCGAACGTGCGCTCGGCCGTCAGCCGGTATACGAGAAAGCTCGCCATCGGCCCCCACGCGAGCGTGCCGGCGTCGCGCGCCTGCCGCACCGCGGGCAGATGATCGAGCGCCCAGCGCAGCTTGCTCGCGCCGTAGTGCGGCGACAGATAAAGCCCCGTCTTGCGATGCACTGCGTCGCCGTGCGCGGCAAGCGCGTCGATCCACGCGTGCATGCGCCGGTCCTGCCAGCTATAGATCGGCGACAGCGGCGCGCCGGTGGCGCGATCCCAGCACACGGCGCTCGCGCGCTGGCTCGACAGCGCCGCGGCGGCGAGATCGCGCACGCGCGGTCCGAGCGCGCCCGCCGCCTGCGCGACCGCGGCGTGGACCGAAGCGACGATCTCCTCGCCGTCCTGCTCGGCCCAGTCCTTCTGCGGGCGGACGAGCGCGACGTCTTTTTCGCCGCGCGCGAGGATGTCCCCGCGGCGATCGAGCACGAGCGCGCGGCTGGCGTGCGTGCCCTGGTCGATCGCGAGGTACAACGGCTCGGCCATGCGAACGCCGCGTCAGGCCGTGGCGCGCAGCGCCCGTTGCAGCGCGTCGCCGGTGAGGCTCGATGCCTGCGCGAAACCGCCGATCAGCCGCACCGATACCGGCCGGATGCGAAAGAGCGAGAAGTCCGCGAGTTCGAAGTGATCCGCTGCCTGCGGAAAGCGCGCCAGATACGCCGCCTTCGCGCGCGCGTGCGCCGGCGCATCCGGGGCGAGTCGAACCGCGTCGCCCTGCACCGTGGCGCGCGCGCGCGCCTGCGGCGGCACGCCGAGCGCCTCGCGCGCGACGACGAGCAGGCTGACGCGCGGGTGTTCGAGCATGTCCTTCGTGTGCGGCGCGAGCGCCGAGACGTGAATCACGAAGTCGCCGTCGTCCAGCGCGAACGGCACCATCGACACGTACGGCTCGCCCCGGTGCAGGGTGCCGAGCGCGGCGATCGTCTGCGAATCGAGCAGGGCGCGCAACGGATGCGGCGTCGTCATGCCGCGACGATAGCGCGTGCCAGGCGCGAGCGGCGGCGCGCCTCTTTTTGGGGCAGCGCGCGGGCGCCCCACGCCGTGGGCCGCCTCGCGCGCCGGACCGTCGCAACTGCTCGCCCCCGTTCTGTCGAGGATTACCCAATCTCGTGGCATCACCTTGCGAGTCCGTCTCACCCTCGTGGCGGCGCCGTTGCCGTCGTGGCATCACCACCTTGCGAGCCCGTTTCACCCTCGCGGCGTCGCCCTTTTCCGTCGTAACACCACCGCCTTCCGGGCCCGTTTCACCTTCGCGGCGTCGCCCTTTTCCGTCATCCCGAGCAGCGCGAGGGATCCCGGCGCTGCGAGCAGCGGAGATTCCTCGCCTGCGGCTCGGAATGACGAGGGTGATGGACTCGGATTGACGAAGGTCATCGGCGGGATGACGAGAGTTGTCGGCTCGAAGGAATCGGATGTTTTGGCTGCGCATGGCGAGGGTCCTGATTCGGCAGCACGGGGACTTGTCTCGGCATTGCGCTGGGTGCCGGACCGCAAGGACCAACATGCATGGCCAGCGGACGCACCGAATTCGCTCGGTCTCACCGTTTCCGCACAGGCAGCCACCCCTGGCCCTACGGCCGTTCGATCGCGCCGATGTCCGCCGGCGCGCCCGCGGGCCGTGGATTGCCGAGTTGATCGATGCTCGCGCGCTGCATCGTCAAGCGCGCCTGCGTGTCGACCGCGATCAGGATCGCCGGGTTCTCGGCGAGCGTTCCGGTGGCAAACAGCATCCGCCACGCCGCATCGCCCAGCCCCTGCGGCACGAGTGCCGGAATCGCGTGCGCCGCGAGTGCGGCGTCGAGCCGATGCCAGAACTCGATCAGCGGCTGGTTGGCCGCTTCGCGCGGCCACGTCTCCGCCGGGCCGAAGAACAGCGTGCCGTCGAGCGTCAGGATCGGCGTGCCCTGCGGGTTCAGATAGGGCTGCACGCCAGGCGCGCTCGGATCGGCGTCGACCGTGTTCAGCCAGTTCTCGAAGTCGCGGCGAAAGCTCACCGCGAAACCGGGTAGTCCGTAGCGGTTCTCGATGCGTTCGAGCACGATCCGCAGAAAGGTGTCGCTGCCGCCGCTCGCGACCCGGTACTGCGCGAGCGTCTCGTCGACGCTGTACGCGGCGGCCGGCACCTGGTCGAGCGCGCTGCCGGCGGGCCGGTAGTGCAGCACGACCGGCTGTCCCGCTTCCACGCCGGCCGACACGATCGACGCCGACCTTGTGATGCCTGCGGCGAGATCGAGCACGTCGCCCGCGGCGATGCCGGCCGCGTCGCCGGGCTGCGGGTAATGCCGTCGGCTCAGCGACGCCCACGGCCACGTGCCGACCGGCACCAGCATCTGACTGA
>JBBIJJ010000305.1:0-3567 GCA_037446035.1 Burkholderiales bacterium
GCACGGCGCCTGCGGGCGCGGGCTTGCGCTCAACTCCTCGCCAAGGCCTGCGGGCCTTGGCTGTGGCCGTCTCGCGCAATCCGCATCCCGCATGCATCCGCGCAATGGCCGCTGCGCTCGAAACATCGCCGCGCCCAGGCGCGGCTTGTTTTCCCGCGCCCCTCGTGAAATATCCGGGCTAGTGCGCCAGTGCGGCGCGGACCTCCGAAAACGTGTCGGCCCGCTCGATCGCGTCGATCGGGCGGCCCAACTGCCGTTCGATCTGCGTTTGCGAAATGATCCCGCGGATGCGCGGGCCGTGACCTGAGCCGGCGCGTTCCGCGACCAGCAGGTGCCGCCGGCCCACGCGCTTGAGCGCTTCGATCGCCTCGGCCACGGTGCTGGTCGACAGATCGGCGAAATCCACCGCGTCGAACTCCGCCAGCGGCGTCATCACGTCGGCGACGGCTAGATCGCCGAACGGAACGCCCCGTTGAGCGATCACGCGCAGCGGTCGCTCGCCTTCCAGGTCGGCAGCGGTGATCAGCCCTTCCACGCAGGGCATTTCCCGCACCACGAACAGCAGCCGCACGCCCTGGTGGATCATCGTTTGCCGCGCCGCGGCCAGCGTATCCGTCGGCCCGATCGTCGCCGCTCGCACCTGGGTGAGGTCGGTCATCACGGCGACCGCGGGCGAAGACAGCTCGACCTGCGGCAGCGGCAGCAGTTGCGCCTGCGCGATACAAGTGCCGGCGGGAAAGCGAAACGGTGTCAGTCGCATCGATGGCTCCTTGGGGAGGGTCGAAGTTCGCAACCAAGCCTGGCGATCGCCAGAATGGTAGCCACGGCTTGGGGGTGCCGGCACCGTCCGATCGGATATGACGGGCTCACCTGCATGGGTTGGGGCATGCCCCCCCGATCGTGCCGTCGCGCGCGGGGCGCCTCTATGATGCGCATGCGCGAACGCGCCGACTTCGACCATGCCCTCCGCCCCTAGTGCCGCCCGCGCCCCGACGGACCCAGTCGACGTGGCCGTCGTCGGCGCCGGCGTGGTCGGGCTGGCGGCCGCCCTCGGCTGCGCGCAGCAGGGGCTCGCGGTCGCGTTGATCGGCCCGCCCGCGCGGCGGCACGCGCCGTGCGCCGAGGCGCCCTTCGATGCGCGCATCTACGCGATCGCGCCGGGCGCGACCGCGCTGCTCGCGCGGCTGGGCGTGTGGAACCAGTTGGACGCGGCGCGCATCGCGCGGGTGGATCGCATGCGCGTGTTCGGCGATGCTGGTGATGCGCTGACCTTCGATGCGTACGGCGCGGCGGTCGAACGGCTGGCGACGATCGTCGAGGAAAGCGAGCTGGTGCGCGTGCTGGCGACCGCCTGCGCCTACCAGCCCGCGATTCGCAGCGAGACGGCGCCGATGACTGCGCTGCACATCGGCGCGGAAGCCGCGCGCGTGACGCTCGACGACGGCCGCTCGGTGCAGGCGCGCGTGGTCGTCGGCGCGGACGGGGCGCGCTCGGCGGTGCGCGCGGCGATCGGCGCGAACGCCGACGTCCACGATTACCGCCAACAGGGTGTGGTGGCCAACTTCGAAGCCGAGCATCCGCACCAGGACACGGCGTACCAGTGGTTCACCGACGAAGGCGTGCTCGCGCTGCTGCCGCTGCCGGGCGCGCGCGTGTCGATGGTGTGGTCCGCGCCCGAGGAACTCGCCGCGCAACTGATGCAGCTTGCGCCGACCGCGCTCGCGGCGCGCGTGACGCGGCGCTCGGGCCACGCGCTCGGCGCGCTCGCGTCGATCGGTGCGGCGCACGCGTTCCCGCTGCGGCGCATCCGCGTCGACCGGCTGGTGGCGCCGCGTGTCGCGCTGGTGGGCGACGCCGCGCACGTCGTGCATCCGCTGGCGGGTCAGGGGTTGAACCTTGGCCTGCAGGACGTGTCGGAGTGGCTACGCGTGCTTGCTGCGCGCGAGCCGTTCCGCGATGCGGGCGACCTCGTGCTGCTGCGACGCTACGAGCGGGCGCGTGCCGAGCCGGTGGCGCTGATGCGCTGGACGACCGACGGACTGAGCCGGCTGTTCGCGGCCGACGATCCGTGGGTGCGCCGCATTCGCAATACGGGGCTGGCCGCGGTGGAGCGGATCGCACCGCTGAAGCGCGCGCTGATCCGTCACGCGCTCGGCTGACGCCTGGCAGCGTTCGGCGTCTCGTTACACTGGCGGCCTTTTTTGCGGGGGATGTCGATGAATTTCCGGTGGACGGCCGCATGCGCGGCAGTGGTCGCGGGCGGCGCGCTCGCGCAGACGGCAGCACCGCCGGCCGCCGCGCCGCCGGCGAAGGGTGCGGAGGCGCGCAAGGACCCCGCCCGCGGCGACGACGCCGCGCTGCGCGCACGCGTCGAGGCCCGGATGGGCGCGAAACCCGACACGATCACGCGCATGCCTTTCGGCCTGTACGAGGTGGTGATCGGCACCGAGGTCTACTACGTCGACGCAGCCGTCAACTACGTGTTCGCCGGCCGCGTGTTCGACGCGCGCACGCGCGAGGACCTGACCGCCAAGAAGCGCGACGAGTTGCTCAAGGTCGACTTCAAGTCGCTGCCGCTGGAAAACGCCGTCAAGACCGTTCGCGGCGACGGTTCGCGCACGCTGGTGACCTTCGAGGATCCGAACTGCCCGTACTGCAAGAAGCTGTTCCGCGATCTCGACGGACTGAAGAACGTGACGATTTACACGTTCTTGTACCCGATCCTGTCGCAGGACTCGTTCGAGAAGTCGCGCGCGATCTGGTGCGCGCCGGATCGCGCCGCCGCCTGGGCGGATCTGATGGGCAAGGGCCAAGCGCCGCCGGCGCCGGCCGCCGACTGCAAGCATCCGCTGCAGCAGGTGCTCGAGCTGGGGCACAAGCTGGACATCACCGGCACGCCCACGCTGATCTTCCCCAGCGGCAAGCGCGCCCCCGGCGCGGTGCCGCTGGAGCGCATCGTGCAGATGCTCGCAGAGCCCGCAGCGAAGTAGTGCGCGCCGTCGGGATCGATCGGGCCTTACGAAGGCCTCCTGAAACGTGCCCGCCGCTCGCATCGCAAGCCGTCGTCGGTCCGAGCCGCATCTCGCGCTGGGTCATTGCGAGCCGCATCTTCGCTGGTCATTCCGAGCCGAAGGCGAGGAATCCCTCCCGCTCGCCACGCCGAGATCCCGCGCGCCGTTCGCGATGACGGAGCCGGCGCCCTCGAAGGCGAACAGGACTCGCAAGCCGGCGGCGTCGCGAGGTTGGGCAATCGTCAATAGACTCAACACGGAGTCACGGAAAACGCAGAGTCCATCTCTTCTTTTTTCTATTGACCATTTCTTGTCCTCGTGACACGTGCCAACCGCTTGGCGTCCGCATGCCTCAGAAGGTGTGAATCTTTCTGCTGCGCGGCCCGCTGGCGTCGTTGCGCGCTGCTCGGGCCTCGCCTATCTACTTGAGCCTCTCTTGAATTCCAAGTGGGTGGATTCGGCGGTGTTTTGGCTGTCGCCCGGGGTCAAGGGCGGGCGCAGCCCGGCGCAGCGAACCCTTGACGCCGGGCGACAGCCGCGACGCTGGCCGTCGTGG
>JBBIJJ010000306.1:0-3544 GCA_037446035.1 Burkholderiales bacterium
AAGGAGGGCGCGACCGCGACGCGTCTTTCCCGATGCTCTCCGTGTCTCGGTAGCGCGAACCGCGGCCTTCGAAGGCCGATGGACGCACCGGTGGGACATAGGGTGCATCGAGTGTGTCCGACCCTTCCGCCGGGGCCGGCGAGCGCGTAGGGCGAGGGGCCGTCGCATTGGCGGCGGCGCCTCATGCCAGTCGTTCCCCGACGAGCGGAGAGAGGCAGCTCAGCGCAGCGGCTGCGTGCGCGCTTCGAGCCACGCCAGCGCATCGCCCGCGACGTGCGGGGCGACGCGCGCGCGGACCGTGGCGTGGTAGTCGTTCAGCCACGCGACTTCCTCGTCGGCGAGCAGCCTGCGTTCGATGCAACGCGCATCGATCGGACACAGGGTCAGCGTTTCGAAGCGCAAAAACTCGCCGAACTCGGTCGTCTCGGCCCGTACGTTGAGCACGAGGTTCTCGATCCGCACGCCCCATTTGCCCGCCCGGTACAGACCCGGCTCGTTGCTGGTGATCATGCCGGGCTCCATCGCCGTGTACGGCTCGGGCGGCAAATGCGGGCTGATGCCGTGCGGCCCTTCGTGCACGTTGAGGAAGTAGCCGACGCCGTGGCCGGTGCCGTGGCCGAAGTCCAGGCCCGCGGCCCACAGCGGCGCACGCGCGATCGCATCCAGCAGCGGCGACTTCGTTCCGCGCGGAAACCTCGCCAGCGACAGCCGGATCATGCCCTTGAGCACCAGCGTGAAGTCGCGCTGGTGCTCGGCCGTGATGCGCCCGACCGGTACGACGCGCGTGATGTCGGTGGTGCCGTATTCGTACTGCCCGCCCGAGTCGATCAACAGCAATCCGTCGCGGATCGCGCCCGGTTCGCAGATGACCGCATGCGATTCGGCGGTTGCGCGGTAGTGCGGCATTGCGCCGTTGGCGTTGAAGCCGGCGATCGTCGCGAAGCTCGGGCAGACGAAACCCGCTTTGCGCGCGCGCGCAGCCACGATGCGCTCGTCGATCATCAGCTCGGTGATGCGCTCGCGGCCAAGCGCGGCCTCGAACCACGCGAAGAACTCGGCCAGCGCCGCACCGTCGAGCTCCATCGCATGCCGGACGTGCGCGATCTCGGCCGCGCTCTTGCGCGACTTGGCAAGCGTGGTCGGGTTGATCGCTTCGATCAGTCTGACGTGCGCCGGCACCGCGCGCAGCAGCCCGTAGGTGACGCGGCGGGGGTCGATCAGCAGCGTGCTGCCGGCCGGCAACCGCGCAAGCGCGGGCGCGGCCCGGTCGTACGGGCGCAGGTCGAAGCCTTCGCCTTCGAGCTTTTCGGCCAGTTCCGGCGGCACCTTGCCCTCGGCGATGAAAAGCTGCGCGCGCTCCAGCCCGATCAGCGCGTGGCCGACGAACACCGGGTTGTACGAGACGTCGGCGCCGCGCAGGTTGGTCAGCCACGCCAGATCGTCGAGCGTCGAGACGAAGTGCCAGTCGGCGCCCGCCTGGCGCATCTGCTCGCGCAGCGCGGCGAGTTTTTCCGAGCGCGCGATGGGCGCATACGGCGCGCGATGCTCGAACACCGCGGCCTGCGGCAGCGCGGGGCGATCGCTCCAGACGGCATCGAGCAGGTCCAGATCGGTGCGCAACTGCACGCCCTTGGCGGCGAGCGCGGCTTCGAGCGCGCGCGCGGCGGCGAGCGCGAACACGTTGCCGTCGACGCCGACCGTGCCGCCGGGCGGCACGTTGTTCGCGAGCCAGTCCACGTGGGCCGCGCTCGCCGAACCGGCGACTTTGATCAACTCGATGCCGGTGCCGGCCAATTGCGTTTCGGCCTGCACCCAGTAGCGGCTGTCGACCCACAGTCCGGCGAATTCGTGTGCGACGACCAGCGTGCCGACCGAGCCGGTGAAACCGGTGAGCCACTCGCGCGCCCGCCAGCGGTCGGGCAGGTATTCGGACAGGTGCGGGTCGGACGAGGGCACGAGCCACGCGTCGATGGCGTGCTGCCGCATCGCCTGCCGCAGCTTGTGCAGACGGGTGCGCACGAGCGCGCGGGAAGCATCGAGCGTTTCCATGATTCGCTGCCGGCCGATGGGTTGGGACGACCAGTCTACTGAGCTTTCGGCCGCGCGATCACACACCTTCGGCTTCCCGTGACGCCGTTCGCCCGCCGGCGGGCACGGGTTCCGGGGACGGCGATGGCGCCTTCACGCTGCCGAGCGCTTGGCGGACGAGTCAAGCGGCGCGCGGTGGGCGCCTGCGCCGGCGCTGCCGATTCGTCGTCGCTCGCGCCACGGATGTTCCTAAATCCGGCAGTTGACCATGCGTCGTCCGTTCGCTGCGCCGCCGCGGGGCGCATTCCGAGCAGAAGTCCCTCGTCATTCGGAGCGGAGGGTCCTCGTCATGCCAAGCGGAGGGTCCTCGTTATTCCGAGCGTGGGTTCCTCGTCATTCCGAGCCGGGGTTCCTCGTCATTCCGAGCCGAAGGCGAGGAATCTCACCCGCTCGCTGCGCCGAGATCCCTCGGCTTCGCTCGGGATGACAACCTCGGGGCTGCGGACGGCACCGCCGGTGCTCGGGATAGTCGCGTCTGTACTCCGGATAGTCGCGTCTGTGCTCGGGATAGTCGCGTCTGTACTCCGGATAGTCGCGTCTGTGCTCGGGACAGTCGCGTCGGTGCTTGGGATAGTCGCGTCGGTGCTTGGGTCGTCGCCGGCGCGGCTTTCCGAGCTTGCGCCTGGCGTGAGCACGAAATGAACCGGCCGAGCGCGTCTTCATCCGCTGGGTGAGCGCAGACCAAGCCGCACACCCGTTCGCACGACGCACTTGCGCGAAACTGCGTCGGTGGAATGCGGGATTCAGCATGATTTGAGTTCTGCCCACGGCTCAGCGACGATTCGCGGCGTGAAGCGGCTCCTGTCCCTGCTGTTGCTTGCCGTACTTCTGCTGTCGGCGCTGTTGGTCGCCGTGCTGGACCGCACTTCGCCCGAGCGCGAAGCGGCGTTTCACCCGCCGCTGCCGCGCCGGCGGTATCGCCGCGCGCGTGATCGACGGCGACAGCTTCGTGCTCGATTCGGCCGAACGCGGCGAGTTGCGGGTTCGCCTGCATGCCGTCGACGCGCCCGAGTGGACGCAGGCGCACGCGGCCGAGTCCAGACGCGTGCTGGAGGAACTGCTGCGCGACCGCCCGGTCGAGGTCGAGTGCTACAAGACCGATGCGCGCGGACGCGAGATCTGCCGCGTGTACGCCGGTTCGATGGACGTCGCAAGCGTGCTGGTCAGCCGCGGGGCGGCCTGGCATTTCGATCGCTACGTCGAGGAGCAAACGTTCGACGAGCGGCGCGAACTGGCGCGCAACGAGGCGCATGCGCGCAGCGCGCGCGCCGGACTGTGGGCTGCGGGCGAGCCGATGCCGCCGTGGGAGTGCCGCGCGCGGCTGCGCGAGATGAAATCGTGCCGTTGAACCGAGCGCGGCCGCTAGCCCGGATATTTCATGAGGGACGCGGGAGTTGTGCGAGCGGATGCGCGCGGCAGGTTGCGCGAGACGGCCGCAGTCGCGTGCCCGCAGGCA
>JBBIJJ010000307.1:0-3531 GCA_037446035.1 Burkholderiales bacterium
TCTGCTGCGCGGCCCGCTGGCGTCGTTGCGCGCTGCTCGGGCCTCGCCTATCTACTTGATATGTCTCGGCCCTGCGGCTGCGTGCGCCTAGCCAGCGGCCCGCTCGCGACGAAATCTTCACACCTTCTCAGGGCTGGTGCGCGGCGTCGGCGTCGTCGCCGGCGGGCCGTACGGCTGTGCGGGAGGCGATTCGCGCCGTGCGCTCGACGCCTGCCTGCGCGGCGCGCCGGACCCGCAAGTGGCGATCGCCGAAGCGCGTCGACTGGCCGCGCTAAGTTGGATCGATTCGACGGAAAATCTCAAACGCACGCGCGCCTGGCTGCTCGCCGGCGGCGCCGACACGGTGGTCGCCCGCACCGTGGTCGAAGCGGCGCGCGACCTCTTCGCGCACTTCAACCCCGCGGCAACGCACTTCGAGTTCGCACCCGGGCTCGGCCATGGAATGCCCACGCGCGCGAGCGGTGCGGCGTGCGAAGCCAACGCCAGTCCCTACCTGAACCGCTGCGGCGACGATGCCGCCGCGCGCATGCTGCAGTACCTGTACGGGACCGCGGCCAGCGGACGCCAGCAGGGCCGCGGCCGGCTCGAACGCTTCTTGCAGGGCGAGTTTGTGTCGCCGTGGCGACGCATCTGGCTGGCGAGTTCGCTCGACCGCGAGGGCTACGTCTTCGTGCCGGAACAGTGTGCGGCGGGCGTGCGCTGCCGCGTGCATATCGCGCTGCACGGCTGCCGCCAGGGGGCGCAGGATGTCGGCGAAGCCTTCGTCCGCGACGCCGGCTACAACGACTGGGCAGCCGCCAACGACACGATCGTGCTGTATCCGCAGGTCAAGCCGGTGCGCCCGAACTGGTTGCTCGCCTGGCTGCCGAACAATCCGCTCGGCTGCTAGGACTGGTGGGGTTACACGGGGCCCGACTACGCGATCAAGAGCGGCGCGCAGATCGCCGCACTGCGCGCGATGGTCGAGCGCGTCACGGCGCCGCGCGACTCTGCGCCGTAAGCGCGGCATGCTGCGCTTGGATCGCGGCGACGATCTCGTCGATGCGGCCCGCCAGCGGCTGCGCGTGCGGCACGAAGGCGAAATGCGTGAGCCGGCGCTGCACCTCCGGAGCAAACTCACCGTGCACGTAGCGCAGTCCGAAGTCAAAGCGCTCCGGACGGTGCGCCACGCCGAACAGCTCGACCAGCGCGCGCAGCAGCGCTTGGTAGAAGCCGAGAGCCTCGAGCGGGCGCGCGCTGCGTTTCGCCTCGTGGGCGCTGCGGTCGAGCGACACCGCGCGCACGCGACCGCCGTGATTGAAGTACACGAGTCGCTCGCCGTGCCGCTCGCGCTTGAGCAACTGCGCTACGCCCGCCGGGGTCAGCACCGAGCAGTCGACCGCGAAAAACGGCGGCGCACCCGCCAGCAGGTAGAACCGCTGCGCCATGTCGCGAAACGCCGGCGGTTCGACGTGCCACGCGTGATCGATCGGCGCGACGGTCGCGAGCGCGCGTTCGACCGCATCGAACACCGCGGCCGTTTCTTCGGTCGGCGCGACGATGCACAGATCGACGTCGGAGAAGGCATGGAGCCGGCCGGTCGCGGCGGAGCCGCCTTCCTATTGACCACTAGTTATCCTCGGGACACGTGCCAACCGCTTGGCGCGCGCATGCCTCAGCCCTCGTCATTCCGAGCCAAGGGCGAGGAATCTCCGCTGCTCGCAGTGCCGAGATCCCTCGCTGCGCTCGGGATGAAGGCATCGGCTACCGCGAAGGCGAAGCGAACTCGCAAGGTGGCGGTGTCACGAGGTTGCGTAATCCTCGATAGACCGCTTCGACCGCTTCGAGCGCGTGCAGCGACCCAACCGCCGCGTCGACCACGCGGCGGCGAAAGGCGCCGGTGTCTCCCACCGGTCCGGTGCCGGCCGTCAGTCGACCTTCGCGCCAGAGAACTTGACCACCTGCGTCCACTTGTCGATTTCGCTGCGGATGAACGCGGCGAACTGCTCCGGCGTGTTGCCGACGGGTGCGGCGCCCTGACCGATGAAGCGCTCGCGCATCTCGGGCGCGGCGAGCACCTTGGCGACATCCTGGTGCACTTTGGCCACGATCTCGCGCGGCGTGCCGGCCGGCGCGAACAGCCCGAACCAGGACGTCGCATCGAAGCCTTTGAGCCCCGCAGCTTCCTCGATCGTCGGCACGTTCGGTAGCGCGGGCGCGCGTTGCAGCGAGGTGACGCCGAGCGCTTTCAGTCGCCCGCTGCGGATGTGCGGCAGTGCCGACGGCAGGTTGTCGAACATCACCTGCGTGTTGCCGGCGATCAGATCCTGCAGCGCGGGCGCGGAGCCGCGATAAGGCAGATGCACCATGTACGTCTTCGTCAGGCTCTTGAAGAGTTCGCCGCTCAGGTGAATCGACGTGCCGTTGCCGCTCGAGGCCATGTTGAGCTGGCCGGGCTTGGACTTGGCCAGCTCGATGAACTCCTTGACCGAGTTGACCGGCAGCGAGGCCGTAACCACCATCACGTTCGGCACCGCGGCCACCAGCGTGATCGGCGCGAAGTCCCTGATCGGGTCGTACGGCAGCTTGCCGCTGCCTTGCGTGTACAGCGGCAGGTTGATCGCGTGCGTGCCGACCGTGCCCATCAGCAGCGTGTAGCCGTCGGCCGGCGACTTGGCGACGACATCGGCGCCGATGTTGCCGCCGGCGCCGCCGCGGTTTTCGATGACCACCGGCTGGCCCCACATCTTCTGCAACTCCGTGCCGACGAGGCGGGCGACGATGTCGGTCGTGCCGCCGGCCGGAAACGGCACGACGATGCGCACGGGTTTGGCCGGATACGACTGTGCGGCGGCCGACTGCGCGAGCAGCGCGCACGCCGCCGCAGCGAGGAAGGACTTCAACATGGGGTCTCCTTGACGTGGGTCGGATTCTTGTGCCGTGGAGTCTGCCGTCAAGCGCGGGGCGCGTCCACTGGCTCTATAGTCGCGGCTCGACGGCTTCTTGACCCGGTGTCTTGCTCGAGATGAACCCAAACACCGCAGTTCAAGGCCGTCGCCAACGCTGGAATGCGAGTATTGGCACGGGTTTTGCGGTTTTTATGGAAACTGCGCAGCAGTTCGAATCGGGTGAACGTGCGCTGATCGGAATTGCGTTTCGGGACGCAGGCTTGGACCGGTAACGCTCTCGCAACGGCGGTTTTTAGGATGAAAGGCCCGCTGCAGCCCCAGCCGATCGACCGCGCCGACCTGCTCGCGCGGCTGCGCGAACCACAGCCGTGGGACGCGGTGATCGTCGGCGGCGGCGCGACCGGGCTCGGGATCGCGGTCGACGCGGCCGCGCGCGGGCTGCGGGTGGCGCTGATCGAGGCGCGCGACTTCGGCTCGGGTACTTCGAGTCGCAGCACCAAGCTCGTGCACGGCGGTGTGCGCTACCTCGCGCAGGGCGACGTCAAGCTCGTGCGCGAAGCGCTCGAGGAGCGCGCCACGCTGCTCGCGATCGCGCCGCACATCGTGCATCCCCTCGAATTCGTCGTGCCGTGCTACCGGCCTC
>JBBIJJ010000308.1:0-3509 GCA_037446035.1 Burkholderiales bacterium
AGGTCCTATGTTCGGCAAGAAAGCGGCCGCACCCAAGGAAATCGGCAGCCTGATCGGCGCCGGGACCACGGTGACCGGCGATGTTCTGTTCACGGGGGGGCTGCGCGTCGACGGCGTCGTCAAGGGTGCGGTCCGCTGCACCGACGGTGAAAAAGGCGGCATGCTCGTGGTCAGCGAGCACGGCACCGTCGAAGGCGAGGTGCGCACGGCGCACCTGGTGGTGGCGGGGCGCATCGTGGGGCCGGTGTACGCGAGCGAACTGGTCGAACTGCAGCCCAAGGCGCGCGTCACCGGCGACGTTCACTATCGCGCGCTCGAGATGCACCACGGCGCGGTCGTCGAAGGCACGCTGGCGCACCGCTCGGCGCCGGAGCTCAAGACCGAGCCGAAGCTCGCGCTGAAACTCACCGCGTCCGGTACCCCTGACGCCGGCGGGGCCGAAGGAACGCCCGGGTCGACGGCCGGGTGATCTGCATCAACCGCGCAGCCGCGCCGGTCCTATAATGGCCATTGGCAACATTCCCGTGGAGAGACCCCCATGAACGCTGCAGTTGAGATACCGGCGCCCCTGCTGTTTTCGGACTCGGCGGCTGCCAAGGTCAAGCAGTTGATCGACGAAGAGGGCAACCCCGACCTCAAGCTGCGCGTGTTCGTGCAGGGCGGCGGTTGCTCTGGATTCCAGTACGGCTTCACCTTCGACGAGGTCGTCAACGAAGACGACACGACGATGGAGAAAAACGGCGTCACACTGCTGATCGACTCGATGAGCTATCAGTACCTGGTCGGCGCCGAGATCGACTACAAAGAGGATCTCGAAGGCGCGCAGTTCGTGATCAAGAATCCGAACGCCACGACCACGTGCGGGTGCGGTTCGTCGTTCTCGGTTTGACGGAACACGTACTCGGCGGATGAGCGGGGCGCCCGACGGGCGCCCCGAACTTTTTTCAGGCAGGGTACAGGCACCCGAGCACGCGCGGGCCGCGCGCGCCGGTGACCGCGGGCAGGTTCCCCGGGCGGCGCTCGATGTGCTCGCGCGCGAGCCAGGCCATCGCCATCGCCTCGACGTGCTCGGGCGCCACACCCAACGTGTCGCTCGACACGACCGGGCGGGGCGCGCACTCCTCCGCGAGCATGCGCATCAGCGTCTGGTTGTAGACGCCGCCGCCGCAGACGATCACGTCGACCGCCTTCGGCACGTGGCGCTCGATCGCCTGCGCGATCGTCACCGCGGTCAGCCGCGTCAAAGTCGCCTGCACGTCGCGCGCGTCGTAGCGCCGGCCGGCGAGCTTGCGCGTGAGCCACTCCAGGTTGAACAGATCGCGCCCCGTGCTCTTGGGCGGAGCGGCGGCGAAAAACGGCTCGTCGAGCAGCGCCTGCAGCAATACCGCCTCGCTGTGTCCGCTCGCCGCCCAGTGGCCGTTGCGGTCGTACAGCTCGCCCGAATGCTGCTGCGCCCAGGCGTCGATCAGCACGTTGCCCGGCCCGCAGTCGAAGCCGATCACCGTGCCGCCGCTGCCGCGCGCGGGCAGGCCGGTCACGTTGGCGATGCCGCCGATGTTGACGATCGCGCGCGGCTCGTCGGTGCCGAAGGTCGCCGCGTGGAAAGCCGGCACCAACGGCGCGCCCTGTCCGCCGGCCGCGATGTCGCGGCTGCGGAAATCGGCGACCACGTTGATGCCGGTCAGTTCCGCCAGCAGCGCCGGCGCGTTGATCTGCAGCGTGTAGCCCGCGTCGGGACGGTGGCGGATCGTCTGGCCATGTACGCCAATCGCCCTTACGTCGGCCGCTTCGACCTCGGCGTGACGCAGCACGTCCTGCACGGCGGCGGCGTATAGCCGTGTCAGGTGCTGCGCGGCCACCGCCGCGCGGTGGCAGTCGTCCCAGCCGGCGGAGTTCAGCAGCAGCAGCTCGCGCCGCAGCTCCGCGGTGAATTCGTGATGCGCGTGCGCCTTGATCGCCGGCCGCAGCCCGCCCAGATCGACGAGCAGCGCATCGACGCCGTCGAGGCTGGTGCCGGACATCAGGCCGATGTACAGCGCTTTCGCTTGTGCCATAAGTCCACCCTCGCGTGCTTCACCGACCGCCGAACATGCGATGGCAGGAACCCCGCCCATGGCTCCCCGCGTCCGCATTCGCGACCGGGGCGCGCAACGTGCGTTGAGACGCCGCCGCAAACGTTCGAGAGATCGCATCAATTAGACTCCGCGCTCGCACTTTGCGCCAGCCGGTGAACGCCGGATGCGGCCCCTTCGCCCCGATGTCCCGCCACGACGCCGACTATCCCATCACGCCCGAAGTCGAGCGCGCGCTCGCGCTGGTCAAGCGCGGCTGCGACGAACTGCTGATCGAAGCCGAGTTCGCGCGCAAGCTTGCGCGCTCGCAGGCGACCGGCAAGCCGCTGCGCTGCAAGCTGGGGCTGGATCCGACCGCGCCCGACATCCACCTCGGCCACACGGTCGTGCTCAACAAGCTGCGACAACTGCAGGACCTCGGCCACACGGTGATCTTCCTGATCGGCGACTTCACCTCGATGATCGGCGACCCGAGCGGCCGCAACACGACGCGGCCGCCGCTGACCCGCGAGCAGATCGAGGCCAATGCGACGACCTACTTCGAGCAAGCCGCGCTCGTGCTGGACCGCGCGCGGACCGAGATCCGCTACAACTCCGAGTGGTCGATCCCACTGGGCGCCGACGGCATGATCAGGCTGGCCGCCAAATACACGCTGGCGCGGCTGCTCGAGCGCGACGACTTCGCCAAGCGGATGCGCGAGAACGCGCCGATCGCGATGCACGAGCTGCTTTATCCGCTGATGCAGGGCTACGACTCGGTCGCGCTGCAGGCGGATCTGGAGCTGGGCGGCACCGACCAGAAGTTCAACCTGCTGGTCGGCCGCGAGCTGCAGCGCCACTACGGCCAGGAACCGCAGTGCATCCTGACGATGCCGCTGCTCGAAGGGCTCGACGGCGTCGAGAAGATGAGCAAGAGCAAGAACAACTACGTCGGCATCACCGAGCCGCCGTTCGAGATGTTCGGCAAGATCATGTCGATCTCCGACGAGCAGATGTGGCGCTGGTATGACCTGCTGTCGATGCGTTCGAACGACGAGATCGCGCAATTGAAGCGGCAGGCGCAGGAAGGCCGCAATCCGCGCGACATCAAGGTGCTGCTCGCCAAGGAGATCGTCGCGCGCTTTCACGGTCCGCAGGCCGCGGAGCAGGCCCTTGCCGAGTTCGAGCTGCGTTTCAAGCAACACGTCGCGCCGCAGGCAATGCCCGAGCTCGCCCTCGACTCTGGCGGCAAGGGCATCGCGATCGCGGCGCTTCTCAAACAGGCGGGGTTGGTGCCATCGACGTCCGAGGCGATCCGCAACGTCGAGCAGGGCGGGGTGAAGATCGACGGCCAGAAGATCGCCGACCGGGCGCTGCTCGTCGAACCCGGGACCTACGTCGTTCAAATCGGCAAGCGCAAGTGGGCGCGCGTGACCGTGCGCTGATTCGGCGCATGAA
>JBBIJJ010000309.1:0-3494 GCA_037446035.1 Burkholderiales bacterium
CTCGGCGTTGCGAGCCGCCGAGATTCCTCGCCTTCGGCTCGGAATGACAGGTTGGGGCTGGCTCGGAATGACGAAGGAGGGTCGGCTCGGAATGCCGCATAGCTTGTCATGCCGAGCGCAGCGAGGGATCTCGGCGTTGCGAGCCGCTGGGATTCCTCGCCTTGGGCTCGGAATGACGAGGCGTGGTTGGCTCGGAATGACGAGGCGTGGTTGGCTCGGAATGACGAGGCGTGGTTGGCTCGGAATGACGAGGCGTGGTTGGCTCGGAATGACAAAGAGTGGCGGACTCGGGGTGACAAGGGGTGGTCGGATCGGGATGACAAGGGGTGGTTGGCCGGGAAGGACGAAGGATGGTTGGCCCGGAATGACAGCGGGTCGTCGGCTCGGAATGACGCCGGGTCAGGGTTGCGGATGCCGGGCGGTCGGCACGCGTCACGACGCGCAGTCATGGTCAATGACCGCCGCGACTCGGACGGCACCGGGATCCGCCTCGCACTCGTGCGTGTCCTCCGGGTCGCGGTGTGGAAAACGGGCTCACGCCGCGGCCTTGCGGTCGGCGTCTGCGAGCATCGGGAAGCCGAGCCGCTCGCGCGACTCGTAGTAGCTCTGCGCGACCGCGCGGGCGAGCGTGCGGATGCGGCCGATATAGGCGGCGCGCTCGGTCACGCTGATGGCGCCGCGCGCGTCGAGCAGGTTGAACGTGTGGCCGGCCTTCAGCACCATCTCGTAGGCGGGCAGCGCGAGTTGCAGGTCCATCAGCCGGCTGGCCTCGGCCTCGAACAGGTTGAACTGCCCCAGCAGCACCTGCGCATCGCTCGCTTCGAAGTTGTACCTGCTCTGCTCGACCTCGTTCTGGTGGAACACGTCGCCGTAGCGCAGCACCTTCTCGACGCCGCGGTCGCGCCACCGCGTGTAGACGAGGTCGAACACGTTGTCGACGTCCTGCAGGTACATCGTCAGACGCTCGAGCCCATAGGTGATTTCGCCGGTGATCGGCTTGCATTCGAGGCCGCCGACCTGCTGGAAGTAGGTGAACTGCGTGATCTCCATGCCATTCATCCAGACTTCCCAACCCAGCCCCCAGGCGCCCAGTGTCGGGTTCTCCCAGTTGTCCTCGACGAAACGGATGTCGTTCTTACGCGTGTCGATGCCGAGGGCGGCGAGCGAACCGAGGTACAGGTCGATGATCTCCGGCGGCGACGGCTTCAACACGACCTGGTACTGGTGATGCTGGTGCAGGCGGTTCGGGTTCTCGCCGTAGCGCGCGTCCTTCGGCCGGCGCGACGGCTGCACGTAGCCGGCGCGCCACGGCTCCGGCCCGATCGCGCGCAGGAACGTCGCCGTGTGCGAGGTGCCCGCGCCGACTTCGAGGTCGATCGGCTGCAGCAGTGCGCAGCCCTGCTGGTTCCAGTAGGTCTGCAGGCGGAGGATGGCTTCCTGGAACGTGATCATTGCGGCCCGGCTCGCTACGAACGGCAGGGCGCGATTCTACGGGCTGCGCCGCGCGTGCCCGGCGGCGAACGCGCCGAGCAATAGCACGCCGATCGCCGCGAGCGCAGGCGCGTCGCCGTAGCGCACGTAAGGCGTGGTGCCGACGTGGCCGCGCACCTCGCCGTCGAGCGTGCCCTCGGCGTTGAACGCAAGCTGCGCGACGACGCGGCCGCGGGCGTCGACGATCGCGGTCGCCCCCGTGTTGGTCGCGCGCAGCATCGGCCG
Source organism: Burkholderiales bacterium (assembly GCA_037446035.1). GTDB lineage: Bacteria > Pseudomonadota > Gammaproteobacteria > Burkholderiales > Burkholderiaceae_F > DSNY01. Next base: position 1,717 of record JBBIJJ010000309.1, read on the forward strand.
GCCGGTTTCGAGCGCGCGCAGCCGCGAGATCTGCAGATGCTGCGCCAGCGCGAGCGAATCGTCGAACCAGGCCAGGTTCGACAGATTCAGCAACAGCGTCGGCGGGTGGGCGGGGTCGTTCCACGCGTCGATGATCTCGGCGCCGAACAGGTCCTCGTAGCAGATGTTCACGGCGATGCGCTGGCCGGCGAGCGCCAGCGGCGGCTGGTACTTCGCCCCGCGTTCCTGGTCGCCGATCGGAATGTGCATCAGGTCGACGAACCAGCGGAAACCGAAAGGGATGAACTCGCCGAACGGCACGAGATGCCGCTTGCTGTAGCGCTGCGGCGGCACGCCGGGCGCGATCCCGATCGCGCTGTTGTAGTAGCGGCCGGGAGGATCCTCGACGAAGGCGCCGAAGACGAGCGCGCTGGCGTGCGAGTGCGTGAAGTCGAGCAGATCGCGGGTGACTTTGTCGGGCAGGTACGCGAGCGGCAGCGGAAACACCGACTCCGGCAGCACCACCAGATCCGCACGCTCGCCGGCGCGCATCAGTCTCATGTACGTGTCGTGCGCGCGTTGCAGGCCTTCGGGACCGAACTTGAGGTTCTGCGGGATGTTGCCCTGGACCAGCCGCACGCGGATCGGCGCGCCCTCGGCGCGCGTCCACTCGATGCGCCGGAGCGCCTCGCCGCCGCCGAGCGTGGCGGCGAGCAGCGCGATCACGGTGGCCACGGCCGGGCGCGATCGGTACCGCAACACAGCCACGAGCGCGCCGGCGATCAGCGCGGCGAGCAGCGTCAGGCCGTAGACGCCGGCCAACGGCGCGTACCCGGCGAGCGGCGTGTCGGTGTGCGCGTAGCCGCTCGCGAGCCAAGGAAAGCCCGTGAAGACCACGCCGCGCAGCCATTCGGCGGCGGCCCAAGCTGCGGGCAGCGCCAGTAGCGGTCGCAGCGGCGAGGCCGGACCGAAGCGCACGGCCACCCAGAGCGCCAGCGCCGGAAACAGGGCCAGCAGAGCTGCGAACGCGAGCGTCGCGAGCGCGGCGAGCCAGGCCCACAGGCCGCCGTACACGTGCATGCTGATGTAGACCCACGACACGCCGACGCCGAACCAGCCGAGCCCGAAGGCAAACCCCGCCAGCGCCGCCGATCGCGCGCCGCGCGCCGAGTCCGCGAGCGCGAACAGCGCCGCGAGCGCGAGCACTTGCAGCCAGCCCTGGTTCCACGGCGCGAACGCGAGCGCGTGCGCCGCGCCGACGAGCGCGGCGGCGATCGCTTGCAAGGAAAACGACTGGACGAGGACGGGCACGCGGGGCGCCGGCAGCGCGAGGTCGGCGCGCAGTCTACCCGCGCAGCCGTACGAGCCCGCGGTGCATGAGTAGCCGACTCTTCAGCCTGAATCCGGCGGCCTTCCGGTTTCGCCGAAGCCCGGCGCGGTACCGCGTTTGCGGATTCGCCCGCGCGCCCGGATATTTCACGAGGGGCGTGGGGATTGCGCGGATGCATGCGGGATGCGGATTGCGCGAGACGGCCACAGCCAAGGCCCGCAGGCCTTGGCGAGGAGTTGAGCGCAAGTCCGCGCCCGCAGGCGCCGTGCAAACCCGCGCAGCCCCGGCGGTACAAACTGGATCGACACACCGGGGGCCGGAAGTGCCGATTCACCGAGACGCAGCCTGCACATACGGGGGCGACCTCGTGAAATATCCGGGTTTCCCCGTCGAATGAGAAGGCGTGAAGATTTCGTCGCGAGCGGTCCGCTGGCCGGGCGCCCGCAGCCGCAGGGGCGAGACATATCAA
>JBBIJJ010000310.1:0-3486 GCA_037446035.1 Burkholderiales bacterium
TGAAATATCCGGGTCAAGGGCGGCCGCAGGCCCGGCGCAGCGGGCGCCGTGCGGTCCAGCGCCGGCGCGAGTGATGTCGCCGCAGCGTCATCAGGTCGAGTTGCGGCCGGTCGATCTGGACGCGCTGCTGGCGCCCGATCACGCGGTGCGCACCGTCTGGGCGTTCGTGCAGACGATGGATCTGGCGCCGCTGTACGCGCGCATCAAGTCGGTGGCCGGGCGTGGCGGTGCGCCGGCCATCGATCCGGCGATCCTGGTGGCGCTGTGGTTGTGGGCCACGATCGACGGCGTGGACTCCACGCGCGAGGTCGACCGGCTGTGCGAGCGCGACGATGCCTACCGCTGGATCTGCGGCGGCGTGGGCGTCAACTACCGAGCCGAAGAAGCCCAAGCCGTCCAAGCGGCGCGGCCGCGACGCTGGCGTTGACAAGCCGCTCAACAGCGATGACGCCGCCACCAAGCCACAGCCCGAGCTCGGGGCCGAACCCCGCGTGAGCACCACCGACCCCGAGGCGCGGGTCATGAACATGGCTGACGGCGGCTTCACCAAGCTCGAGGCCATTGACGAACTCACCGAACGCGGCACGCAGCCGGTGCTGCCGCCGCCGCGCAGCCGCAACCCCGACATCGACTGCCTGGCACCGGTTCGCAACCGGCCAAGATAGTTGTCGTCAACCGGCCAAGGTAATTGTCGTCAGCCAACGTGTGCATTTCGCTGCGTTACGCAGCGCGCCGAGATGTCGTTGCTGAATCGGCGCCGGCGCTGCGATCGGTCGCCGAGCGCGAAGCCGGCCCCATGTAAGCCCAATGAGGCCGCCGCGCACTGTGTCGCCGCTGGCACTGCAGCGACTGCAATGGCGGCGTGCGCCCCCGGCGACTCTTTCAATCGCCCGCCAGCGTGCGGTTCGCGCCCAGGGTCGCCTGCTCTTGCGCGTCCGGCAAGCGCCGCCAGGCCGCCGGCGCGCGTGCCGCCAGCCGGTCGGCGCGCGAAAACGCGAACGCCAGCAACGTGGCCGTCGCCACGAAACCGTAGAACTGCACCCACTCCGGTACCCGACCCATGTGCATCGCCAGCCCGGCCGCGGCCAGCGCCGCGGCCAGCCCGGTCAGCACTGCGAAGGACGCACGCACGCCCAGGCCGGCGTCGAGCAAGCGATGGTGCAGGTGGCTACGATCCGGTGCGAACGGCGAACGCCCGCGCGCCACCCGCCGGACGATCGTCCACAGCAGATCCGTGATCGGCAGCGCAACCAGCCAGAGCACCGTCGCCGGCGCCAGCGCCGCGGACTCCTGGGTCAGCCGCAGGCTAAGCGCCGCCAACAGGAACCCGAGCATCGTGCTGCCCGCGTCCCCCATGAACACGCGCCAGGCGCGATTGAACCGCGCTGGCAGGTTGAAGAGCAGAAACCCGAGCACGGCGCCTATCCCCGCCAGGCAGACGTAGTGGACGAACGGATCCACCGCGTACGCGACGCCAGCGAACACCGCCAACGGCACCAGCGCCATCGTGCCCGCCAGCCCATCCATCCCGTCCATCATGTTGAACGCGTTGATGGCGCCGCCGATCAGCAGCGCCGCGAGCATCAGTGCGGGGGCCCCGGTGAGCAGCGTCTCGTTCGGCCCCAACGCATGGCCCAAGCTCAGTCCGACGCCGCGGTCCAGCATCGCCATCGCCAGCAGCGCCGCCAGCAAATGCGCGATCAGCCGCAGTCGAACGGAGACGACGAAGCGGTCGTCCGCCAGCCCCACCGCCAGCAGCAAGGCGCAGGCACCCAGCAGGGGTAGCGCGTCGCGGTCGGTCACCGGCATCGCGCCCGCCCCGGCAACCAGCGCCACGAACATCCCAATGCCGCCGACCACTGGGACATCGCCGTGATGGGTCTTGCGGCCGCCGGGCTTATCGATCAGACCCACCGTGGGCGCCAGCGGGCGCAGCGCGGCAATGACCAGCAATGAGACCGCCATCGCAGTCAAGGGCACGACCACAGCTCACCCCCTCCCTCAATGAGCACCACGCGCATTGTTTGGTGCGCGGGCGCACGCGCAATGCAAAGACAAAGCTGCCCCAACAGCGCGCCCCTTACCTTGCCTTTCGTCAAATGGTCGCGCCACCGCGAAGAGCCGCACGCGCAGCGCCTGCCTGCCGCCCTCGCAGCCACAGCAGGCGCCGAGCGGGCGCAATTGTGCGCGGAGGCGGGCTCATGCGGTGAGCCTCGGGGTGATGTAGAAAGCGTTTGACCCCAAACCTCAAACCCGCCGGTCCATCCTGCCGTCCGCCGCGACCGCACGAACGCCTGCAACCCCAAGCACCGTGCTCAGCATCGACAACGCCAGCGCCGCGCGGTCGTATCGAGGGGCGGCAGCGAGCGCACGGGCGCGGTACTGCGCAAGTGCGTTGCGATCGCGCTTGAGCTGAAGCAATTCGTGGGCCAACTGCTCCGCGTTTTCCGCCTCGAAGACGATTCCAATTTCCTCGTCTTGGACGATGCGCGCGGATTCTCCGGCGACACCGTGCAACACCGCAATCCCCATGCCCATGCACTCGAACAGCTTCGATGGAATCACCGTCGCGAACAGCTCGTCGCGTCGTAAATGAATGATGGATACATCGAGCAGCGACCAATACTTGGGCACATCGGCTTTCGGCACCGTATCGACGAACAATACGTTGTCGAGCCCCAGTGTTCGCGCTCTCTCGACCAGTTTGTTCTTTTCCGCGCCGTCGCCCAGCATCAGAATGGTGACGTCGGCACCCTCGGGATGCCGCTTCAACATGCGCGCTGCCTCGAGCAATGTCTCCAACCCATGGGCGAGGCCGTGCGTGCCGACATAACCAGCAACGAATCGACCATCGAGTCCGAGCCGTCGGGCCAACGCCGAGTCCCGTGGCATCGGGTGAAACCGGCCGAGGTCGACGCCGTTGGTGATCACGTCGATCTTGCCAGCGTCGATGCCCCGCTCGATCAGGCGGTGCTTGAAAGCATGCGTGACACTGACGATTCTCGCCGCACGACGGTACAGGAACAGTTCGACGCGCTCCAGCGCATCGAGCAGCCACCGCCTTCGTATCGCGCCCACGGCCCGGATCGATTCGGGCCACAGGTCGCGCAGTTCGAAAATGAACGGCACCCGCTTGCAAGTGGCAACGACGTACGCCGCGCAGGCGGTAAAGAACTGCGGTGACGTGCCGACGACCACATCGACGCCGCGAACGAACGGTGCGGCGATGATCGCCGCCAGCATGTAGCTCAGGTAATCGAGCGTGCGGCGCAGGAATCCCTCGTTGGCCGTGATGTACGTCCACACCCGGATGACGCGGATGCCGTCCATGGTCTCGGCCTGCCATAGCCGGTTGCGGTAGCCATCGAAGACCTTGCCGCGCGGAAAATTCGGTACGCACGTGACGACCGTGACGCGGTGACCCGCTTTTACCCACTCGCGCGCATGCTCGAAAGTCCGGCTGGCCGGTGCGTTGACTTCGGGGGG
>JBBIJJ010000311.1:0-3459 GCA_037446035.1 Burkholderiales bacterium
CCTCGTCGTTCCGGGCCGACCAGCCTTCGTCATTCCGAGCCGAAGGCGAGGAATCTCCGCCGCCCGCAGCGCCGAGATCCCTCGCGCGGCTTGGGATGACGGAACCGGCGCCCGCGCCGGCGAAACGAAGTCGCAAGGTGGCGTTGTCTGCTCGGGCCACGGGTTCAAGTTCGCGCCCGCGATCGCTGCACGCCTGGCCGCGTTCGCGCGCTGGAGTTGCCGCGAGAATGAGCGCGCTGCGCGGCGGCGCGGCCGCGGCAACACCGGCGCTCGCGCTGCGCGAAGTCGACGCGGCGCTCGCGCGCATCGCGGCGACGAAGGGCAATGGCTCGGCGACCGAGCGCGGCGCGTCGCTGTCCTCGCTGTTGGCCCGTGCCACGCGAGCCAAAAAGGATTTCCTCGCGCGGCTGCTGGTCGGCGAGCTGCGGCAGGGCGCGCTCGAAGGCGTGATGCTCGAGGCGATTGCCGCGGCGGCGGGCGTGCCAGCCGGCGCGGTGCGGCGCGCGGCGATGTTCGCCGGCGACCTCGGGGCAGCGGCTCGCGTCGCGTTGACCGAGGGCGCAGCGGGGCTGGCGCGCTTTGCGCTCGAGCTTGCGCGTCCGCTGCAGCCGATGCTGGCGCAGCCGGCCGAGGACATCGACGATGCGCTCGCGCGGCTTGGCACCGCCGCGCTCGAATGCAAGCTCGACGGCGCGCGCGTGCAGGTCCACAAGGCGGGCGACGACGTGCGCGTGTTCACCCGCAACCTGAACGATGTCACGGCGGCCGTGCCGGAGATCGTCGCCGCGGTGCGCGCAGTACCCGCACGCGAACTGATCCTCGACGGCGAAGCGATCGCACTGGCGGCCGGCGGCGCGCCGCAGCCGTTCCAGGTCACGATGCGCCGCTTCGGCCGCAAGCTCGACGTCGACGCGCTGCGCGCGGAGCTGCCGCTCGCGGCGTTTTTCTTCGACGTGCTCAGACGCGACGGCGAATCGCTGATCGAGCGGCCGGCGCGCGAGCGCTTCGCTGCGCTGGCCGATGCGCTGCCGAGCGCGCTCGTCGTGCCGCGGCTCGTCACGAGCGACGCAGCGGCTGCGCAGGCGTTCTATGCGGAGGCGCTCGCGCGCGGCCACGAAGGCGTGATGGCAAAGGCGCTCGACGCGCCGTACGCAGCGGGCAGCCGCGGTGCGGCCTGGCTCAAGGTCAAGCGCGCGCACACGCTCGATCTGGTCGTGCTCGCCGCCGAATGGGGCCACGGCCGCCGGCGCGGCTGGCTGTCGAACCTGAACCTGGCCGCACGCGATCCGGCCGGCGGCTTCGTGATGCTCGGCAAGACATTCAAGGGGCTGACCGACGCGCTGCTCGAATGGCAAACGCGCGAGCTGCTCGCGCGCGAGATCGGTCGCGACGAGCGCACCGTGTATGTGCGGCCGGAGCTGGTCGTCGAGATCGCGTTCAACGACCTGCAGGCGAGCCCGCAGTATCCGGGCGGACTGGCGCTGCGCTTTGCGCGCGTCAAGCGCTATCGGCCCGACAAGCGGGCCGAAGACGCCGACACGATCGACGCGGTGCGCGCGCTGTACGCCGCGCAGGCCGGCAGGGCCGCCGCATGATCATGCGAGCCAAAGACCGGCACTTCGGGAGCGTCGGCGCCCTCACGACGTCGTCGCGTTGAACGCAAATGCGTGGAACTTCGCGCCAGGACAGCAGCCCGCGAACTTGGCGCTGAATCCTCTCATTCGGTCTTACGAATCCTTGTGACACGTGTCAGTCGTCCGGCGCCCGGAGCCCCAGCCCTCGTCATTCCGAGCCAAAGGCGAGGAATCTCCGCCGCTCGCAGTGCCGCGATCCCTCGCGCTGCTCGGGATGACGGACTCGAAGACGGCGAGGGCGAAGATGGTGGACAAGGCGGCGGTGTCACGAGGTTGAGTCATCATCAATAGGCCGCCAGCATCGTAAGCGCGCCGGCGAGCCCCTCGACGACGCGCGCCATCCGCGCATAGTCGAGCTTCTCCGGCGTGTCGGTCGCGCGGTGATAGTGCGGGTAGCGGTAAAACGCGGTGTCGGTGACCATCACCGCCGGATAGCCCTCGCGCCAGAACGAAAGCTGGTCGCTCCACGACACGCCGGGGACGAGCGCCGGGCTGGCGAGCGATTCGGCCGGGAAGTCGCACACCGACTTGAACGCGCGGACGACTTCGCGCAGCGCGCGGCGCGAGCGCAGGTTCGACACGAAGCCGATGAAGTTGCCCGCCTTCGGATAGAACAGACCGAGCGGCGGCGGATACGCCTGGCTGCCCGGTGCATCGCTGTAGCAGCCGAGCATCTCCAGCGAAAGCATCACGCGGATGTCGTCGCCGCGGGCGCGCGCCGCGCGCGCGTACACGCGGCTGCCCATCTCGCCCCAGTAGAAAAACGGCGGCTCCTCGTTGACGAAGGCGACGAGCTTGACCGTGCGCGCGCAGCGCGCGCCGCGCAAGGCGCGTGCGATCTCGATCAGTGCCGCCACGCCGCTCGCGTTGTCGTCGGCACCGGGTGAGCCCGGCACCGTGTCGTAGTGCGCGCCGGCGAGAACGATCTCGGCGCCGCGCGCGCCGCCCGGTAGCGCGACCTCGAGGTTCGACGACGCCACGCCTTCGGCGACGTACGTCTGCCGCGCGACCTCAAAGCCGATCGCGGCGAACTCGTCCGCGATGTACGCCTCGGCCGCCGCGAGCGCCTGCGGTCGCCCGACGTGTCGCTCGCCGATCGCGCCGGCGAGCGTTTGCACGTGCTGCCTGAGACGCGATTCGGTGTCCATCGTCATGCGCGCCCCCTGACGGCGGCAGCCCGCGCGCGGTTCACATCGCCTTGACCAGCTTCAGCACCTCGCGGAAGCGCGCATCGGTGGCGTCGCCGGTCCACTCGTACAGCACGGTTTCGGCGCCGGCCAGCAGACAGCCGGCGTGCTGCAGCCGGCGCAGCGCGAACTCGCGGTCGTCGCGCCGCACGGCGCGCGAGCCGACCGCGTCGGCGACGATGCACACGTCCAGCCCGACCGCGCGCAGGCCGAGCGCGGTCTGCAGCACGCACACGTGCGCTTCCATGCCGCTCATCACGATCGTGCGGCGGCCGGTGCGCTGCACGCGCGCGATGAATTCGGGGTGGCCGGTGGCGCCGAACAAGGTCTTGACGAAGATCTCGTCGGCCGCAAACTGCGCGCGCAGCGGCTCGATCACCGGGCCCATCTGCTGCGGGCAATGCTCGGTCAGCAGTTTCGGCACATCGAACAGCTTGGCTGCGGCGAGCAGCGCAGCGGTGCGCCGGATCACCGTTTCGTGATCGGCGATGTGCGGCGCGAGCCTGCTCTGGATGTCGACGACCAGCAGCGCCGAGTGGTCGCGGGTGATCTGCATGGTCATGGCGAATTACCCAAGCTCGTGACACCGCCACCTTGCGAGCGCATTTCGTCCGCGCGGGCGCCGGTTCCGTCATCCC
>JBBIJJ010000312.1:0-3448 GCA_037446035.1 Burkholderiales bacterium
GCCGCGCGCTTAAACTTGCCCTCGGCACGCAAATAGCAGGGGATTCGCGATGAAACGCTGCATCAAGTGTGGTCTGCCGGAAACACACGAGACGATCTCGTTCGACGCCGAAGGGGTCTGCAACATCTGCCGCCAGCACGAATTCAAGCGGGAGGCGATCGACTGGGCGGCCAACAAGAAAGCGCTCGACGCGCTGATCGAGGAGTATCGCGGCAAGGGCGACTATGACTGTCTCGTGCCATTTTCGGGCGGCAAGGACAGCACCTGGACGCTGTACTACCTCGTGAAGGAATACGGCATCAAGCCGCTGGTCGTGCGCTTCGATCACAGCTTCCTGCGGCCGAACCTGGAGGATAACGTCAAGCGCACGCTGCGCCGGCTGGGCGTCGACTTCCTGAGCTTCACGCCGAACTGGAAGGTCGTGCAGAAGCTGATGCTGCAGGCCTTTCTGGAGAAAGGCGACTTCTGCTGGCATTGCCATACGGGCATCTTTTCGTACCCGATGTGGATCGCGATCGAGAAGAAGATCCCGCTGATCTTCTGGGGCGAGCCTTCCGCCGAGTACACGGCTTACTTCAGCTATGACCAGCCTGAAGAGGTCGACGAGAAGCGGTTTAACCGCTACGTCAACCTCGGCATCAGCGCCGACGACATGTACGTACGGCTGGGCGGCACGGTCGACATGCGCGATCTGAAGCCCTATTCGTATCCGCCGCTGCGCGAGCTGCGCAAGCTGAACTATCGCTCGGTCTGCCTCGGCTCATTCATCCCGTGGGACGTGAAGAAACAGGCCGAGATCATCCAGCGCGAACTCGGCTGGCAGGGCGACGAGGTGGAAAATGTGCCTCCGCAGTACCGCTACGAGAAGATCGAGTGCTACATGCAGGGCGTGCGCGACTACATCAAGTACATCAAGCGCGGCTACTCGCGGCCTTCCCATCTGGTCGCGCTCGACGTGCGCAACGGCCGCATGACCAAGGAGCAGGGGCAGGCGCTGGTGCACGGCTACGAGGGCAGGCGGCCGCCGAGCCTCGATCTGTTCCTCGAATTCGTCGGTTTGACCGAGGCCGAGTTCCTCGAGATCGCGATGAGTCACCAGGTGTCGCCGTACCGGCACGATCCCGCGAAGACGCAGCCGGGCAAGATGCTGCATGACTACGCCGCATGGAGCCGTGAGGGTCCAATGCCGCGCATCGATGCCGACGAAATCCTCGAGCGCTGGCGCGCGCGCAAGAAGGAAGCGGCCTGATGGGTGTCGCGCCGCGCCGGACGGTCGGCATCGTCGATTACCGCGCGGGCAACGTCCGCTCGATCGCCAACGCGTTCGATTACTTGGGTTGCGACGTCGAGATCGTCAGGCGCGAGGCCGATCTGGCGGCCGTCACGCATCTGGTCCTACCCGGCGTCGGTGCGTTCGGCCACTGCGCAGACAACCTGCGTGCGAGCGGGCTGCTACCCGCGATCAGCCGCTGGGCGCTGCAGGCAAAGCGGCCGCTGCTGGGCATCTGCGTCGGCATGCAGTTGCTCGCGGACGCGAGTGAGGAACTCGGTGAGCACGCGGGCCTGGGGTGGATCCACGGGCGCGTACGGCGTCTGCCGTCCGGGCCCGGTGTACGGCTGCCTCACGTTGGCTGGAACACGGTGCGGTTCGTCGCGTCGCTCGCCGGCTTTGCGGCGGGCGAGAGCGAAGACTTCTATTTCGACCACACGTACGGCTTCTTCTGCAACGATCCCACCGACGTCGCCGCCGAGTGCACGCACGGTGCGACGTTTGCCGCGGTCGTGCGCCACGAAAACTTCCTCGCCACCCAATTTCACCCGGAGAAGAGCCAGGAGGCGGGTCTGCGCTTCCTTGCCGGCTTTCTCGCCTCGACGTGACGCCGTGGTCAAGAAACGCCTGATTCCGAAGCTGCTGCTGAAGAAACGCCGGCTCGGCGCCGCGGAACGCATGGTGCTGGTGACCACACGCGGCTACGACCAGGTCATCGAGGTCGGCGATCCGGTGTCGCAGGCAAAAATCTACGAGGCCCAGTTCGCCGACGAGCTGATCTTCCTGAACATCGATTCGTCGCCGATCGAGCCGCAGGCGCCGCTACTCGACGTGCTGCGGCGGGCGGCGGCGGAGACGTTCATGCCGATCGCGGTGGGCGGGGGTGTGCGAACGATCGCCGACTTCGAGCTGCTGCTGGAAAACGGCGCCGACAAGGTGTGCGTGAACAGCGCTGCCGTGGCCGATCCGTCGCTGATCGAGCGGGCGGCCGCGATCTTCGGCGCGCAGTGCGTCGTCGTCAGCATCGACTACCGGCGCGATGCGCAGGGCGCGCGCGTATTCGTCGATGGCGGGCGGACGCCGACGCCGCTCGATCCTGTCGAGTGCTCCGTTCGCGCCGCGGCGCTGGGCGCCGGCGAGATCCTGCTGACCGACATCGCGCGCGACGGCAGCGGCGCGGGGCTCGACGTGGCGACGATCCGCAGCGTCGCCGATCGGGTGACGCTGCCGGTGATCGCGTCCGGCGGCTGCGGGCTGGCGCAGCACTTCGTCGAAGGATTCGTCGACGGACACGCCGAAGCCGTCGCCGCCGGCACGTTCTTCTGCTTCCGTGATCAGAACCCGATGCAGACGCGCGCGCACGTGCGCAATGCGGGTGTGCCGATCCGGGTCAAGACCTGATGCGCGTGCCTGCAGACATCGCGTTGAGACTCGGCGAAGTCGAGCTGTTCGGCCTGCAGCCCGACGACGTCACCGACAAGTACGTCGCCTGGCTCAACGATCCGGCGGTCAACCGCTATCTGGAGTCGCGTTTCGTCCGTCATACGCCGGAGAGCACGCGGCGCTTCGTTCAGACCGTCGTCGAAAGCGACGACTCGATCGTGTTCGGCATCCGTTACGCTGCCGAGGGCCGGCACGTAGGGAACATCAAGCTGGGGCCAGTCGATCGCCACCATCGGCGCGCCGAGATCGGCCTGCTGATCGGCGATCGCTCGATCTGGGGCCGCGGCATCGCCAGCGGCGCGATCGAACTCGTCACCCGCTATGCCTTCGATTCGCTCGGACTGTTTAAGGTCACGGCGGGCTGCTACGCCAGCAACGTCGGCAGCCGGCGAGCGTTCGAGAAGGCAGGGTTTGTCGTCGAGGCGATCCGCAAGCGCCACTTCTTGCTGGACGGCGCGCCCGAGGATGCGGTGCTGCTTGCGCGCTGGTCTGACTGATGCTGCGGCAGCCGCTCCGCGGTCCCCACGCACCTCACGCGGCGACTTCCACCCCCTCGCGCAACAGCACGTCGATGAACGGGTCGCCTTCGCGCTGGCGGCGCTGCCAGTCCCCTGTGCGCCAGCCGATCGGCTCCACTTCGGGCGCCACGTCGCGCACGGAATACAGCAGGTGCAGACGGGCGCGCACGTCGGCGGGCAGATCGTCGCTGATCACCAGCAGGTCGGTGTCGCTCTC
>JBBIJJ010000313.1:0-3442 GCA_037446035.1 Burkholderiales bacterium
TTCGACGGGCGTGCAAGCGCGGGCGAGCACGTCGTTGCAGTTGCGCTTGAACCATTTCTCGATCTTGGCGAAGTCGGTGAAACGCTCCGGGTTGGCGCCGGGGGCGAGCGGCGCGATCGACTTGCCCCTGGCGTGCTTGCCGGCGACGGTCGGCCGATCGGTGTGGCAACTCGCGCAACTCCATTCGCCGCCGTGCGTGCGCTTGAACAGTTGCTCGCCGCGTTGCGCCGAAAATCCCGCAAAGGTCGGTGTCGTGCGACGAATCTCGGCCTCCAGCGAGCGCAGGTAGTCAGCCGGCGTCTGCGCCAACGCGCTGCCGGCCGCGGCGGCGAATGCCGCCGCGAGCGCAATCTCTCGTGCAATCCGTGCCATGGACGTGCTCCTGCTGCGTGCTGCGATGAAACGCAGCGTAGGAAGCAGCCATTAAGCAGGGATTAAGAACAAGCAGCGGCGCGGCCTGGCGAGTCGCTGGTGGCGACGGCGCGTGCGGCGAGGTTCACGCGGTGGCGTGCAACAACGCAAACCAGGCGCGCTCGTCGAGCCAGATGTGACGGGGGTTCCAACCGGCAGCGCGCAGCAGTTCGGCGAACGTCTCTGGCCGGTACTTGTAGCTGTTTTCGGTGTGGATGCGCTCGCCGCGCGCGAAGCGGCGCTCGCCGGTGGGCCAGCGCACCGTCAAATCGGCCAGCGCCTCGAGGTGCATCTCGATGCGCGCCTCGCGCGGCTGGTAGAAGGCGACGTGCCGCCACTGCGTCACGTCGAAGTCCGCGCCGAGCAGGCGGTTGACGTGGCGCAGCACGTTGCGGTTGAACGCCGCGGTCACGCCGAGCGGATCGTCGTAGGCCGCGTTCAGCACCGCTTCGTCCTTGATCAGGTCCACGCCGATCAGAAGCTGCGCGTCATCGTCGCCGCAGCCGCGCAGCCGGTGCAGGAACACGATCGCTTCGTCGGGCGCGAAGTTGCCGATCGACGAACCGGGATAGAAGAACAACCGGCGCTGCGCGTGCACTTCGTCGGGTAGTGCGAGCCCGCGGGCGAAGTCCTGACCGATGCCCAGCAGCTCGAGGTCCGGATGCTCGCGCGCCAGACATTCGAGTGCGCCGCGCAGGAAGCCGACCGAGATGTCGACCGCGACGTACTGGCGCGGTCGCAGCGCCTCGAACAGGCGCGCGGCCTTCGTACAGTTGCCGGCGCCCAGATCGACGAAGGTCGTTTCGGCGCCCACCGCCTCGGCGATCTCGCCGCGGCGGTGGGCGAAGATCTGCGCCTCGGTGCGGGTCGGCGTGTACTCGTCGAGCGCGGTGATCGCCGCGAACAGATGCGAGCCCAGCTCGTCATAGAAATATTTCGGCGGGATCGACGCGCGCGGCGCCAGCAGTCCGCGGGCCAGTTCGGCGCGCAGTTCCGCTGCCGCCGGCAATTGCGTCTGGATGAGCCGCACGCGCGCGGCCGTGCAGTCCGGCGGCGGCTTGCTGACGGCGGCTGCGAAAGGAGGCATGGACGATGCGTCGGATCCCGCCGGGGCAGCTTACAGGCCCTCGCGCCGGCGCTGAATGCCTTACGTCGGCGGGCGAGTACGCAGTCCTGCGGATGTATGCGCAGCGTTCGTGCGGCGTCACGACACGCGCGCGCGGTGGCGATTGATTTCGTCGCGCGTGCGGCGCGCGGCCGCGCGCGCGGCCGCCGCAAAGTCCCCGCCATGGCCTGCGTACAGGATCGCGCGCGAGGAGTTGAGCACCAGGCCGTCGCCCCGCGCGGTCTGACCGGCCGTCACGGCGGCCTGCACGTCGCCGCCTTGCGCGCCGACGCCGGGCACCAGCAGCGGCAGCCCGCCGGCGAGCGCGCGCACGCGCGCCAGCTCGTTCGGGTACGTCGCGCCGACGACCAGGCCGAGCTGGCCGTTGGTGTTCCACCGCGTCGCGGCGAGCTGCGCGACGCGTTCGTACAGGTGCGTGCCGCCGACGTCGAGCATCTGCAGGTCGTCGCCGCCCGGATTGCTGGTCCGGCACAACAGGAATACGCCGCGGTCCGCGTACTCGAGAAACGGTTCGATCGAATCGAGCCCCATGTAGGGCGACAGCGTGACCGCATCGGCGCCGTAGCGCTCGAACGCCTCGCGCGCGTAATGCTGTGCCGTCGAGCCGATGTCGCCGCGTTTGGCATCCAGGATCACCGGTACCTGCGGATGCGCGCTGCGAATGTGCGCGAGCAGGCGTTCGAGCTGATCCTCGGCGCGATGCGAGGCGAAGTACGCGATCTGCGGCTTGAACGCGCACGCGAATTCGGCGGTGGCATCGACGATGGCGCGGCAGAACGCGAAAATCGCATCATCGCGGTCGCGCAGCGGCGCGGGGAAACGCGCCGGATCGGGGTCGAGGCCGACGCACAGCAGCGTGTCGGCTTCGCCCCAGCGCGCGGCAAGCTTGTCGGTGAATCGCATGCGGGCATTGTAGGCGCCGAGGCCGTGCTACCTTCGCGCGCCGCCTGGCCACCCGCCGACGATGACCCGCCTGTCCAACCGCGACCTCTTGTTGCTCGTGCTGCTCACGCTCTTCTGGGGCGTGAACTGGCCGGTGATGAAGTTCGGCGTCACCGGACTGCCGCCGCTTTACTTCCGCACGATCTCGATCGGCGGCGGGCTGGTCGTGATGGCGCTGGCGGCGCGCGCGCTGGGTGTGCCGTTGGCGGTGCCGCGCGGCGCCTGGCCGCGGATCGTCAAGCTGGCCGTGCCCAACCTGATCGTCTGGCACACGCTGGTCGTGATCGCGCTGAAGATGCTGCCGGCCGGCCGCAGCGCGATCCTCGGCTACACGATGCCGGTGTGGGCCGTGCTCGCGGGGCTGCTGTTTTTCCGCGAGCGGCCGCTGCCGCGCCAGTGGTGGGGCGTGGCCGCCGCCTTCGGCGGGACGCTGCTGCTGCTGTCCTCGGAGTTCACCGCGCTGGCCGGCAGCCCGCTTGGCACGCTGCTGATGCTCGTCGCGGCGGCATCCTGGGGCTACGGCACGCATCTGATGCGCAGAAACCTGACCGAGATGCCGGTGCTCGCGTTGACGTTCTGGATGCTCGCGCTGACGCTGCCGGTGATGATCGCCGGCTCGCTGCTGTTCGAGCGCACCGACTGGCGCGCTCCGACCCCCGGCGAGTGGGCGGCGATCGGCTACAACGTGGTCTTCGCGATCGCGTTCTGCCACGTCGTCTGGAGCAGGCTGGCCCGCACGCTGCCGCCGGCGGCCAGCGGCCTTTCGGTGATGATGATTCCTGTGCTCGGCGTCTTTTCCGGGATGTGGATGCTCGGCGAGCGGCCGTACTGGCAGGACTACGCGGCGCTCGCGCTGATCCTGTTCGCGCTGGCCACGGTGCTGCTTGCGCCGCGCCCGCGCAGCGGCGCCGGCTGACGTGCGGCGTCGTTCACGGGCGCGGCGGCCCGCTCAGAAGGCGTGAA
>JBBIJJ010000314.1:0-3438 GCA_037446035.1 Burkholderiales bacterium
AATGACGAGCGTGATCGGCTCCTCGGAATGACGAGCGTGATCGGCTCCTCGGAATGACGAGTGTTCATGGTTTCGGAATAACGAGGGTGATCACCTGGGAATAAGGAGTGTGACTGGCTCGGGGCGACGAGTGCGATTGGCTCGGATTGACGATTGTGGTTGGCTCGGAGTGACGCAGGGCGCGGATCGGACGGGCCACGCGTGGCCAAACGCTTGTGGCACCGGTTCAACCCCGAGACGCGGCCGACGCGCAGAAGTGAATCGGTCCGCCTCGGCGTTGTCGGCCGCAAGACCGCGGCTTTCGCAGGGTCAAGCGCCTCCCTCTTCGCGCGCTTATCGGCTCTGATCCGCGTCAAGGGCGCCGCGACGCACGCATGACAGCATCGGCGCGTCGCTGCGGCGCCTGCGCCGCGAAGGAATCGTCATGCAACTCGGTGAAGCGCTCACGCGCGCGCTCGCGGCGCACGGCGCCACGGAAATCTTCGGCATCCCTGGCGACTTCGCGTTACCGCTGTTCAAGTCGTTCGAGGACAGCGGCATCCTGCCGCTGTACACGCTGAGCCACGAGCCCGCCGTCGGCTTCGCCGCCGACGCTTCCGCGCGGATGCGCTGCCGTCCAGGCGTGGCGGCGGTGACGTTCGGCGCGGGCGCGCTGAACATGGTCAACCCGATCGCCGGCGCGTACGCCGAAAAATCGCCCGTGGTCGTGATCTCGGGCGCGCCCGGCGCGCGCGAACGGGCGAGCGGGCTGTCGCTGCATCACCAGGGCCGCACGCTCGACTCGCAATTGCACGTCTTTTCCGAGATCACCTGCGATCAGGCGCAGTTGACCGACGCGGCGAGCGCGCCGCGCGAGATAGCGCGCGTGCTCGCCAACTGCATCCGCCATTCGCAGCCGGTCTACATCGAAGTGCCGCGCGACATGGTCAGCGCCGAATGCGGCGCCGTGGCGCGCGCGCCCGAGCCGCCGCTGGACCGCGAAGCGCTCGCCGCCTGCGCCGACGAAATCCTCGCACGGCTGGCCGCCGCAAACTCGCCGGCGCTGATGGTCGGCGTCGAGGTGCGCCGCTACGCGCTCGAAGCGCGCGTCGCCGAACTCGCGCGGCGCCTGCAGTTGCCGGTCGTCACGAGCTTCATGGGGCGCGGACTGCTCGCCGATTCGGGCGCGCCGGTGCTCGGCACCTATCTCGGCGCCGCCGGCGCGCCCGTGGTCACGCGCGTCGTCGAGGAATCCGACGGCCTGCTGCTGCTCGGCGTGATCCTGTCGGACACGAACTTCGGCGTCTCGGACAAGAAAATCGACCTGCGCCGCGCGATCCACGCGTTCGACGGCCGCGTGACACTCGGCTATCACGTCTATCCGGACGCGCCGCTCGCCGCGCTGGTCGACGCGCTGCTCGAACGGCTGCCGCCGCCGGCTTCGGCGCCGCGCACCGACGCCGCCGCGCCGGCACCGGCGCCGCGCCAGCTCGCGCAGGACGCGCAGACGCTCGCGCCGATCGACATCGCCGTCGCGATCAACGACCTGATGGCCACGCGCGGCCGCATGCCGATCGCCTCCGACGTCGGCGACTGCCTGTTCACCGCGCTCGACATTGAGCACACGGCGCTGGTCGCACCGGGCTACTACGCGACGATGGGCTTCGGAATTCCCGCCGCGCTCGGGCTGCAGGCGGCGACCGGGCAGCGGCCGCTCGTACTCGTCGGCGACGGCGCGTTCCAGATGACCGGCATGGAACTCGGCAACTGCCGGCGCTACGGCTGGGATCCGATCGTGATCGTGTTCAACAACGCGAGCTGGGAGATGTTGCGCGCGTTCCAGCCCGAAGCGCGCTTCAACGACCTCGGCCACTGGAACTACGCGGCGCTGGCCAATGCACTCGGCGGCGACGGCGTGCGCGTGGCCACGCGGCGCAGCCTCGCGGACGCGCTCGCGCAGGCGCTCGCCACGCGCGGCCGCTTTCAGTTGATCGAAGCGATGCTGCCCGCGGGTGTACGCTCGCCGACGCTCACGCGCTTCGTCGAATCCGTGCGCCGACTGTCCACACCCGAACCCGCCGCCGCATGATCGAACCCGTCCCCGAACACGAACGCACCGGCCCCGAGTGGGACGCGCTGCGCTCGGTGATCGACCCCGAGCTGGGGGTCAACATCGTCGACCTCGGCCTCGTCTACGGGCTCGAGCGCGACGGCGACACCGTGCGCCTGCAGGTCACGATGACCACGCCCGCGTGCCCGCTGACGGGCGTGATCGAAGACGACATCGACGCGGCGTTAAAGGCGCTCGCAGGCGTCGCGCACGTCGACCTCGAATGGGTGTGGGAGCCGCCGTGGGATCCGTCGATGATGAGCGACTCGGCGCGCAGGCTGCTCGGCCGGTGAAGCCCTTCGCAACGCGCGCGCCGCTGCTCGCCCTCGGCGCGCTCTGCCTCGCGATCGGCGTGGCCGCGGGGCTTGCGCGGCTCGGCTGGGGCGTGCCCGCGTGGGCGGCGCAGGCCGCGGGGCTGCACGCGGTGCTGATGATCGTCGGCTTCTTCGGCACGGTGATCGCGCTCGAACGCGCGGTCGCGCTCGGCAGGTTCTGGGGCTACGTCGCGCCGCCCGCGCTCGCGCTTGCCGCGCTCGCGGCCGCGCGCGGCGTTTTGCCCGTCGCGATGGTCTTGGCCGTGACGGGTGCCGCGGTGCTGCTCGCCGTCGCCGTCGTGCAGGCGTTGCAGGCGCGCGCGTTGCACGGCTGGGTGCTCGCCGCAGGCGCACTGTCGTTCGCCGCCGGCGTGGCGCTATGGGTCGGCGACGCCGGGCTGCAACCCGCGATCGCCTGCTGGCTCGCATTCTTCGTCTTCACGATCAGCGGCGAGCGGCTCGAACTCGCCCGCGTGCTGCAGCCCGCCCCCGCCGTGCGCGCGTGGTTCGTCGCGGCGGCTGCGCTGTTCGCGCTCGGCGTGGCCGCCGTCGCGCTGGGTCTCGATGCGCGCTGGCAGTTGCTCGGCGCCGGGCTCGTGCTGCTCGCCGCGTGGCTCGCGCTGCACGACATCGCACGGCGCACCGTGCGGCAGAAAGGGTTGACGCGCTACATCGCGGTGTGTCTGCTCGCCGGCTACTTCTGGCTTGCGGTCGCGGGGCTACTTTTTGCGAGCGGCGCGGGGGCGACGCGCGCATGGGACGCGGCGCTGCACGCGCTGCTGGTGGGCTTCGTGCTGTCGATGGTGTTCGGCCACGCGCCGATCATCTTTCCCGCGGTGCTGCGCGTGAAGCTGCCGTACACGCCGTGGCTGTATCTGCCGCTGGCGCTGCTGCACGCCTCGCTCGTGCTGCGCGCCGCCGGCGTGGCGGCCGAAAGCCTCGGTGCGCGCGCCTGGGGCGGCGCCGGGCACGCGGCGGCGATCGCGCTGTTCATCGTCACGATGGCCGGCAACGCGCTGCGCGCGCGGCGCTGAC
>JBBIJJ010000315.1:0-3437 GCA_037446035.1 Burkholderiales bacterium
CGTTGGATGTACGCGAAAAGTGGGCGGCGTACAAAGCGCTGGCGAGTTTGCGCTACTACCTGCTGGTGGACTCCGAGGCCTTGTGGGCGAAGGCGTATTTTCGGGGTGAAGATGCGGCCTGGTACGAACAGCAGCTCGGCGAGGGCGATCGGCTTGACGTTGCCTGTGGCGACGTTCACGTGACGCTGACGCTTGAAGACCTGTACGAAGACACCGGACTGCTGCGGGTCTGACGCCGCCACGCGGTGGACGCAACGCACAGCCTTTTGCACCGTCATCCCGAGCGCATGCAAGGGACCTCGGCTGCACGAGGCGTCGAGATTCTTCGCCTTCGGCTCAGAATGACGAGCGCTTTTCATCCCGAGCGCATGCAAGGGACCTCGGCCGCACGAGGCGTCGAGATTCTTCGCCTTCGGCTCAGAATGACGAGCGCTTTCATCCCGAGCGCATGCGAGGGACCTCGGCCATACGCCGGGGCCTGATCCGAGCGTGCGCGGTGCGCCGCCGCTGTGACCGCCACGGGAACCGCCGGGTCCCGCGACGCGCCGATTACTCCCAGCCCCCGACCCCCAACGCCTTCTCGATCAACGCGCACAGCACGTGCCCGAGAAAGATGTGCGCCTCCTGGATGCGCGCAGTTTCGTCCGCCGGCACGACGAGCGGCAGATCCACCAGCGGCGCCAGCTTGCCACCGTCGCGGCCGAGAAAGCCCACCGTGTAGATGCCCATCGGCTTCGCGACTTCGACCGCGCGGATCACGTTGCGCGAGTTGCCCGAGGTCGAAATCGCGATCAGCACGTCGCCCGCGCGGCCCAGCCCCTCGACCTGGCGGGCGAACACCTCGTCGAAGCCGAAGTCGTTGCCGATGCAGGTCAGCGCGGAGGAATCCGTGCTCAGCGCCAGCCCCGGCAACGCGCGGCGATCGCGCACGAGCCGGCCGACCAGCTCTGCGGCCAGATGTTGCGCGTCGCCGGCGGAGCCGCCGTTGCCGCAGAACATGAGTTTGTGGCCGGTGCCGATACGTTCCGCCGCCAGTGCCGCCGCCTCGTTCAGGCGAGGCGCGAGCGCTGGCAGCGCTTCGAACACGCGTCGATGTCCGTCGAGCGAAGTGACAAAGTCCATGGTCGTTTCCACGTAGCGGTCGAATCGTAGTCGCTGCGCAGCTATCGATGATGACCCGATTTCGTGACACCGCCACCCGGCGAGAGTTCGCTTCGCCCTCGCGGGTGCCCGTTCCGTCATGCCGAGCGGCGCCAGGGATCTCGGCGTTGGTCTTCCGCCCGGGCGCCGCTTCCGTCCTCCCGAGCTACGCGAGGGATCTCCGCGCGACGAAAGGCTGAGATTCCTCGCCTGCGGCTCGGAATGACAAAGAAAATTCAGCTCGGAATGACAAAGGGTGCAGCTCGAAATGAAAAAGCGTAGTTCGCTCGGCCTGACGAAGAAAGTCCAGCTCGGCCTGACGCGCGCTTGTCATCCCGAGCGCAGCGAGGGATCTCGGCGCGGCGAGCGGCTGAGATTCCTCGCCTGCGGCTCGGAATGACAAAGAAAATTCAGCTCGGAATGACAAAGGGTGCAGCTCGAAATGAAAAAGCGTAGTTCGCTCGGCCTGACGAAGAAAGTCCAGCTCGGCCTGACGCGCGCTTGTCATCCCGAGCGCAGCGAGGGATCTCGGCGCGGCGAGCGGCTGAGATTCCTCGCCTGCGGCTCGGAATGACAAAGAAAATTCAGCTCGGAATGACAAAGGGTGCAGCTCGAAATGAAAAAGCGTAGTTCGCTCGGCCTGACGAAGAAAGTCCAGCTCGGCCTGACGCGCGCTTGTCATCCCGAGCGCAGCGAGGGATCTCCGCGCGACGAAAGGCTGAGATTCCTCGCCTGGGGCTCGGAAGGATGAGGACAGCGCCGCGCAGAGCGACGCGCGTCGTCTACTGTGGCGCCTTTCGGATGATTGTCAGTTGAATTGACAATCGTCCGGCAGCCCCATACCCTGCGCGCATGATCCCGCGTCACGCGCTTGCGACGCTGCGCCGGCTGGCCCAGTGGTACCCGGCGGTTGCGCTTACCGGTCCGCGCCAGGCCGGCAAGACCACGTTGGCCCGCTTGGCCTTCGCCGACAAACCCTACGTCAATCTGGAAGACCCGGATCAGCGCGAGTTCGCGGCAACCGACGGCCGCGGCTTCCTGGCGCAATTCCCCGATGGGGCGATCCTGGATGAGGTGCAGCGGGTTCCCGAACTGTTTTCATGGCTGCAAAGTCGACTGGACGCCGAGTCGCGGCGCGGGCTGTTCGTGTTGACCGGTTCGTTTCAGTTCGGATTGCGGCAGGGCATCTCGCAAACACTGGCCGGGCGCGTGGGCCACGTCTATTTGCTTCCGCTATCGGCGCTGGAGCTGCAAGACGCGGGGCTGCTGCCGGGCAAACTCGAAGCGGCGCTGCAGACGGGGTTTTATCCACCCGTCTATGACCGGCGAATTCCGGCGGCAGTTTGGTACGCGGATTACGTGGCCACCTACGTCGAGCGCGACCTGTTGAGCCTGATTCGCGTGCGCGCGCGCGCCACGTTTCAACGCTTTCTGCGCATGTGCGCTGCGCGCACCGGGCAACTGGTCAACCTGTCGTCGCTGGCCGCCGACTGCGGCATCACGCACAACACGGCCAGGAGCTGGCTCTCGGTCCTCGAAGCGAGCTTCGTCGTCACCTTGTTGACGCCTCGGCACCGCAATCTGGGCAAGCGGCTCGTGAAGACCCCGAAGCTGTACTTCCTCGATCCGGGGCTTGCCGCCTGGCTGGCCGGGATACGCAGAACGGAGGACCTGGCGCTGGGACCGATGCGCGGCGCGTTGTTCGAAACGTGGATCGTCGGCGAGTTCGTCAAGTACATCTGCAACCGCCTGCTGGGGGCGCAATTGCACTTCTGGCGCGACGCGCACGGCCACGAAGTAGACCTCGTGGTCGAAAGCGGACCGGCGTCGGTCGTCGCCGTCGAGTGCAAGGCCGGCCAGACCGTCGCCGAAGACTGGTTCGCGCCGCTGCGGAAGTTCTGCGCCACTGCGGGCTGCGCCGCCAGCGTCGTTGCGTATGGCGGCGAGCGCAATCAGCCCCGCAGCGACACGCCGGTATTCGGCTGGCGTAGTCTGGGCGCGCTGTTTGCGCACTGCTTCGGCGAAGGCGTATAGATGCGGGTCGGCTCGGCCAGCTCCGCCGCGCGAATCATGTTGCGCAAGGTGCCGCACGGCGCGAGCGGCGTATTCCCCGGCGTGGCTGCCGGCGAGACAGCGATGATGAGCGATCGAACAACGACATCGCAGCCCATGGCCCGTTCGCAACGGTTGCGCCAGGCACTGCGCGCGGCCGCCGCGGCGCTCGCGCTCGCGGCGGTGGTCCAGCCGCCCGCCGCACGGGCGCAATTGCTGGCGCCCGACGCGGACGTGCGCGATCG
>JBBIJJ010000316.1:0-3397 GCA_037446035.1 Burkholderiales bacterium
ACAGTCACCGCGCCACATCTCGACTCTACCGAGGTCGCCCCCGTATGTGCAGGCTCCGTCTCGATGAATCGGCACTTCCGGCCCCCGGTGTGTCGATCCGGTTTGTACCGCCGGGGCTGCGCGGGTTCGCACGGCGCCTGCGGGCGCGGGCTTGCGCTCAACGCCTTCCCCCAAGGCCTGCGGGCCTTGGCTGTGGCCGTCTCGCGCAATCCGCATCCCGCATGCATCCGCGCAATTGCCGCGCCCCTCGTGAAATATCCGGGCTAGCGCGAGCGCGCCCGCTACAAGCGCAGGTACACGTACCCCTCGCGCCCCTGCAGGCGGGCGAGCTCGGCGATGCCGGACGGCACGAGCACGGCTTCGGGGATGACCGCGGCGGCGTCGATCTGCCGCCGCGTCAACGTATTGCCGCAGACGCGAAACTGCACGCCACGCGCGCGGAAGTCGCGCACGATTTCTTCGTACGGGCGGCCGTTTTCGTCGCGCGCGCCGCGGAGCAGGAACTCGATGCCGGCGTTGTGCGCGACCACGACCGCCTGCAGGTTCGGCGTGGCGTCGAGCAGGTTCTTCAGCGTCCGCAGGTTGGCGGCGACGTTGTCCGCGCTGGCGACGTGAAGGACGACGCGCTGCGCGCCGTCGCTGCGCCACGGTTGCGCCAGCAGCAGCCCGGCGACCAGCAGCAGCGCGGCGATGCCCGGCGCGGCCAGCAGCCACGCGCGCCGGCGCTGCGCCACCAGCGGCGGTGCGCTGCGCGCGGCAAGGTCGCGCACGATCCGTGCGCGCAGCGGCGGCGGCGCGCGTTCGGGCTCGCAGGCGCGCGCGAGCGCCGCCCGCAGCGCGGTGACGCCGGCGAACGAAGCGCGGCAGCGCGCGCAATCCTGCAGATGCGCTTCCACCGTCAGCGCGGACTGCAGATCGAGTTCGGCGTCCGCGTAGGCGTGCAGCAGCCGGCCGGCTTCTTCACAGTTCATGTTCCGGTCTCATCTTTCCTGACGCGCTGGCTGATGCGCCCCTGCAGCAGCCGCCGCGCGCGCGCCAGCCGCGACATCACGGTGCCGATGGGAACGCCGACGATGTCGGCGATCTCGCGGTACGAGCACCCGTGCAGTTCGCGCAGCACGATCGCCTCGCGGAATTCCCGCGGCAACTCGGCCAGGCAGTCCCGGATCAGTTGGCGCTCGGCGCGTTCGATCGCCGCCGCTTCCGGGTTGACCGGCAGCACGACCACCGCGCCCGCGGCGGCGGCATCGTGGCGCTCCTCGTCGAAGGCTTCGGCGCCGGTGAATTGCTCGCGTTCCATCAGCTCGAGACACGCGTTGCGAACGATCCTCAACAGCCAGGGCCGGCCATCCTCGCCGCGCAGCGAGCCGAAGAAGCGAAACGCGCGCAGGAAGGCTTCCTGCACGGCGTCGTGGGCCAGTTCATCGTTTTTGGTCATCCAGCGGGCGAGCCCGTACGCGGCGTCCAGATGCGGCAGCATCAACCGCTCGAAGCGCGCGCGTTCTTCGTCCGACAGCACGGCCTGACCCCTGTACTGACTCCCCGGCCGGGCAGTTTATTCCCGGGCGGGAATAAATCGCGCCTGCCGGCGATCTGGCATGCTGGACGGCCGGCACAGGTGCCGCGGCGGCTCGTAGGCAGCCGGGCGGCTCCGGCACGGCCGGCGTTCACCACTGCAACCAGACGGAGGGGACAGATGAAACGAAGCACTTTCCTGCGCATCGCCGCGACGCTGCCGCTGCTCGGCATGGCCATGACGGCCACGGCGGCCAGCACCGATCCGGTCGGCCCCGACAAGGTGGTCTATCACATCAACAACACCGAGGCGCAGGCGATGGACGCGCTGCGCAACATCGGCAACCACCTGGAGGTCAATCCCAAGGCGAAGATCGTCGTCGTGACGCACGCGCGCGGGGTGGACTTCCTGATGAACGACGCCAAGGACAAGAACGGCAACCCGTACAACATCCGCGTGGAAGAGCTCAAGGCGAAGGGCGTGCAGTTCGACGTCTGCCAGATCACGCTGCGCAACCGCAAGCTCACGCGCGACCAGTTCATCCCCGAGGCGACCTTCGTGCCTTCGGGTGTCGCGGAGATCACGCGGCTGCAGCAGCGCGAGGGCTACGCGTACTTGCGGCCGTAGCTAAACCGTGCAGCGCGCGGTCGAGCCGCCCAGCCGCGCGCGCAAACTGCGGCGGCGGGCCGCCGCGTGAGGCGCCTGCGGCGGCGGGCCGTCTGCCATTTCGTCCGTCGGCCTGACGGTGGGCTGAGCACGTCGCGCAGCGTAACGTTGGAGTTCACCCGCATGCGTCAGCCGGCGAAGCCGGCTGACGCATGCGGGTGCAACGACGGGTTGGGCGTCGCCCGCTCAGAAGGTGTGAATCTTTCTGCTGCGCGGCCCGCTGGCGTCGTTGCGCGCTGCTCGGGCCTCGCCTATCTACTTGATATGTCTCGGCCCTGCGGCTGCGTGCGCCTAGCCAGCGGCCCGCTCGCGACGAAATCTTCACACCTTCTCAGACGTGCGGCTCGTGCTCGCGTGATGCGCGCCAGAAGGCCAGTACCTCGAAGAATCGGCCTCTCGGGCGGTAGTAGACGAAGTACCGCGTCCGGTCGAGAAGAAAGCGCCGCGTCTCGGGTCACGCGAGTTGTCGACCTTGCTGCCGATGCGCGGATGCTCAACCAACAACCCGAGCGCATCTTTGAGATCAGCCTCGACTGCACCCGGTGCCGCAGGCCGGTTGTCGCTCCACCACTGCGCGGCACGGTGAATCTCGCCCACCGCCCGCGGCTTGATGCGAACGATCAATGCCAAGATCAGCGGTACTTCTCGAGCTGGGCAAACAACTCTTCGGCAGAAATGCCCTCTTCGCGGTCAGCCTCGGCGATGGCTTCCTCGAGCTCGGCCTGCAGGTGCGCTGGGAGATGTACAGGACCGCCCGGTTCCGGCGCGTAAACCGCGACCATGGTGCCCTCAGGAAGAGAGGCGCCACTGAGGACAGCCTTGCCCTCCTTCACAGTGCCGGCCAGAAGCATCATGCGGCGTTGGTACTCCAGTGCGAACAGGAGCGGGAGACGATGGTTGCTTGCGACGTCCAACGTAATTTCACCGCTGCCGCCGCCACCGAACAACCTGGCCCGGTAGCGGCCAACCGGACCGGGTGGGCGCGCGGAATGCCGCGCCGCGCTTTGCTTCACGGGCGGAGGCTGTATACGTTGTCAGTATTCACCGGGGCCATGAAACCCGCTACCCGTCCGCCGCTGCGGTCCGCCCGCCTGCTCGACCAATCGCGCGAGCGGATCCGTTACTGCCACTACAGGTTACGAACCGAGCAGACCTATGTCTACTGGGTCCGCGCGTTCATCCGGCATCACGGCCTGCGGCACCCGCGCGCGATGG
>JBBIJJ010000317.1:0-3358 GCA_037446035.1 Burkholderiales bacterium
GCCATTGGCTCGGCGGCACGGCAGCGGGCTGCAGCAGCACGCCGGTCAGAAAGCCGTCGAGCATCACCGCATCGAGATGATCGTCTTCCTCGGGAAGTGCGGCGAGCGCCGCGTCGAGCTCGGCGACTTCGTCGTCGTTCAGCGGTCCGGTGCGGGCGGCGGGCATGGGTCGTCGGGCGTCGTGAAGGCGGCCATTATCCGCCCGCGCGCGGGCGTGCCGGCACGCTCAGAAGATGTGAATCTTTCTACTGCGCGGCCCGCTGGCGTCGCTGCGCGGTGTTGGCTCCGGCCGCTTCGCTTCACATCGGCTCCGCCGATGTGAGCCTGCGTCGAAACTGCGTTTTCGGGCCTCGCCTATCCACCGGATATGTCTCGGCCCTGCGCCTGCGTGCGCCTGGCCAGCGGACCGCTCGCGACGAAATCCTCACACCTTCTCACTCGATCACGTCGGCAGCGACGGCGAGGACGGCGCCGAGCGCACAGCGCTGGGGCGCGAGTGGCTCGATCGCGCGTGCGATCGAGCCGCCGCCCGGAACGAAGACCGCGCTGCGCAGTTCGGCGTGGTGCACCGGCAACCCGCAGAGCAGATCGAGCGCAGCGCGTCGCGATCGGCACCGCGGCGGCCGCCACGTCCCTTCTGCCAGTACGGCAGGCTCGCGCGATTCAGCAGGCCGAGCGCGATGCGCTTGCGCGTGACGCGCACCATCTCGCGCCGCGCCTGCCGCTCGTCGGCGACGAAACACAGCGCGGTGACACAGATCGGCGGAAGCGAACGACCGCGCCGGCGCCGTCTCGGGTCGCCGCTGCGGCTTACTTGGACGTCGCGGAAGGTGCTGCGGCGGGCTCCTCGGGTTCCGCGTGTGCGACGCCCTTGTGGCAATCGATGCACGTGGACGTGCCGTGCTTGAACTCGTCGTGCATCTTGCGCGCGAACTCGCTCTGTTTGTCGCCGGCCATCGCGGCGGGATCGTGGCAAGAGCGGCCGTTTTCGGAATTGTTGGCGCGCATCTCGTCCCATACGCGGTTGGCCATCCGCCAGCGGTGCTGCTCGCACTTCTCCTTGGTCGAAATCACACCGCGCGCCTCGGCGATCGCATCGCGGATGCCGGCGGCGGCCTTGTAGAACAGGAGGCGCGGATAGGTCTGCGGCACGTGGCAGTCCGAGCAGCCGGCGCGCACGCCCGTGCGATTGCTGTAGTGCACGGACTGTGTGTACTCGGGCATCGTGAACGCGCGCATCGAATGACACGCGCCGCCGCAGAACTCGACGCTGCCCGTGGCGTGAACCATCGCCTGGGTGCCGATCGTCGCGGCCGCACCGACCAGCAGCCCGATCAGAAGCAGCCAGAACACCGACACCGAGGCCGACGGCGTGAACAACCAGCGGAAGAATCTGCGCAGCATGCTCATGAAAGGATCCGAACACTCGCGAAGGGTCGTTATTGATTCCTGCATAACTAATGGCCTATCTGAGACGTAAAGGAAGGCTGCCGTGTTCGATGAAGGATCGCAGCAGCGGCTCGTCATCGCTGATGGCCAGGGTGGTGATGTGAACGTGGTCGACGAGGTCGGAAAGCTGGCTGGGTGCGAAGTTCGCCAGGGGATTGGCTTTGCTGTGACCCCAGATCAATTCGACCGGGTTGAGTTCGGGGGCGTAAGACGGCAGCAGGTATGCGCGCACCGTGCGGCGGTGACGAGTCAGCCGCGCCGCGACCGGCTCGCCGCTGTGCGCCTTCAGGCGGTCCCAGACGAGCACGATCGGTACCCCCAGTGCGCGGCGCAGTTGACGCAGAAACGCCAGGATTTCCGGGCCATCGAAATTGGCGTCGGGCAGCAGCCCGAAGTACGCGCGCACCCGGCGGCGGCGGGGCGAGATCGCCAAGGCACCGATCACACTGACCTTGCGCCGCGAGCGGCCGCGTTGCCGGAGCACCGGCGTTTGACCGCGCGGCGCCCAGGTGCGGCGCACCAACGGCGCCATCAGAAAGCCCGCTTCGTCTACGAAGACGATCGCGGCGCGGCGGCGAGCGGCGTTTTTTTTACCCGCGGCCACTGCTCCTTGACCCAGCGCCGAATCGCCTCCGCGTCGCGCTCCAGCGCCCGGCGCTCGGGCTTCTGCGGGCTCCAGCCCAGGCTGTGAAGCAGGCGCCCGATATGGTCCACGTGATAGCTCACGCCCAAGCGCTGCTGGATGAGCTGTGCCACCCGCGGACAGGTCCACAGATCCGTATGAAATCCCGCGGCCTGCGCCCCCTGGAGCAAAAGGCGTTCGAGCTGGCGCTTGGCTTTGGCGTCCAGCTCCGAGGGCCGGCCGGGCGCGGGCCGGGCCTTGAGCGCCGCCGCCCCCTTCTTCCGATACGCTGCGCTCCAGCGCCGCACGCTGCGCCGATCCACACCGACCCTGTGCGCGACTTCAACCGGCGCCAGACCTTGGTTCAGCAGATCAACGGCTCGGACCCGTCTACGTTCCAATTCCTCTGCACTTCCGGATGGTCTCATCGGACACCTCCGGAACAGAGAATAGGACATTATTTATGCAGGCATCAACAGCGGCGCACTGTAGTGGTGGAGCGGGCCTTGCGCTTGCCCGAGATCAAATGCGCGCGCGATGCGCGCGATCCCGGAACACGCATGATCCGGATCAAGTCGTTGCGATATCGGGCGCGCGCGTGCACCGATACGGCGGCCGACCGTTATCGTTGTCGCCGCAGCATCGTTGGGGCAATGCTGCCGTGGCAGTTCTGCATCGCAAAAGGAGAGTTGATGAAAGCATTCAAACCGTTGCTGATCGCGGCGCTCGCCGCGGTCGGAGCCCTCTTCGTCGGTGCAGCCAGCGCCGATGAGGCGCTGGCCAAGAAGGCCGGCTGCTTGAAGTGTTACGCGATCGACAAGAAAAAAATGGCCCCGAGCCTCAAGGATTCGGCAGCCAAGTACAAGGGCCAGAAGGACGCCGAAGCGGCGATGGCGGCCAAACTCAAAGCCGGCGGCAAGGAGCCCCCCGCCGTACAGGCCAGCGATGCCGATCTGGCGGCATTGTCCAAGTGGATCCTGTCGCTGTAAGCGATTCGAACGAATCAACCAAAGGCCGGCGCAAGCCGGCTTTTTGTTGTGCGCCCAGCATGGGCGCGATCTTGGAGGTGAAAGTCCTCCCGTGAGTTGGCCACAGCGAACGAAGCGAAGCGCAACTGCATGAGGGTGACCGAGTGTGGGGAGGAAGCGTGGAGCGAAGCTGCGAGCCGATGGACAAGAACTGGATATGAGGCGGTGCTGAGCAGGGCGAGCGGGCAACGAATCGCGAAGCTCTCGTGGTCAAAGCGAGGCGACGTAAATCCAGCGGTTGTGCGGGGAAGGATCGCGT
>JBBIJJ010000318.1:0-3294 GCA_037446035.1 Burkholderiales bacterium
CGGACTTAGGCCCCGCTCGCCGCGCCGAGATCCCTCGCCTCGCTCGGGATGACAAGCACGCGTCATTCCGAGCCGCAGTTCCTCGTCATTCCGAGCCGCAGGCGAGGAATCTCAGCCGCTCGCATCGCCGGGATCCCTCGCATTCGCTCGGGATGACGGACTTAGGCCCCGCTCGCCATGCCCGGATCCCTCGCTGCGCCGCGGATGACCGACTGCGCCGAGGTGCACACGACTCCCGGCCGCCTACTCCCAACTCCCAACTGCGCACTCCCGACCCCAGACGCCCGACTCCCCTACAATCCGCCGCCATTTGCTTGCGGTCGCCGGCCAGCGACCGGCGACCTGCGGAGGTCCGCGATGAAAGTCGTTCACACGATCCAGGAGCTGCGCGACCAGTTGCGCGGGCAGTTGCGCATCGCGTTCGTGCCAACGATGGGCAACCTGCATGACGCGCATCTGGCGCTGATGGCGATGGCGCACAAACACGGCGACCCGGTGGTGGCGTCGATCTTCGTCAACCGGCTGCAGTTCGGCCCGAACGAGGACTTCGACAAGTACCCGCGCACGCTGGCCGAGGACATCGACAAGCTGCAGAAGCAGAACAAGGTCTACGTGCTGTTCGCCCCGAACGAATCCGAGATGTACCCGGAGCCGCAGGAGTTTCGCGTCTCGCCGCCGCACGATCTGGGCGACATCCTGGAAGGCGAGTTCCGCCCCGGTTTCTTCGTCGGCGTCACGACCGTGGTGCTGAAGCTGTTTTCCTGCGTGCAGCCGCGGGTGGCGGTGTTCGGCAAGAAGGACTATCAGCAATTGATGATCGTGCGCAACATGTGCCGGCAGTTCGCGCTGCCGACCGAAATCATCCCGCACGAGACGGTACGCGACGCGGACGGCCTGGCGCTGTCGTCGCGCAACCGCTACCTGTCGCCCGAGCAGCGGCGCGAAGCGCCGCGCCTGTTCCGCACGCTGAACGCAGTGCGCGACCGCATCCGCGCCGGCGAGCACGACCTGCCGCTGGTCGAGCGCGACGCGATCGGCGAGTTAATCGGCGCCGGCTGGAAGGTCGACTACGTGTCGGTGCGCCGCCAGCGCGACCTGAAGGCACCGGCGCTGGAAGAGGTCGCTGCGGGCGAGCCGCTGGTGGTGCTCGCCGCGGCCAAGCTCGGTGCCACCCGGCTGATCGACAACCTCGAGATCTGATCGCGCCCGGCCGTCGCGCCGCCGCGTCCGCCGTGTCCCCGACTTCCTCCTTCGCCGCATCGGCCGCGTCCTGCGCGGCGGACGTCGGCGCGGCTTGAACACATTCCCGTGAACAGCCCTGTCGCGACGACCAGCGACGACGAAGCCGAACGCGGCCCCGCTGCCGGGCTGCTGCTCGCCACGCTCGGCGTCGTCTACGGCGACATCGGTACGAGCCCCTTGTATGCCTTTCGCGAGAGCCTGACCGGCGCGCACGGCGCCGGCATCGACCCCGCCGGCATCTACGGCGTGTTGTCGATGATCTTCTGGGCAGTGACGCTGGTGGTCTCGATCAAGTACGTACTGCTCGTGCTCCGAGCCGACAATCGGGGCGAGGGGGGCATCCTGGCGCTGCTGGCGCTGGTGCTGCGGCAGATGCCGGCCGCAGGACGCTGGCGCGGCGCGGCGATCGGCATGGGGCTCGTCGGCGCGGCCATGTTCTACGGCGACAGCGTGATCACGCCGGCGATCTCCGTGCTGTCCGCCGTCGAGGGTCTGGAGGTCGTCACGCCGGCCGCCAAGGACTACGTGCTGCCGGCGACGATCGCGATCCTGGTCGCGCTGTTCCTCGTGCAGCGGCGCGGAACGGCGCAGATCGGCGGATTGTTCGGCCCAATCATGCTGCTGTGGTTCGTCGCGCTCGCCGTGCTCGGCGCGCTGCAGATCACGCGTCATCCGGACGTGCTGCGCGCGCTCGAACCCGCGCACGCGCTCGCGTTCGCGCTGCGCGACCCGGCGCTGGCGCTGGTCGTGCTCGCCGCCGTGTTCCTGACCGTCACCGGCGGCGAAGCGCTGTACGCCGACATGGGGCATTTCGGCCGCCGGCCTATTGCGCGCGCGTGGTTCGGCCTGGTGATGCCGAGCCTGCTGCTGAACTATTTCGGCCAGGGTGCGCTCGTGCTCGCCGATGCCGAAGCCGCGCGCAATCCGTTTTTCCTGCTCGCGCCGGCCTGGCTGCACCTTCCGCTCGTGCTGTTGGCGACGGCGGCGACGGTGATCGCGTCGCAGGCCGTGATTTCGGGCGCGTTTTCGCTGACCAGCCAGGCGATCAAACTGGGACTGGCGCCGCGCACGACGATCGAGTTCACCTCCGCCACCGAAGCCGGCCAGATCTATGTGCCGGCCGTGAACTGGCTGCTGTTCGCGGCGGTGATCGCGCTGGTGCTCGCGTTCGGCAGCTCGTCGAACCTGGCTGCCGCATACGGTGTGGCGGTCGTCTCCACGATGGTGATCACGACGCTTGGCGTCGCCTTCGTCGCCGCGCGGCGCTGGGCCTGGCCCGCCCAGCGCGTGCTGCTCGTTTTCGCCCCGCTGGCGCTGCTCGACCTGCTGTTCCTCGCCGCCAACACGGCGAAGATCCCGCACGGCGGCTGGTTTCCGCTCGTCTTCGCGGCGGCGATCTTCACGCTGCTCGCGACCTGGTACCGTGGTTGCGAACTCGTGCGCAGCGAGCTGAAGCGCAGCGGCATCGCGCTCGAGCCTTTCCTGCAGAGCCTGACGACGTATCCGCCGCAGCGGGTGGAGGGCACGGCCGTTTTCCTGACGCCGGTGCTGGACCTGATCCCGGTTTCGCTGCTGCACAACCTCAAGCACAACCGCGTGCTGCACGAGCGGCTGATCTTCCTGACCGCGGTCGCGGAAAACGAGCCGCACGTGCCGCCGGCGAGCGCTGCCCGCATCCGCGACCTCGGCGACGGCTGCTATCACGTCGCGCTGCACCGCGGTTTCCACGATTCGTACGCCATCGTCGAAATCGCGAAGCTGCTGTCGCGTCATTACGACTTCGAACTGATCCCCGAGCAGACCTCTTTTTTCCTGTCGCGCGAAACGCTGATCCCCGACCGGCGCGGCGGCATGGCGCGCTGGCGCAAGCGCCTGTTCGTGTGGATGAGCCGCAACGCGCAGCCGGCGTCGGACTTCTTCCGCCTGCCGCCAGGCCGCGTGATCGAGATCGGCACGCAGATCGTGATCTGACGCGGTTTGGCCGGCGCAGCGCTTTCGCGGATAATCCGCCGCTCGAGCCGGGCGTGCGCAGACCCGCTCCGCTCTTTGAAC
>JBBIJJ010000319.1:0-3290 GCA_037446035.1 Burkholderiales bacterium
AGGCGTTGAGCGCAAGCCCGCGCCCGCAGGCGCCGTGCGAACCCGCGCAGCCCCGGCGGTACAAACTGGATCGACACACCGGGGGCCGGAAGTGCCGATTCACCGAGACGCAGCCTGCACATACGGGGGCGACCTCGTGAAATATCCGGGCTAGGGAGCGCTGGCTTCGCTCTGCACACCGCCGGCTCTGTCATCCCGAGCCAAGCGAGAGGGATCCCGGCGTCGCGAGCGGGCCGGATCCGCCGCCCCCGGGTCCAAGCGGGGCGGAATGAGCAAGATCATCGGGCCGAAGTCACGCGCCCCCGGATCGGCGCAATCCAATGCGACCGACGGCAGGGTTCGGCGTCGTCGCACGATGCAGGGCCAGCCCGGACATTTCACGAGGTCGCCGCGTATGCGTGAATTCCTCCGCTTCGACCGGCACGGGCAGCCCGCTGGCCGCGATCCCGTCTGCATCGCCGGGCTAGGTCTCTCACGAACCTTCGTCGAACAGCGCCGCCTCATGCTGCGCGCGGTCGCCGGCAGCGTCTTCGCTGCGCACGAGCGCGCCGACGCGAACGCCGAGCAGCCGGATGCGCCTGGTGAGATCGACGCGCTTCAAGCACTGGCCGGCGACGCGGCGGATCACCTTTGGATCCGCAGTCGGCTCGGCGATCGTCTGCGCGCGCGTGACGGTGCGGAAATCCTCGAAGCGCAGCTTGATCGCGATGTTGCGCCCGGCGTAGCGCTTGCGGCGCAGGTCGTCGGCAACCTCGACGCACAGTGCGGTGAAGATCTTCGACAGCAGCGCGCGGTCGCGCACCGCGTGCAGGTCGCGCTCGAACGTCGTCTCGCGGCTCATCGACACCGGTTCGCTGTGCGTCACCACCGGCCGGTCGTCGCGGCCGCGCGCGGCGTCGGCGAGCCACGTGCCGTAGCTCGCGCCGAACCGTTCGATCAGCCAGTCGGGCGCGGCCGCGGCCAGTTCGCCGATCGTGGCGATGCCGAGCCGCGCGAGCTTCGCCGCCGACTTGGGACCGACGCCGTGGATCTTGCGCACCGGCAACGGCCAGATGCGCGCGGGCAAGTCATTCATCGTGACGACCGTGAGCCCGTCGGGCTTGTCCAGCTCCGAGGCGATCTTCGCGAGCAGCTTGTTCGGCGCGAGCCCGATCGAGCACTTCAGTCCCGTCGCGTCGCGCACCGCCCGCTTCAGTTCGCGCGCGATCTCGCGCGCGCACCACCAGGCGTCGGCTTCGATATCGGCGCCGGGCTCCTCGTCGGCCAGGCGCGCGGCGACGACCGGCGTCAGATCGATGTAGATCTCGTCGATGCCGCGATCCTCGATCACCGGCGCGATCGCACGCACCGCCGCCTTGAACAGCCGCGAGTACTTGCGGTACTCGTCGAAGTCGACCGGCAGCAGGATCGCGTCCGGTGCAAGCTGCGCCGCCTTCATCAAGCCCATCGCGGAGTTGACGCCGAAGGCGCGCGCTTCGTAGGTCGCGGTGGTCGCGACACCGCGGCCCGCGTAGTCGCGCAGCCGCGCGAAGCACCGGCGCCGTTCGCCGGTGGCAGGATCCGTTTCCCACACCGGCTGATGGCGCGAGCCGCCGCCGATCACGACCGGCAGCCCGCGCAGCTCGGGATACCGCAACAGCTCGACCGACGCGTAGAACGCGTCCATGTCCAGATGCGCGATCACGCGCGGAACGTCGGGCATGCG
Source organism: Burkholderiales bacterium (assembly GCA_037446035.1). Lineage (GTDB taxonomy): Bacteria > Pseudomonadota > Gammaproteobacteria > Burkholderiales > Burkholderiaceae_F > DSNY01. Next base: position 1,706 of record JBBIJJ010000319.1, read on the forward strand.
GGCGTTTGGTCGGGGCGGAAGCGGGTCGCGGCGAGTCTACGGTGCGGCCGAGCTCGCCAACGGCGACAGTCCGCTGCGGTTGACGCTGCCGTGCCAAGGCGCGATCGGCGCTGGCGGCTCGCTGACCGGATGCGCCGGCGGTGCTGCGCGCAGGCGCCGCTTGCGCGCGCGAGGCGCGCGGCGCTGGGCCGCAACGTGGTCGATCCGCTCGCCGCCAACGGTCGCTGGCGCGGGCTGCGCCCGCTGGTCAGCCAGGGGGTTTCGGCGACACGCCGGAACTCTTGAGGCCGTTTCGCATACCACGTATGCGTCGAAAAGCCCGCGTCCGGCCGCTCGTCTGAACCCACCGCAAGGGCCGGCCTCGGTTCACGCTGCGACCTCGGCGCCACACCGCACCGCTGCGCCGGTGAGCGATCCGCGGCGAGTGCGCCTCGTCGGCCCTTCGCCCCGATGAACTGGAGTTGCAGTCGATGAACTTCTCGCTGATCTATTCGAAGACCGCCAAAGGCGTGGCCGAGATCGCGGCCCGCAGCGGCACGCTGACGCCTGCGATGCGCCGGGTGCTGATCATGGTCGACGGCCGCCGTACCGCGGCTGAGCTCGAACTCGTCGCGCGCGACGGCGAGTTCGAAGGCATCGTCGCCGCGCTGCTTGAAAAGGGCATGATCGAGCAGACCGGCACCGTCGAGGCCGACATCCCGGACTGGGTCGACGACGAGGAGGAAGCGACCGTTGTGATGGAGTCCCCGCGCGGCCCCGACGCGATTCCGTCGCCGCGCGGCACCGCGCAAGGCGTTGCCGCACCCGCCCCAGCGCCCGCCCCGGCGCAGCCGCCGGCGCCCTCGCTCGAAGAACGCAAGCGCATGGCGGTGCGCGCGCTGTACGACCGCCTGGGCCCCTATGGCGAAGAACCCGCCGCGCGCATCCAGGAGTGCAAGACGCTCGAAGAACTCAGCGACAAGCTCAAGCACGCCTGCCGCCGCATCGCGCTGTTCCGCGGCGAACAGGCCGCACGCGAGTACCTGGTGTCGATCGGGGCGACGTAGCATCGCGCGCGCCTGCGCCTTCCACGCGGGCGCGCGTTTTAGTCCCACCGCCGCGCGCACGGTCATACCGCCCGAGCGCTTCGCGCGCGGCCCCGTTGCACTCGCTGCAGGCTGCGCGTGCGTTACGTTCGCGCAAGCGGGCGCGGCCCTTGCTCGATGGCAAAGCCCCGCGTGATTCCGGGCCAATCACTCTCGTCATTTCAAGCGGATGACCCTCGTCATCCGAGCCGACGTCTGTTGTTATTCCGAGCCGACGTCTGTTGTCATTCCGAGCCGAAGGCGAGGAATCTCAGTCAGTCGCAACCCTGAGATCCCTCGCTTTGCTCGGGATGACAGGCGATATGAAAAGGTGCCGCCCGCCAAAAACGTGGCGCTCGATGACCAGAGGACGCGCGCGACAACAAAGCCCGCAGTCAGGATGACAAAGCGGGCACCCGGAGCGAGGAAGCCTGCATCGGAACGATCAAGCCTGCATCGGAACGATCAAGCCTGCATCGGAGCGAGGAAGCCTGCGTCGGAACGACGCAGCCTGCGATCGG
>JBBIJJ010000320.1:0-3245 GCA_037446035.1 Burkholderiales bacterium
TCCCGAGCAGCGCGAGGGATCCCGGCGTTGCGAGCGGCAGAGATTCCTCGCCTTCGGCTCGGAATGACGAGGGATGGGTGGCTCGGAATGACGAGGGATGGGTGGCTCGGAATGACGAGTGTCAGTGGCTCAGCACGACGAGTGTCGCTGGCGCGGCCCGACGAGTGTCGCTGGCGCGGCCCGACGAGTGTCGCTGGCGCGGCCCGACGAGTGTCGCGGGTTCAAGATGACGAAGCCACCGCTCGGAGTGGCTGTTCGTCATCCCGAGCAGCGCGAGGGATCCCGGCGTTGCGAGCGGCAGAGATTCCTCGCCTTCGGCTCGGAATGACGCAGGGGTGGTCGGAATGACGCAGGAGTGGTCGGAATGACGAAGCGGTGGTCGGAATGACGAAGGGGTGGTCGGAATGACGAAGGGGTGGCCGGAATGACGCAGGGGTGGCCGGAATGACGACTGGCGGTTGGCTTGGAATGACGCAGGTTTGTTGACTCGGAGTGACGGGGCGTGGCTGGCCCGGATTGGCGACGGTCGACGGAGGCGGACGCCGGGCAGTCGGAACGTGTTACGAGGATCCGTGAGGCTCGAGACGAAAGGGCTCGAATCGCAATGACGGCGCGATCGGCTTGGGCAGACAGGGTCTCGGCTCGAGGCAACGAGGCGGCCCGATCCGCAACGCCCGTCGGTTGGCGCTGGGCGTGCAAGAAACGCAACGCTCGATAAGGTCCTTCATGAAGATCGTCATCACCGGCGGCGCCGGGTTCCTGGGACAGCTTCTGATCCGTGCGCTGCTCGAGCGCGGACGGCTGACGCGCAGCGACGGTGTCGAAGCCGACATCGAACAGATCGTCGCCGTCGACCAGACGCAGTCGGGTCGGCTGGTCGTCGACGATCGCCTCGGCTACGTCGTCGGCGACATCGGACAGCCGCACTTTCTGTCGCACGTGCTCGCCGCCGATACCGGCAGCGTGTTCCATCTAGCGGCCGTGGTCAGCGGCGCGGCCGAGGCTGACTTCGATCTGGGCATGCGCGTGAACCTGGACGGCACGCGCGCGCTGCTCGACGCCTGCCGCACGCAGAAGGGCATGCCGCGGCTCGTGTTCGCCAGTTCCGTCGCGGTGTTCGGCGGCACGCTGCCGGCGGTCGTGACCGACGACACCACGCCGGCGCCCCAGTCCAGCTACGGCGTGCAGAAGCTCGTCGGCGAACTGCTGGTCGGCGACTACTCGCGCAAGGGTTTCATCGACGGGCGCGCGGTGCGGCTGCCGACGATCGTCGTGCGGCCGGGCAAGCCGAACGCGGCGGCGTCGAGCTTCGCCAGCGGCATCATCCGCGAGCCGCTGGCCGGCGAGACGGCGGTCTGCCCGGTCGAGCCGGACACGGCCATGTGGCTGCTGTCGCCGGCCGCCGCGATCCGCAACCTGATCCATGCGCACGAGTTGCCGGCCGCTGCCTGGGGCGAGCGGCGCGCGCTGAACCTGCCGGGGCTCGCGCTGACCGTGCGCGAGATGATCGAGGCGCTGCGCGCGGTCGGCGGCGACGCCGCCGTCGAGCGCATCCGGTGGCAGCCCGACGAGCGCATCCGCGCGATCGTGCGAACGTGGCCCGCGCGCTTCGATACGCGCCGCGCCGACGCACTGGGCTTCGTGCGCGACGCGGATTTCGTCGAGGTCGTGCGCGACTACGCGCGGACCTACGTGCGCGGCTGAGGCACCGAACCGACCGGCGCCGCGCACGGCGCCCGCGGCCGACCGGAGCGTACGGCGGCGCCGGTGTAAGCTGGCGCCGTCGGTGACGCTCATCTCACCGTCGAACAGGAGGTCGAGTGGCGAAACCGAACTACCAGTACGAAAAGCGCCAGCGCGAGCTGGCAAAAAAGCGCAAGCAGGAAGAAAAACGTCAACGCAAGGCCGCGAAGGTGGAACCCGTCGCCCCGCCCGAGCCGCCGCCGCAACCGGCCGACGACAAGTCCGCACCCTGAAGCGGCGGCGACCAGGCCATCGCGCGAAGCGACTCGATGCGTGCGCGTCAACTCCGCACGCATCGCGGCGAACGACCGGTTCCGTTCAGGCGCCACCAACGTTCGCGACACGGCCCTCCCGTCGGTCCACTCCGTCACTGGCAGTGATGGCTCCTCATCCCGCACGATGGTTGCGTCATTGCCAGCGCGGGACTTGTCATGCAGTGCAACGGCTGGGAACGCGTGAAGATTTCGTCGCGAGCGGGTCGCTGGCCGGGCGCACGCAGCCGCACGGCCGAGACATCACCGGCAAATCGGCGCGGACCGAAAAGTCGCCCGTCTTTCTGCGCAGACCAACGTGCGCGCAGCGCACGTTACGCCCGCCGCAGTCGGGCGGCCGAAGACCACACTGCGCCACGACGACAGCGGGCCGTGCACTATTGACCATTCCTTGTCCTCGTGGCACGCGCCAAGCGCTTGGCGCCCGCATGCGTCAGCCCTCGTCATTCCGAGCCAACGGCGAGGAATCTCCGCTGCTCGCGGTGCCGAGATCCCTCGCTGCGCTCGGGATGACGGAACCGGCGACAGCCAGCGCGAAGCGAAACCGCAAGGTGGGGGTGTCACGAGGTTGGGTAATCCCCAATAGAAGGTTGACGCCTTCGGAGAAGGCGTGAAGATTTCGTCGCGAGCGGTCCGCTGGCTAGGCGCACGCAGCCGCAGGGCCGAGACATATCAAGTAGATAGGCGAGGCCCGAGCAGCGCGCAACGACGCCAGCGGGCCGCGCAGCAGAAAGATTCACACCTTCTGAGTCGTCCCGAGCGACGTCGTCAACGGCGCGCCCGACGGTTCTTGTCATCCCGAGCGAACGCGAGGGATCTCGGGTCGCCAACGGCTGAAGTTCCTCGCGCCGGCTCAAGGCCGAGACTCCGACACGATGTGTCACCCCGAGCGAATGCGAGGGATCTCGGCATTGCGAGCGGCTGAGATTCCTCGCCTGCGGCTCGGAATGACACCCCCACCTTGCGAGTTCGCTCCGCGCTGGCTGTCGCCGGTTCCGTCATCCTGAGCGAATGCGAGGGATCTCGGCACTGCGAGCGGCTGAGATTCCTCGCCTGCGGCTCGGAATGACAGCACACAGTGGCTCGGAATGGCAGCGCACAGTGGCTCGGAATGACACCCCCACCTTGCGAGTTCGCTCCGCGCTGGCTGTCGCCGGTTCCGTCATCCTGAGCGAATGCGAGGGATCTCGGCACTGCGAGCGGCTGAGATTCCTCGCCTGCGGCTCGGAA
>JBBIJJ010000321.1:0-3178 GCA_037446035.1 Burkholderiales bacterium
GATCGGCGCGCGGGAGGACTAGGTCGGCGCGCCGGAGGACAGCGTCTGGATTCGGGACGGCACGGGCAAGGCCGGCGCTCCCGATGACGCGGTCAACGCTCGCGACGACGCGGGCGGCACTTGGCTTGGCGGAGCCGCGTCATGGCGACCTCGGCCTTCCGCTGGACGAGGCACGCCCGGCCGATCGCGGACCCGCCCGCCCGGGGGGAGCGAAGTCGACTCCGCAAACGGTAGCCCGAGGCACGTCTGCGAAGCGCCGCGGGCGGACCCGCTGGACTTGGGTTCAAGCGTGTAGGGATCGCCGGCGCGCTCCGCAGTCTCGTCGATCACACCGGCACTTTCGGCTCGAACTTGCTGCGATGGATCGAGAAGAACGTGCGGATGTTGCGCACGTTGGCCTCGGCCGTGAACAACCGGTGCACCAGCGCGTGATACGCGGGCATGTCGGCGACGTAGACGATCAGCACGAAGTCCGGCCCGGGTGACACGCGATAGCACTGCTGAACCGCGGGCTCGTCAGCCACGCGCCGCTCGAACTCGGCCTGACGCTCGGCGGCCTGATGCTCGAGCGTGATCTCGACGATCGCGGTGACGCCCGGCCCGACCGCCTGCGGCGAAACGATGGCGACCTGCCGCTCGATCACACCGGCGCCGACAAGCCGCTTGACGCGCCGCAGACAGGTCGGCGGCGAGATGTGCGCTTTCTCGGCGAGCGCTTGGTTGGTCAGCCAGTTGTCCTCCTGCAACAGATTCAAGAGCCTCCGATCGATGGCATCGAGCGTGATCTGCTGTGAAACGAAAGAACCTGGCACGTTCGACATCTTTCGTGGAATAAATCGATATTTAACCGAGCATCCGGAATATTACGACGACCGGCCGTCGGTTATGCAAACTTCTTTCGTCGTGCGCCGGGTAGCATCCGCCCCACCTTCGCAAGCGGAGATCCGTCCATGTGCGGCATCGTCGGCGCCGTCGCCCGGCGCAACATCGTCCCGATCCTCGTCGAGGGGCTGCGGCGCCTCGAATACCGCGGCTACGACTCCTGCGGGATCGCGGTCCACGCCGACGGCGAACTGAAGCGCGCGCGCAGCGTGGCGCGCGTGGCCGAGCTGGACGCGCAGACGCGCTCGATGCCGGGTTTCACCGGCATCGCGCATACGCGCTGGGCGACGCATGGGGCGCCATCGACCGCGAACGCGCATCCGCACTTTTCCGGCCGCACCGGCGCACCGCGCATCGCGCTCGTGCACAACGGCATCATCGAGAACTACGAGGCGCTGCGCGCGAAGCTGAAGGCCGCCGGCTACGTCTTCGAGAGCCAGACCGACACCGAGGTCATCGCGCACCTGATCGACAGTCTTTACGAAGGCGATCTGTTCGAGGCCGTCAAGCGCGCGGTGCGCGAGTTGCACGGCGCCTACGCGATCGCGGTGTTCTGCCGCGAGGAGCCGCACCGCGTGGTCGGCGCACGCGCCGGCTCGCCGCTCGTGGTCGGGCTGGGCGACGGCGAGAACTTCCTCGCCTCCGACGCGCTCGCGCTCGCCGGAACGACCGACAAGGTCATTTATCTGGAAGAAGGCGACGTCATCGACCTGCAGCTCGGCCGCGTGTGGATCGTCGATCGCGACGGCCGACCGGCGCTGCGCGAGGCAAAGACGGTGCAGGCGGGGCTCGGCAACGTCGATCTGGGGCCGTACCGGCACTACATGCAGAAGGAGATCTTCGAGCAGCCGAAGGCGATCGCCGACACGCTCGACCCGGTGGTGGCGATCGATCCGCTGATCTTCGGCGAAGCCGCCGCCGACGTGCTGCCGCGCATCGACCGCGTGCTGGTGCTCGCCTGCGGCACGAGCTACTACGCCGGCAGCGTGGCGCGCTACTGGATCGAGGCGATCGCACAGGTGCCGGTGACGGTCGAGATCGCCAGCGAATACCGCTATCGCACGTCGGTTCCGCATCCGAACACGCTGGTCGTCGTCGTCTCGCAGTCGGGCGAAACGGCAGACACGCTGGCGGCGCTGAAGCACGCCAAGTCGCTCGGCATGCACTACACGCTCGCGGTGTGCAACGTCGCCACCAGCGCGATGGTGCGCGAGACCGCGCTGCAGTTTCTCACCCGTGCCGGCGCCGAAATCGGCGTGGCCTCGACCAAGGCGTTCACCACACAACTCGTCGCGCTGTATCTGCTCGCCAACGCACTCGCCAAAGCCAGGGGCCGACTGTCAGTCGAACGCGAGAACGTCGCGGTCAAGCGCCTGCGCCATCTGCCGGCCGCGGTGGGCAGCGTGCTCGCGCTGGAGCCGCATGTGATCGCGTGGAGCGAAACCTTCGCGCGCAAGGAAAACGCGCTGTTCCTCGGCCGTGGACTGCACTACCCGATCGCGCTCGAGGGCGCGCTCAAGCTCAAGGAGATCAGCTACATCCACGCCGAGGCGTATCCGGCCGGGGAACTCAAGCACGGGCCGCTGGCGCTCGTCACCGAAGCGATGCCGGTCGTGACCGTGGCGCCGAACGACGCCCTGCTCGAAAAGCTCAAGAGCAACATGCAGGAGGTGCGCGCACGCGGCGGCCAGCTCTACGTCTTCGCCGACGCCGACACGCAGATCGACTCCGGCGACGGCCTGCACGTGATCCGCCTGCCCGAGCACTACGGCGACCTGTCGCCGATCCTGCACGTCGTGCCGCTGCAGCTGCTCGCCTACCACACCGCGGTCGCCCGCGGCACGGATGTGGACAAACCAAGGAACCTGGCGAAGAGCGTCACGGTCGAGTAGAAAGCGTTCAGCTTCCTTGGTTTACGGCGCAGGCGCACGTCGCGCAGCGACGTTAAGGCTGCGCGGGCAGCCAGCCGAAGCCACAAGCCGCGCAATCTTGCGAAATCGGTCACGGTCGAGTGACCGATTTCGCGCGCGGCTTGTTTCGGAGGCGATTGCGCGTTCGTCATTCCCGTTTCACGTGCCAACCGACCGGCGCCCGCAGCCATGACTCGTCGTCATTTCGAGCCAATCGCCCGTCGTCGTTCCGGGCCAAACAGCCCTCGTCGTTCCGAGCCGACCAGCCTTCGTCATTCCGAGCCAAGGCCGAGGAATCGCTCCCGCTCGCAACGCCGAGATCCCTCGCGTTGCTCGGGATGACGCAACCGGCGCCCGCAGCCATGACTCGTCGTCATTGCGAGCCA
>JBBIJJ010000322.1:0-3080 GCA_037446035.1 Burkholderiales bacterium
GCTGATCCTTCACCGGCAGCGCGAACTCCGGAAACCAGCGCGGCTTCGGCGCGACCGCAACGTTCGACCGGAACGGCAGATCGCGGAAGTCGATGCGGTCAGGGCGGACGTTGCGCTCGCGCGCGGGCGCGCTTTTCCCCTTCTTGGCCATCGAATCCACCGTCGAGGTCAGGCGTTGGTTCTTGTTCGTGGGCGCGCCGGTCTACATCCGCGCAGCGACAACCTCTGTCGACTCACGGTCGTCGCGCGATCGGACAGCGTCAACGTAAATCGTCGGTGTTGCCGTGCGCTGCGCGCACGCTGGCCTGCGCCGAAAGGCGAGCGCCTCTCGGGGCCTCGCCGATCTACCCGATGCGTCTCGGCCCTGCAGCCGCGTGCGCCTGGCCGTCGACGCGCTCGCGACGAAATCCGCACGCCTTCTCAGCACTCGACGACGTTGACCGCGAGTCCGCCACGTGCGGTCTCCTTGTACTTGGTCTGCATGTCGGCGCCGGTCTCGCGCATCGTCTTGATCACCTGGTCGAGCGACACGTAATGCGTGCCGTCGCTGGCGAGCGCCATGCGCGCGGCGTTGATCGCCTTGGCGGCGGCGATCGCGTTGCGCTCGATGCAGGGAATCTGCACCAGCCCGCCGACCGGATCGCAGGTCAGCCCGAGGTGGTGCTCCATGCCGATTTCGGCGGCGTTCTCCACCTGCCGCGGCGTGCCGCCGAGCACGGCCGCGAGCGCGCCCGCTGCCATCGAGCAGGCCACGCCGACCTCGCCCTGGCAGCCGACCTCGGCGCCGCTGATCGACGCGTTCTCCTTGTACAGGATGCCGATCGCCGCGGCGGTCAGCAGAAAGTCGATCACGCCGCGCTCGTCCGCGCCCGGCGCGTTCGGCGCAACAAAGCGCGCGTAGTAGTGCAGCACCGCCGGGACGATGCCGGCCGCGCCGTTGGTCGGCGCGGTGACCACGCGACCGCCGGCGGCGTTTTCTTCGTTCACCGCGAGCGCCCACAGGTTGACCCAGTCGAGCACCGCCAGCGGATCGGTCAAGCCTGCACCGGGCCGGGACAACTTGCGATAGAGCGCCGGCGCGCGCCGCTTGACGCGCAGCGGCCCCGGCAGCTCGCCGTCGATCGAACAGCCGCGTTCGACACACGACTGCATCACGCGCCAGATCTCGAGCAGCCCGGCGTCGATCTCGGCGTCGCTGCGCCAGTGCCGCTCGTTGGCGCGCATGATCCGCGCGATCGACGCGCCTTCGCGCTCGGCGAGCGCCAGCAGCTCCGCGCCGGTGTGGAACGGATACGGCAGGATCGTCGTGTCCGGCGCGATGCGCCTGTGCGCCGTGCCGTCGGCGGCGACGTCGTCGCTGACGACGAAGCCGCCGCCGACCGAGTAGTAGACCTTCGCCAGCCGCTCGCCACCCCCGCGCTCGAACGCGACGAAGCGCATGCCGTTCGCATGGAACGGCAGCGTCTTCATCCGGTAGAACATCAGGTCCTCGCGTTCGAAAAAGTCGATTGCGTGCACACCGAGCAGCCGCAGGCGCCGCTCGCCGCGGATCGCGGCGAGCCGCACCGGGATCGAATCGATGTCCACGCTGTGCGGTTCCTCGCCTTCGAATCCGAGCAGCACCGCCTTGTCGCTGCCGTGCCCCTTGCCGGTCGCGCCGAGCGAGCCGTACAGCTCGGCGCGCACGCGCGCGATCTCCGGCAGCAGGTTCGCGTGCGCGAGCCGCAGCGCGAACAGCCGCGCGGCGCGCATCGGTCCGACCGTATGCGAGCTGGACGGTCCGATGCCGATCTTGAACAGATCAAAGGCGCTGACGGCCACGTGGCGCTCCGCGTGCGGCGAGGGCCGCAGCATCGCACTCCAGGCGGACCCGTGCACGCGGCTGTGCGTCAACGGCACACCGCTTCGGCTGCGATGCGCGCCGCTTGCGCATTCCCCGAGGCATCGTGCGATGACCCGACAACCCGCGACCGACCGCCTGCGCGCCTGCGCCACGACCCGATGCGCGGCCCGCTGTTGGCAGGACTCGCCGCCGGGGCGCTGTGGGGCATCGTGTTCGTCGCGCCGCTGCTGCTCGACGGCTTCGCGCCGTTCGAAATCACGCTCGGCCGCTACGCGGCCTACGCAGCGGTATGCGCGGTGCACGCGGCGGCGACGTGGCCAACGTTCCGCCGCGTGCTGACCTGGCGCACCGTCGCGCTGGCCGCGCTGCTGGCCGCCCTGTCGAACAGCGTCTACTACGCGCTCGTCGTCGTCGGGGTGCGCGACGCCGGCGTGGCGCCGGCGAGTCTCGCGCTCGGCACGATCCCGCTGTGGCTGGCGATGCTCGGCCGCTTCGAGGCGCACGTGCCGCAGCCGCCGCGCATGCGCCTCGTCGCGCCGCTGGCGCTGATCGGTGCGGGCATCGGGCTGATCAACGCCGACGCGTTCGCGCGGCTCGAAACCGGCGGGCACTTCGCGCGCGGCGCGTTGGCCGCACTCGCCGCACTCGTCTGCTGGACCGCGTAGCCGCTCCTCAACGCGCGTTTCCTGAAGCGCCATCGCGACATCCCGAACGTCGCGTGGACCAACCTGCTCGGGCTCGCGACCATGCGCGGGCTGCTGCCGGTGTTGCCCTTCGTCGCTACACCTGCCGTGGCCGCGGGCGAACGCGACTGGGCGCCGTTCGTTCTCTGGTGCGCGCTGATGGGCTTCGGCAGTTCCTGGCTCGCCACCGGGCTGTGGAACCACGCGTCGAGCCGGCTGCCGGTTTCACTCGCGGGACACCTGATCGTGTCCGAGACACTCTTCGCGCTCGCCTACGGCTTCGCGATCGACGCGCGCTGGCCGAGCGCGACCGAACTCGCCGCGATCGCCGCGTTCACCGCCGGCATCGTGCTGGCGGCGCGGGCGTTTCGGTGAGCCATTCATCCGCCCTTGGACAAGGAGCGACCGAGGAGCAACCTCGAACTCTGCGCCGCAGGTGCGCTCGTCTTCTTCCCCCCTTTTGAAAAAGCGGGACCGAGGAGGATTTTGAAGGCGCCGATGCCGCGACGATGGTGCTGACGGCGGCGTCGTGCCGACGTCTGAGAAGGTGTGAA
>JBBIJJ010000323.1:0-3069 GCA_037446035.1 Burkholderiales bacterium
TAGCGTGACACTGCCGTGGAAGATCTGTTGGTGTCCGTCATCCTCGCCGGCTTGCGGGTCGTCGTATTGGCGTCGGTGTTCTGGGCCGTGCGCCATGGCCCTTGGTCGAACCGCTTCTGGAAGGGCGAGACCGTCGCCGGCTTCACGGCGACGGTGACGCTCGTCGCGGGCGGCGTAGGCTTCTTGGTCGGCGGGATGTTTCTCGGCCAGTTTGGCCCGCCGCTCGGCGTGGCGGCCACAGTGCCGCCCGGGATTATGGTGGGCGTGCTCTGGGGCCGGAAACGGGCGCGGGCGCGCTAATCCTGCATGGCGATACGCCGGAATTGCGTCTGGCGGCAGGCGCATCTGCTCGCTCAACGCGCTGCGTGGCCTGCCGATTTCCCAGCTCAAACGACGCTCGAAACAATGCGCTCCCTCTGCACCGTCGGCCTGACCGTCGCCGCAGCCCTGGTTCTTGCAAGTTGCGGGGGCGGCTCGACACCCGCGACGACGCCCTCTCCGAGCCCCGCGCCCGCACCCTCGCCAAGCCCCGCCCCGATTCCGCCGCCTTCGGGCCCCACGTTGACGAGCCGCTCGCTCGATACGGGCACTGCATCGGTGGCCGTGCCGCTGACGAACAGTCAGGGCGCGGCCTTGGCCGACGTGCCGGTCTCGCTGCACAGCGAGGACAACCGACTGTACGCGACGCGCTGGGAGGACAACGGTCAAATCGTCAAGTTCGAACTGTCCGGCGCCAGCGTTGCCAGCGGCGCCACGCTTGCCGGCCGCGGCAAACATCTGCTGGCGGTGGTCTATGTCGAATTCGCGCCGCAGCGGCGCATCAAGGCACGCGAATCCACCGACGGCGCAGGTACGTGGAGCAGCGCGGTCGATTTGGGCGCGGCACCCGACGGGCCGGCGCTTCCGACGGCCTGCATCTGGCAGCAAGGCGGCGTGCTACGCCGCGCCGTCGCTTGGAGCGACCAGCCGTCGCAGAGCCAGGGACCGCTGGTGACCGCCGTGTACGACGGCAACGCCTGGCTAACGCCGGTCAGCGACGCGACCGCGCAGAGCTCCGGCGCCGCCTTGGCCTGCGCAGACGAGGCGCCGCCGGAAGTCGTCTGGCGCGATCACCGCCACGGCACGGGCAACGCGGTCGCGCTCTATCAGGCCCAGCTCGATCCCGCCACCGGCACGACGCAGTCGCCCCGGCTCATCGTGCAACCCGGCTACGACCCGTCGCTATGCCGCAGCGGCACCAAGCGCTTCGTCGGTTTCCATACCGGCACGAACGACGCGCATCTGGCCAGCAGCGACGCCGCTTGGCAGACGGTCATCGAGGTCGATTGGGATTCCGCGACCGCCGGCACCCAGCTCGACGACAGCGGCAAGTTCGTGTCGGTGGCCTGCGCCGGGGATACCGTGGCCGCCTCGTGGGGCGACTGGCCGAACAAGGACGACGCGACCCAGCACCTCGACTCGACCCGGCAGCTTGGGATGATCGTCTCGCGCGATGGCGGCACCACGTGGCAGACGCAGCAGCCCGCTGGAACCGACGGCGGCCAGCTCGTCGCAACCGTCGCCGTGCGCGATGGCCGCGTAGCGGTGCTGTGGCGTACCTCCTCGGCGCTGCGCCTGGCGATCTACACCTGGCCCTGAGTGGCGCGCCGCCGCCGCGGGCGACCCGCGGCGAAGCGGTTGCGCATGCGATCGAGCCGCGTCACCGCTGCCTTCGATTAGGTGCCGGCGCACAAGAGCGGCGACGCGCAGCGCGGGGTCGCGTCTACTCCCACTCAATCATGACCGGCTTCGGTAAGCCGTTGTTTGGCTTGGGACCATTCATGCAAGACCCAGACTTTTACCGACAGATTTACCGTCATTTTGACAGGCATCCCCCATCGCGACTTTCATCATCTAACGAGATGTATCGAGAACGATCGGCGCTTTCACAATGGCCAGCTTTCGAGATGTATCGAGATCTATCGCTTCTCTGCATGCGAATTTCCGAGTGCAAGAAGCTACTCTCTTGTTCGGAACAGGGCCAAAAAAGACGCCGGCATCAAGTGCCTTAACGTGTTGTCACATCGAATGTTTGCGGCGATTTTTTTACTGTCACGACGCTGCCGCACGGTTCCAGCGAATCAGTGCGCATCCACAGTCTGCTCAGCTGATTCCTTCCACGGCCTGATCTTCGCGAGCGTCTTCGCGAGCGTCGCCTTCGCCACCTCGGTGTCGTAGTCCGCCTGCAGACGCAACCACCAGCCGTCCGAAAGTCCGAAGAAGCGGCACAGCCGCAGATCGGTGTCCGCAGTGATGGCGCGCTTGCCGGCGAGGATCTCGCCGATGCGCTGTGCAGGCACGCCGATTTCCTTCGCCAGCCGGTAGTTGCTCATGCCCAGCGGCTTGAGAAATTCCTCGGCCAGCATTTCGCCGGGCGACACGGGTTTGAGTTTCCTGCTCATGTCGATCTCCGTCAGTGATAGTCCACGATCTCGACGCCTTCGGCATCGCTTCCTGTCCAGCGAAAGCAAATGCGGAACTGATCGTTTACGCGAATGCTCCACTGGCCCGCGCGATCGCCCTTCAGCTGCTCGAGCCGGTTGGCTGGCGGCGCGCGCAGGTCTTCGATGCGTCGCGCGAGGTCGAGCTGCTTCAACTTACGCAGCGCCGGGCGCTCGATGTTGGCGAAGCGCGGCACCCGACGCAAGTGAAACAGCGCTTCGGTGTCGGCACACTTGAACGTCCTGATCGGCACTGGCAGAATAGTATTGCCTCGCGTGATTAACGTCAAGCGTGATTATCAATGACCCCACCCGCTGCGCACAAATGGGCCTTCGCGCCGCGTTTTCGCCGGCATGCCTTCGGCTGGCGCTCGCAGCCCGCCGTGCAGCGCGTGCGTGAAGCTGCGGCCGAGATCCAGAAGGTCGCGAAGAAGGACCCGGCGCTGGCCGGGCGATGTCCCGCCGATCGTTGGAGCTTTCTTCGGCGGCGTGAGCCATCTTACGCGGCGTTCTTCGATGCGTTGGTGGCTTCGGCGCGATCGCGCCCGAGCGCGGCTTGCAGGATCCACAGCTCCTTGAAGCCGAGGAT
>JBBIJJ010000324.1:0-3020 GCA_037446035.1 Burkholderiales bacterium
GCGGCTCGGAATGACGAGGGGTGGTCGGCTCGGTGTGACGAGAGCTGACCAGCTCGGCATGACGACGATTAGCCAGCTCGGCATGACGATGACCAGCCAGCTCGGCATGACGACGACCAGCCAGCTCGGCATGACGATGACCAGCCAGCTCGACATGACGACGACCAGCCAGCTCGGCATGATGATTGGCCAGCTCGGCATGACGACGATTAGCCAGTTCGGTATGACGATCAGGCCGCCGGATCGGCATGACGACGCGTGCTTGGCTCGAGATGAGGACGGATGGGGGATGCGGACGCAGGGCGGTCGGCACCGGTCACGGGAATGGGCCATCCTCGGTAGCATGAGGCCGCGTCCTGTGTCTGACCGAGGCCGCGCGGTGCTCACGCCGCGGCGCGTTTTTTCGGTCGTATCGAGCTGTCTGCCGTGACCACAGTCTCCGCCGAGGATCTGCCCGCGCTCGCGACGACGATCGTTGCGTCGACCTTCGCACTCGCCTTCATCTTCGGTGCCGTCGCTCAGCGCACCGGTTTTTGCACGATGGGTGCGGTCGCCGACATCGTCAGCTTCGGCGACTGGACACGCATGCGGCAGTGGCTGCTGGCGATCGCGGTGGCGGTGCTTGGTACCCACGCGCTGGCGGCCGCCGGCTGGATCGATCTGGCCGACTCGTTTTACACCACGCCGCGCCTGACCGTGCTCGCGTACGTCGTCGGCGGGCTGCTGTTCGGTTTCGGCATGGTGCTGGCCGGCGGCTGCGGCAGCCGCAGCGTCGTGCGCGCCGGCGGCGGCAGCCTGAAATCGCTCGTGGTGCTGCTCGTGCTCGGCTTCTCCGCCTACGTGTCGCTGCGCGGCGCCTTGGCGATCGTGCGCGTCCATGGCATCGAACCGGTCGGCGTCGAGCTGTCGACGCGCCAGGATCTGCCGTCGCTGCTCGCGGCAGCCACCGGTATCGCCAAGCCGACGCTGCAACTGGCGCTGGGGCTGCTGGTAGGCGGCGCGCTGCTCGCCTTCGCGCTCGCGCGCCGCGACTTCCTGCGCTTCGACAACGTGCTTGCGGGCATCACCGTCGGCGGCGTCATCGTCGGCGTGTGGTTCGTGTCGGGTTACGTCGGACGGCTCGACGAGCATCCGCTCACGCTCGAGAAGGCCTTTGTCGCGACCAACTCGGGGCGAATGGAGTCGCTGTCGTTCGTGGCTCCGGTGGCCTACACGCTGGACTGGCTGATGCTCTTCAGCGACCGTAGCAAGGTCATCACCCTCGGCGTGGCAGGCGTCCTGGGTACGTTGGCCGGTTCGGCCACCTATGCGCTCGCGGCCGGCCGCTTCCGGTTCGAGGGCTTCAGCGGTACCGAAGACACCGCCAACCATCTGGTCGGCGCCACCCTAATGGGTTTCGGCGGCGTCACGGCGCTTGGCTGCACGATCGGCCAGGGGCTAAGCGGTGTTTCGACGCTCGCGGCAGGCTCTCTGCTCGCGTTCGCGTCGATCGTCGCCGGGGCGGTGGCCGGCGTGAAGTACCAGGCGTGGCGCATCGAACGCGGCGGCTGAGACGGCGTGAAGACTTCGTCGCCAGCGGGCCGCCGGCCAGGCGCACGCAGCCGAAGGGCCGCGACCTGTCGATTCGATCGGCGCGGCCCGAAAGGACGCCTGCGTTTCGGCGCAGGTCGACGTGCGCGCTGCGCACGTCGAGCCCGCCGCCGGCGCGCGTCCGAAGCCGCCACCGCACAACGTCGCCAGCGGGCCGCGCAGTGGAAAACTTCACGCCTTCCGAGCCGAGCAGGCGGTGAAAAAGTGCAGACCGAAACGCGACACCGGCGGCGCCGCGACGATTTGCTGCGCGCATCGTTTGACTCGCTCGACGGCGCTCGGGATAATCGCGCCCTCGCAATCCGGTCGGCCACCGCATGCCTTCGCGCTGACCGTCGACACCGGGCGGGTCGTTAGCTCAGTCGGTAGAGCAGCGGACTTTTAATCCGTTGGTCGAAGGTTCGAATCCTTCACGACCCACCATTCGAAGTACCTGATTTCCAAGCGGCCATGGCGCACGGGCCTGCGGTTGGTCCGGACCGAGCGCGAATGTGAGGCACGATCCGAGGCAGCTACCGCGCGCGGCCCCGCCATGCACTTGCCGGAGGACACTGCTTCGACTCGCGCTTGCAGCGTTCGCGCGCTGAATCGCGCCGGGGCGCTCGTCGCGCTTGCCCTGCTGGCGCTGACCGCGCCGGCGCGCGCGCAGGACAACGCCGTGTTCGCCTTCGGCGGCTGGCGCGCGGGCGGCGGCTTCGAGGACGGCGCCACGCGCGAGCGGTTGCGGCTCGGCGACCATGGCGCAGCGTCGCTGGCGCTCGATTTCGGCATCGACGGCGCGCGTCAGCTCGAACTTTTCGTAAGCCGGCAGCGCACACGTCTGGAAACGCTGGCGGCAGGCGCACCGCCGTTGCCGCTCACGGTGACTTACCTGCATGTCGGCGGCACGAATTTCTTCGAAGGGCCGATCGGCCGCGGACCATACGTCGTCGGCGGGCTGGGGGCAACGATCTTCGCGCCCGGGCTCGACGGCTTTCGCAGCGAGACGCGGCCGTCGCTCGCCGTGGGCGTGGGCTATCTGCTGCCACTGGCCGGCCCGCTGGCGCTGCGCGTCGAGCTGCGCGGGTACGCCACGCTCGTCAACAGTTCGGGCGGGCTGTTCTGCTCGGGCGGCTGTGTGCTGACGCTTCGCGGCGATTCGCTGACGCAGGGCGAAGTCCTGATCGGACTCGGCGCGCGGTTCTATTGAGGATTACGCAACCTCGTGACACTCCCACCTTAACGTTTCGCTTCGCGCTGGCTGTCGCCGGTTCCGTCATCCCGAGCGAAGCCGAGGGATCTCGGCACTGCGAGCGGCTGAGATTCCTCGCCTTCGGCTCGGAATGACCAGGGTGGTCGGCGCGGAATGACCAGGGTGGTCGGCGCGGAATGACCAGGGTGGTCGGCGCGGAATGACCAGGGTGGTCGGCGCGGAATGACCAGGGTGGTCG
>JBBIJJ010000325.1:0-3002 GCA_037446035.1 Burkholderiales bacterium
CCACTGAGAAGGTGTGAAGATTTCGTCGCGAGCGGGCCGCTGGCTAGGCGCACGCAGCCGCAGGGCCGAGACATATCAAGTAGATAGGCGAGGCCCGAGCAGCGCGCAACGACGCCAGCGGGCCGCGCAGCAGAAAGATTCACACCTTCTGACGCCATGCGCGTCGTGTCGCGCGTCGCCTTGATCACCGGTGCCGGCAGCGGGATCGGCCGCGCCGTCGCGACCACCTTTCTGCGCGCAGGCTGGCAGGTCGCGCTCGCCGGCCGCCGCGCCGACGCGCTCGAGGAAACGATCCGGCTCGCCGGCGCGGACGCGCAGAGCGCCCTGGCCGTGCCGGCCGACGTGACGCAGGCCGAAGCGGTGCGCGCGTTGTTTGATGCGGTGCTCGCGCGCTTCGGACGGCTCGATCTGCTGTTCAACAACGCCGGCAGCAATGCGCCGGGCATTTTGCTCGAAGACCTGTCCGCGGAGCAGTGGCGGCAGGTGATCGACGTGAATCTGACGGGCGCCTTCCTGTGCCTGCAGCAGGCGTTCCGCGTAATGAAGGCGCAGTCGCCGCGCGGCGGCCGCATCATCAACAACGGTTCGATCTCGGCGCACGCGCCGCGGCCGAACTCCGCGCCGTATACCGCGAGCAAGCACGCGATCACCGGGCTGACGAAAGCCGCTTCGCTCGATGGCCGCAAGTACGACATCGCCGTCGGCCAGATCGACATCGGCAACGCGCTGACGCCGATGGCCGCGCGGATGACGCAGGGCGTGCCGCAGGCCGACGGCCGCATCGCGCCCGAACCGGTGATCGACGTGCAGATCGTCGCCGACGCCGTGCTGCACATGGCAAGCCTGCCGCTCGAGGCGAACGTGCTCACGATGACCGTGATGGCGACCAAGATGCCGTTCGTGGGGCGCGGCTAGCCCGGATACTTCACGAGGGGCGCGGCACTTGCGCGAGCGGATGCGCGAGGCAGGTTGCGCGGAAGGGGCGGAGGCGGGGTTTCGCGAAGCGCCGCTTCGCGCCGCCGTAGCCGTCCGCGCATGCTTGCGTGGCCGTGGAACGCAGACGAATGCCCGTAGGCATTCGCGAGCACCTGAGCGCAAGATGACCGCGCAGGCGCCGCGCAAGCCCGTGCAGCCGCAGCAATCCAAACTGGATCGCGGCCAACCCGCTACACGTGCCGGTCGGAGCTGGACAATTCCCGCATACCGGGGCGACCTCGTGAAAATTCCGGGCTAGTCCGGATAGTTCACGAGGGACGCGCGAGCGGCGAGGTCCCGACAAGGGGGTCGCGCAAGGCAAGGCGTTCTTGTCTTTGTGTCCTCGCTGTTCCCGTGGCGATCATCACAGCCTTCGAAGGCTGAGGGTTCCACCACCGAGACACGGAGGGCACGGAGGAATGACCGGTCACTTCTCTGTGCGCTCTGTGCCTCTGTGGTGACCATCGCCGCCTTCGAAGTCCGAAGGTCTCGCCAGCGAAGCACGGAGAAGTCGAACGAGGACTTGCTGCCCTGGGTAGTCGACCCGCAACAGCGCGATCGCGTTGCGCGGGCTACGGCATCAACTGCCCGCCGTTGACCTCGATGATCTGCCCGGTCACGTAGCCGCTGGCGGCATCCGACGCCAGATACAGGAACGCGCCGGCGCACTCTTCGGGCGTGCCGAGCCGGCCCATCGGGATCGTGGCGCGCAGCGCCTCGAGCGTGGCCGCCGGGGTGTGGCGATCGTGCAGCGGGGTGGCGATCACGCCGGGCGCCACGGCGTTGACGCGCACCTTGTCGCCGACCAGCTCTTTCGCCAGCCCGCGCGTCAGCGTGCTGACGAAGCCCTTGGTCGCCGCATACAGCACCACGCCCGGGCCGCCGCCGTTGCGCGCGGCGATCGAAGTGACGTTGATGATGTTGCCGCCGCCCTGGCGGCGGAACACCGGCACGATCGCGCGGCACAGCGTGACGACCGAGCGCACGTTCAGTTGCAGGATCTCGTCGACGAAGGTCTCGTCGCCGTCGACGAAGGGCTTGCGCCCGAACACGTTGCCGGCGTTGTTGACCAGCACGTCGATGCGGCCGAAGTGCCGCAGCACGCCGTCGACGAGACCGACCAGCTCGTCGCGCTTGGTCGCGTTGGCGCGAAACAGCGCCGCCGCGCCGCCGGCGGCGCCGACATCCGCCCCGACCTGGCGCGCCTGCGCCTCGCTCGCGTGGTAGTGCACCGCCACCTGCGCGCCGGCGCCGCCGAACGCGCGCGCCGCGGCCGCGCCGATGCCGGTACTCGCGCCGGTGATCAGCACCACCTTGCCTTTCAGATCGTCGAACATCGCAGTCTCCCGTCTTCAGATCACCGGCGTCGGCAAGGGCCGCCCAGCAAAAAAACGCCTCGACATTGTCGAGCACGAGCTGTCCCATCGCGCCGCGCGTCGCGTGCGTGGCGCTGCCCTGGTGTGGCTGTAGCACGACGTTGTCCAGGGCGAGCAGTGCGGCCGGTACACGCGGCTCGTCGGCGAACACGTCCAGCCCCGCCCCGCCCAGTCGGCCGTCGATGAGCGCGGCAACGAGCGCGTCCTCGTCGACCACCGAGCCACGCGCGACGTTGATCAGGATGCCGGTCGGGCCGAGCGCCTCGAGCGCCGCGCGGTCGATCAGATGCCGGGTCGCTGCGCCGCCGGGACAGGCGACGACCAGCACGCCGGACTCGCGCGCGAGCGCCAGCAGATCGGGCTCGTAGCGCCACGGCACCGGCTTCGCACGCGGCCCGTGATAGGCGATGTCGATGCCGAAGGCCGCCGCGCGTTGCGCGATCGCCTGGCCGATGCGACCCATGCCGACGATGCCGAGCCGCGTGCCCTTCATGCGCCCGGTCAGCGCCATCGGTCCCTTGAGCCAGCGCCCTGCGCGCACGTAGCGGTCGGCGGCGACGACGCGGCGTACGGTCGCGAGTACGAGCGCCAGCGCTAGCCCGGATATTTCAGTGCGCCGTGAAAAGGCGCTGTCTTCCAGTGGGTGCGAAT
>JBBIJJ010000326.1:0-2953 GCA_037446035.1 Burkholderiales bacterium
CTGAGGCATGCGGGCGCCAAGCGGTTGGCACGTGTCACGAGGATAAGAATGGGTCAATAGGTTTGACCGAAGAGGGTCTCCTTGTCCCGGTCGGACATCTGCGGCCGGCGCCGGTCGGCGAGCACCTTGACGCCGCGTTGCACGGCCGGGCGCGCTTCGATCGCCTCGTACCAGCGCTTGACGTTCGGATAGTCGGCCAGATCGACGCCCTGGTTTGCGTGCGAGCGCGTCCACGGGTAGATGGCGATGTCGGCGATCGAGTATTCGCCGGCGAAGTAGGGGACTTCGGCCAGCCGCCGGTCCATCACGCCGTACAGGCGCTTGGCTTCGTTCGTGTAGCGCTCGATCGCGTAGGGGATCTTTTCCGGCGCGTAGATGCGAAAGTGGTGCGTCTGGCCGAACATGGGGCCGACGCCGCCCATCTGGAACATCAGCCACTGCAACGCGACATACTTGCCGCGCACATCGGCCGGCAGGAACCGGCCGGTCTTGCCTGCGAGATAGATCAGAATCGCGCCCGACTCGAACAACGAAATCGGTCTGCCGTCGGGACCTTCGCTGTCGATGATCGCCGGAATCCTGTTGTTCGGGCCGATCTTCAGGAACTCCGGCTTGAACTGATCGCCGGCACCGATGTCGACCGCGTGCACGCGGTACGGCAGGCCGCACTCCTCAAGCATGATGTGGATCTTGTGGCCGTTGGGCGTCGGCCACGAATGCAGGTCGATCATCGCGTCGGTCCTCTCTGACGGGTTGGTCGCGCCGGCTGCGCGTGCGTTGCGGTTCAACGTGGTGCGGGCGGCGCCGCGTGCCTGGCGATCTCCAGCTTCGCGATGGCGTTGCGGTGCACCTCGTCGGGGCCGTCGGCAAGTCGCAGCGTGCGCGCCAGCGCGTACGCATACGCGAGCGGAAAGTCGTCGCACACGCCGCCGCCGCCGTGCGCCTGGATCGCCCAGTCGAGCACGGTGCAGGCGACGTTCGGCGCGACGACCTTGATCATCGCGATCTCTGCTTTTGCGGCCTTGTTGCCGACGGTGTCCATCATGTAGGCGGCCTTCAACGTCAGCAGGCGCGCCTGATCGATCATGCAGCGCGCTTCGGCGATGCGCTCCTGCCAGACGGTCTGCTTCGCGACCGGCCCGCCGAAAGCGACGCGATTTGCCAGCCGCTTGCACATCAGTTCGAGCGCGCGCTCGGCGAGCCCGATCGAGCGCATGCAGTGGTGGATTCGTCCTGGGCCGAGCCGGCCCTGTGCGATCTCGAAGCCGCGCCCTTCGCCGAGCAGGATGTTCGACGCCGGCACGCGCACGTCGTCGAACTGAATCTCCATGTGCCCGTGCGGTGCGTCGTCGTAACCGAACACGTTCAGCGCACGCAGCACTGTGATGCCCGGCGTGTCGGCCGGCACCAGGATCATCGACTGCTGCGCGTGCTTGGGCGCATCCGGATTCGTCTTGCCCATCACGATGTAAACCTTGCAGCGCGGGTCGCCCGCGCCGGAGGTCCACCATTTGCGGCCGTTGATCACGTATTCGTCACCGACGCGTTGCATCGACGTCTGGATGTTGGTCGCGTCACTGGAGGCCACCGCCGGCTCGGTCATCGCGAACGCCGAGCGGATTTCGCCCGCCAGCAGCGGCTCAAGCCATTGCTTCTTCTGTTCGGGGGTACCGTAGCGCTCGATGGTCTCCATGTTGCCGGTGTCGGGCGCGCTGCAGTTGAAGACTTCGGACGCCCATGGCACACGGCCCATGATCTCCGCCAGCGGTGCGTATTCGATGTTCCTCAGCCCGGCGCCGCGGGGCGAGTCCGGCAGGAACAGGTTCCACAGACCCGCGGCGCGCGCCTTCGGCTTCAGTTCCTCGACGAGCGCGGTCGGCGTCCAGCGGCGGCCCTCGCGCGTGTTCGCCGCGACTTCTTCATGGAAGCGCCGCTCGTTCGGGTAGACATGCTCGTCCATGAACGATTGCACGCGCCGCTGCAGCTCGACGACTTTCGGCGAATACGCAAATTGCATGCTGACCTCCGTGGGCGCGAAGCATAGCGCCGCCGGATTGCCGCGCGCCGGCCGTGCGCGTAGATTCGTCCTGCATCGTCGGAGGGCGAAGATGAAGGCGGTCGTCTGCAGCGAATGGGGTGGTCCGCACAAACTGCGGCTTGGCGAGTTGCCGCTGCCTGAACCGAAAGCAGGCGAAGTTCGGTTGCGAGTACGCGCGGCGGGCGTGAACTTTCCGGACGCGCTGATCATCCAGAAGAAATATCAGATGCAGCCGCCGCTGCCTTTCGTTCCCGGCACCGAGGTCGCCGGCATCGTCGACGCCGTTGGCGAAGGCGTGAGTCTCGCCAGGGGCACGCGTGTGGTCGCCTTCGTCGGGACCGGCGGCTTTGCCGAATATGTCTGCGTGAGTGCGGCGCTGACGATCCCGTTGCCGGCCGGCGTGCCGGACGAGGTGGCCGCAGGCTTTACGATGACCTACGCCACCTCCCGCCATGCACTGGCCGATCGCGCGCAACTGAAGGCGGGCGAGACGCTGCTGGTGCTCGGCGCGGGCGGTGGTGTCGGGCTGGCCGCGGTCGAACTGGGCAAGCTGGCGGGCGCGCGGGTGATCGCCGCCGCCTCGACCGACGAGAAGCTGGCCGCGTGCCGTGAGGCCGGTGCCGACGCGTTGATCAATTACTCGACGCTCGATCTGCGCGAGGCGGTCAGGACGCTCACCGAGGGCAGGGGCGCCGACGTGATCTTCGATCCGGTCGGCGGCGGCTACACCGAGCCCGCATTGCGCGCGCTCGCATGGCGCGGCCGGCTGCTGGTCGTCGGCTTCGCCAACGGCGAGATTCCGTCGCTCCGGATCAACCTGCTGCTGCTGAAGGAGGCGTCGCTGGTCGGCGTCTACTGGGGCGAGTTCGCCAAACGCGAACCCCGGAAGAATGCGCAGATGATCGGCGAGCTGAT
>JBBIJJ010000327.1:0-2950 GCA_037446035.1 Burkholderiales bacterium
ATGACCGCCTGCGGCCGACGGTCGGAGTCGGCGTGGATCGCCCGCAAGCGGGCGTGTGCAGCGGCAACGCGCAGACACGACAACGCGCGAGCCGCGCCCGGCGCGGCGCACGCCCGGCCGCGGGGTTGAGCCGCATCAACACGGCGCTTCGGAGCATGGCGAAAATCGCGGCGAGTCGCATCCGCGGCTGGTGGAGGCCGACATGGCAGCCGATTCGCCGGCTGTGCGCAGTGCCATACCGCGCGGTGTCGCCCTGCTGCGCGACCCGACGCTGAACAAGGGGACGGCGTTTACGGACGCGGAGCGCGACGCGCTCGGGCTGCGCGGCCTGCTGCCCGCGCACGTCTGCACGCTCGCCGATCAGCAGGCGCGCGTGCTCGAGAACCTGCGCCGCCTGCACGAGCCGCTGAACAAGTACATCGCGCTCGAGGCGCTGCACGACCGCAACGAGACGCTGTATTACCGCGTCGTCATCGACAACATCGACGAGATGATGCCGGTGATCTATACGCCCACCGTGGGGCTGGCGTGCCAGCAGTTCGGGCACATCTATCGCAGGCCGCGCGGGCTGTACGTTTCCGGCGCCGACCGCGGGCGCGTCGCGCATCTGCTCGCCAACTGGCCGACGCGCGCGGTCGACATCATCGTCGTCACTGACGGCGAGCGCATCCTCGGGCTGGGCGACCTGGGTGCAAACGGCATGGGCATTCCGATCGGCAAACTGGCGCTGTACACCGCGTGCGCCGGGATCGACCCGACGCGCTGCCTGCCGGTCGTGCTCGACGTCGGCACCAACAACGACGCCTTGCTCGCCGACCCGCTGTACCTCGGCCTGCGCCAGCGGCGACTGACCGGCGCCGCATACGACGCGCTGGTCGAAGAATTCGTCATGGCGGCGCAGGCGGCATTCCCCGGGGTGCTGATCCAGTTCGAGGACTTCGCCAACCACCACGCGTTCGCGCTGCTGGCGCGCTATGGCGACCGCGTGCCGTGCTTCAACGACGACATCCAGGGAACCGCGGCGGTCGCGCTCGCCGGGATCTTCTCCGCACTGCGCGTCACCGGCGGTGCGCTCGCCGAGCAGACGTTCCTGTTTCTCGGGGCGGGCGAAGCCGCCACCGGCATCGCCGACCTGATCGTCGCCGCACTCGCCGCCGAAGGCGTGCCCGCCGAGCGCGCGCGCGGCCGCTGCTGGCTCCTCGACAGCAAGGGGCTGGTCGTCGCGGATCGCAGCGACCTGGCCGCGCACAAGCGGCCGTACGCGCACGCGCACCCGCCGGTGGCCACCTTGGTCGAAGCGATCGAACGCCTGAAGCCGACCGCGTTGATCGGCGTGGCTGCTACTGGTGGGACCTTCACCGAAGACGTGCTGCGTGCGATGGCGCGCCTGAACGCGCGACCGATCGTGTTTGCGCTGTCGAACCCGACCTCGAAGAGCGAGTGCACCGCCGAGCAGGCGTACCGCTACACGGACGGCCGGGCGCTGTTCGCCTCCGGCAGCCCGTTCGTCAAAGTCACGTTCGCCGGCCGCACCTTCGTACCGCGCCAGGGCAACAACTCGTACATCTTTCCCGGTGTCGGGCTCGGCGCGATCGCCAGCCGCGCGCGCCGCGTCACCGACGAGATGTTCCTCGCCGCGGCGCGCGCGCTCGCCGCGCGGGTAGCCGACGCCGATCTGGCACAGGGCAGCCTGTATCCGCCGCTCGCGTCGGTGCGCGACGTCTCCGCCCACATCGCCGCCGCGGTGGCCGAGGTCGCGTACGCGCGCGGGCTGGCTGCGCGCATGCGCCCGGCCGACGTGCTCGCCGACGTGCGCGCGCACATGTACGAGCCGCAGTACGCGAACTACGCGTGACGCGTGCCGGCGCGCGGTCGGTGACGCGGGTCACACGCACGCGGCCGCCGCCGGCGGCGATGGGACAATCGCCGCATGGCCTGGCTCGATCACATTCCTCTGTGGCTCATCGTCGTCGTCGCGATCTGGCTCGCACTCGCGCCCTTCGTCCCCGAACCGCACCTGACCGAAAAGCTCAGGATGCTCGCGGCCGGCACGCTGCGGCGGCCGATCGACATCTTCGACCTGCTGTTCCATCTCGCGCCGCTCGTCGTGCTGGCGCTGAAGCTGGTGCGGCTGTACCAGTTGCGCGGCTGAACGGCGCGCCGGTGCGCGGTATATTGCGGGCGCGTCCGCGCGATGCCGACGGGCCCTGTCCACGGAGGGAAATCGGATGACCTTGCGGCGCGCTGCTATGCCGCTCGCCGTTGCAGCGGCTTTCATCGCGACCGGCTGTTCGACCGTTCGCGGTTGGTGGGACTCGATCGCCGGGCCGGGCGGCCCGGCGGCGATCGCGGAACTGAAGCCCACGCAGGGGAACACGACCAGCGGGATCGCGCGCTTCGAGCAACGCGGCAACAAGGTGCTGGTCACCGCCGAGGTGCGCGAGCTGAAGCCGAACGCCGAACACGGTTTCCACGTTCACGAAAGAGGCGACTGCTCCGCGCCGGACGCGATGAGCGCGGGCGGGCATTTCAATCCTGGCGGCAAGCCGCACGGACACCACGGTCAGAGCGAGCGCCACGCGGGCGACATGCCGAACCTGAAGGCCGATGCCAACGGCGTGGCCACGCTGCGTTTCGAGAGCGAACTGATCACGGTATCAGCCGGACCCGCGAGCGTGGTCGGCCGCGGCCTGATCGTCCATCGCGACCCCGACGATTACAAGACGCAGCCGACGGGCAACTCCGGGCCACGGCTCGCCTGTGCGGTGATCGTCGCTGGCTAGCCAGGCGATCCGAACCGGATTGCGGCCGGCGCGCTGCCCGTGCCGGTGGAGGCAGAGCAATGCACGGATACGGTGGCGAACTCGTGAAGTATCCGGGCTATCGACCGTTGCTTATCCTTGTGACACGTGCCAACCGCTTGGCGTCCGCATGCCTCAGAAGGTGTGAA
>JBBIJJ010000328.1:0-2909 GCA_037446035.1 Burkholderiales bacterium
CACCTACGACCCCGGGCAGCCGGTAACCGCCTGGCTGCACGCGATCGCGCGCTACAAGCTGGTCGACCTGCTGCGCCGGCGCGCGCGCACGGACGCGCTGACCGATCCGCTCGACGACGTCGACGAAACGCTGCTCGCGGCCGACGAGGTGCCGGCGGGCGCGCAGCGCGACCTGCTCAAGCTGCTCGACGGCCTGCCCGACAAGCAGCGTCTGCCGATCGTTCACGTGAAACTGGAAGGTCGATCCGTCGCCGAGACTGCGCACATCACCGGTCTGTCGGAGTCGGCCGTCAAGGTCGGCATCCATCGCGGGTTGAAGGCGCTCGCGGCTTTGATCAGGGGCCGATCATGAAGACCGACGAACTCATCGCGGCACTCGCGCAAGGTCTGGAGCCGGTCGACCGGCGCGCGCCGGCGCGCGCCTTCGCGCTGGCGATCACGGTCGGCGTCGCGGCGGCGCTGGCGCTGACGCGCACGCCGCTGGCGAGCGACCTTGTCCTGCCGGCATACCGGGGCGAGCCGATGTTGTGGGTCAAGCTCGTCTTCGGCGTCGCGCTCGCGTTGTCGTCGCTGTGGGCAGCCGCGCGCCTGGCACGCCCGGGGGTACGTCTTTCCGTCGCCGGCGTGCTGCCGTTTCTTCCGTTGGCCGGCGTGTGGCTGCTGGCGGCGATCGTGCTGGCGGCCGCACCGCCGGACCAACGCGCAGCACTGATCTGGGGCCGCACCTGGAGTACCTGTCCCGCGAGCATCGCGCTGCTGTCGCTGCCGACGCTGATCGGTGCCCTGCTGGCGCTGCGCAAGATGGCGCCGACGCGACCCATGTGGGCCGGCGCCGCGGCCGGCGCGCTGGCCGGCGGGCTGGGTGCGGCCGTGTACGCGCTGCAGTGCCCCGAACTCGCCGCGCCGTTCATCGGCGTCTGGTACGTGCTCGGCATCGCGATCCCAGTCGCCCTCGGCGCGGCGCTGGGTCGTTATCTGCTGCGGTGGTGAGGGCTGCGCGCGTTCGCGATGATGCGGAAGTTGCTCAGCGCGGCGAGATAGCCGTCCCCCTCCGGCAGGATCGCCGCGGCGGTCGCGGCGCGCACGCCTGCCGCGCCGATCCCCCAGCGTGTCGGCGATCGATCGGCGGCTCGTTCAGCAAAGCTTGCGCGGAAGCCTCTCGAACATGGCATGGCGCCGCCGGCAAATACAGGGCGCGCTGCTGCCCGGAGCCCGCCCAGCGACGCGACGCCGACAAGCGTGCGCGCGCCGCGCGCCGATCAACGGCACGCGGCGCGGTCGACAGAAGGGGATTGCTTCGATTTCACCGCTGGCGCTGCGCATAACGCTCCGCCGCGAGGCGGCCGGCCGCAGCGATGCGGGCCTCCTGCTCCGGCGTCGCAATGGGAGCGCCCGCTTCGTGGGAGCCGTGAACGCCGAGGCGAATGGCCTCCATCAGTTCGGCACGCACCTGCGCGCGACTCAGGACCGAAGGCCCGCCCACGAAGGGGGCACCGGCCTCGCCAAAGGCGAGCTCGCCGCGCGCGATCGCCGCAGCCAGTTCGGCACGCACCTGCTCACGCGTGAGCACAGAAGGCGGGATGACGAAGGGCTCGCCCGCCTCGCCGTTCGCTCCATGCCACCAGTACTCGACTTCACCGGCCTGGGCACCGAGAGAAAGAGCGGTCAACGACATTGCAATGATCCATTTGGCTTTCGACATTTCGATCTCCTGTTGAGTTGGCGGGACCTGGCCCGCTGCATCCGGGTGCGGCTCGGTCGCCGCTGCGACGCTTGTCCGTTCGGCATGCATGCCGTTCAGTCGAACCCAGCGCGGCGTGCTTACAGCGTGATGCACCCGGGTTCCTTCCGCGACGCATGTCGTTTTCCGATCAAATCGGCGTCCGCTGCCCGCATACAGGTCCGCGGCTGCGCCCCGACATGCGCCGACTTCGCACCGTCGTGGCCGGACTGCCGCCTTGTTTCGAACCGGCAACCGGCCCGGAGGTTTCACGAGGTCGCCGCGGTGCGCGTGGTCACGCTCACTGCAATACGGGCATGCGACCGCAGCGGATTTGCATCCACGAAACCAAGCGGCTCGTTCAATGGTGAGCGCGGCCAACGCGCGTTTGCCGATGGGCGTCGACGACGGCACCGAATCGAAGCTGTTCCAACGCCGACGACATCAACGCGCAGACGTGTTTGCGCTTCGCCGGCACGGAGCAAGCGTGGGCCGGACTCAAGGCCGGCATCCCGTGGAAGGTCGGCTTCATGTCCAGATCCCGCAAGGACCCGCCCTGCTGACGGAAGAGCGCGGCGCTTTCGTGTTGCGGGGTGGCGAGACGGCGCAGGCAGCGGCTACGCCCGTTGGACCGTCCACCGCTGCGTCTGGACCGAATGCGGACTTCGACGAGTTCGACGCGTATCGAAACTTTCGGCGCGTCAAGTCCGAGCGCTCGCTCGAATATCGCGAGTTCCTTGAGTGGCTGGAGTGGAAGCGCTACCGCGAGTGGAAGCGCGAGCGGAAGCGGAAGGCCCAGTGACTGCGCGACGCCGCGGTCGACGGTCGACCGTGGCTCACTGTGTCGGTCCGCATCGCAGGCTGCGGCGGATGCGCGGCGCGCGCATTGCGAAACGCGCTTGGCGCCGCTACGAGCGATGCCGTCGCGGCCGCGAGGTCGCAATGGAAGCGACCTCGCGGGACATCGCGCTCGCTGCATCGGGCACCTGCTCCTGCAGCGAAACGATCAGCGGGCAACACACGTGACCGGCCGTCGCGCCGCAGCGCGCGACGAGCGCGGCTAGCGCGTCCTCGATGCCTTGAAGCTGTGCGCGCCGCTGGCGCACGTCCGCAAGCCTGCGCTCCGCGATTGCCCGCGCCTCGTCGCAGTGCGCGCCGTCTTCCAGCCGCAGCAGGTCGGCGATCTCGT
>JBBIJJ010000329.1:0-2887 GCA_037446035.1 Burkholderiales bacterium
CTGATGAATCCGGGCAAGGTCCTGTGAGCGAACGCCGAGGCGGCCAACGGCATTGCGCAGGCGACGCCTGAGAAGGTGTGAAGATTTCGTCGCGAGCGGGCCGCTGGCTAGGCGCACGCAGCCGCAGGGCCGAGACATATCAAGTAGATAGGCGAGGCCCGAGCAGCGCGCAACGACGCCAGCGGGCCGCGCAGCAGAAAGATTCACACCTTCTGAGCGATCGACCCGGCAGTCGATGTCTCGAGACCTTGCACGGCCGCGGCGCAGTTTGCGCCGAAGAAACGTGCGAGGAAGTCTTCTGCGGCCTCGATGCCTTTGCAGCGAGGGAGGATTTGCGGGAAATCTCGCTAGACTGTCGTTATGATGCAGACCGTGTTCGGTGCGGCGATCGCTTGCTGCTACCTGATTCTGGTGGCGGGCGCCGCGCACGCACAGGCCATTCAACGCTGCGAAGGTGGCGGACAGGTGACGTATTCGAACGGCCCCTGCCCGCCAGGAACGCAACCCGCCCGCACGCTCGCGCCGAGTCCCGGGCCGAACGCGGCTGACGAAAAGGCAGCGCGCGAACGCGCGCGACGCGATGCGAGCGAGCTCGCCCGCATCGAGCGCGAGCGCAAGGCGGACGAAGCCCGTGCCGAAAAGCAGCGCCAGGCGCTTGCCAAGAAAGAGCAGGCGCAGGCCCGCGAGTGCCGCAAGCTCGAGCTGCGGCTCGCGCAGGCCATGGACGCGCTGGCGCGCGCCACGCTGGCCAAGCGGGCCGACGCCGAACGCAAGGCGCGGCGCGCCGAGGAGCAGTACGAGCAGCAGTGCCGCAAGGGTTGAGCGCGCCGCGCGGCGGTCACGACCGGGTTCTCACGACCGCAACGAGCGCCCCGAAGACGGTGCCGGCCGAGGCACAGGACATGGGGCACGGGCTCGCCCCCGCCTCGCGTCGTACTGGCGCGCAGGCTTGTCAACCCGGCGCGCCTTGGACCCGCGGCGCCTCGCTCGCGTGGCGATCGCCAGCGACGCCGCATCGCGTGCATCTGTGCATGCCGCGCCTTCGCGTCGGGTTGACGATCCGGCTCACAGACGCGACCCTGACACCAGCCGCGCCGCGTGGTCACGGCCCATGGATGCGCTACCGCCGCGCGGTCGGTTGAGTTTTTGCTGCTGACGTCGCTGCGGTACGAAGGCCCCCCGCCGGACGGCGATCCGGTGCGCCACCGTCGCGGCGCTGCTTGTGCCACGGACCGCGGCGCCGGTCAGCCGGCGGTGGCGCGGCGCGCGCTGACGCCCCGCCAAAGCTTGTTCAACGCGTGGTACGTCACCAGCGCCGGCGGCATGCGCAGCCAGGCGGCCCGCGCCTGCAGCAGCATCGCTGCGACGGGATAGCGCAGACGCGGACTGCCGTCCGGGTCACCGGGGGGCAGCGTCCGTGCCGCCAGCGCACCCAACGCGGTGCGAGCGAGCCAGGGCGGGCGCACGGCCTCGAGCTCGCGTTCGACAGCGTCCGGAATCGGCGTGTCCAGCCAGGCTCGCGCGGCCGCAAGCGCATACCAGAGCGGACGCGTCAACCGATGCCGCCGCGCGCGGTCAAGCAGTGTGGTCCAGAAGCTCGCGGTCGTACCGAGGTGACGAACGAGTGCATCGAAGTCGACCAGATCGCGCAGCCGGTCGGTGCAATCGGAGTCCTGAAACAAGTGCGCGGCCGCGTGCAGCAGCTGATCGGCCGGCGCCAGCGCAAGAAACGGCGTTCCGCCGATCGGCACCGCCGCGGCGAACAGTGCCTCGGTGTCCGGCTTCAATCGCCCGAGCGGCGGCAGGATCGTATGGTGCAAGTCCAACTCGAGTGCCTGTCCGGCGCACTGCAGCGGCGGCAACTCGTGTGACCAGGCGCGGTAGTAGTGCTGATCGTACGGGTCCGACTTCTCGAACTGCCAGCCGGCCGCCAGCAGCGCGCACTCCAGCCCGTCGAGCGCAGTGCGCGGCACCATCAGATCGACGTCGGCCGGAAGGCGCCCGGCGGCGAGCGGTAGTCCCTGTGCGATGTAGGCAGCGCCTTTGAGCAGCACGGCCGTACCCGCAGAGGCCCGCACGACGGGCGCGATGGTCTCCAGCAGAAAGAGCGTCTTTTGGCGGCGATGCCGGGCCTGCAGACGCCCGGCCGCCAGCTGCCGCTGCACCACGTCGGGCAGCGGCGTGTCCGCCAGCGCCGCCTCGGCTCGTGCGGCGAGCACGCCGAGCAGCCGAGCGCGCCGTGCCGTGCGCAACAGCACTTCCCAGTGCCTCTCGTCAAGCGTGGTGCAGCGGCGCGGATCGACCAGCGAATCGAGCAACAACCGGACGTGAGCGGGAAGCGCCGCACGGGCGGGCAACATGGCGCCGGATTCTAGAGCGCCGATCGGCGCGTCGCTGACGTCACTCGAAGAATTGGGCAGACCATACTCAGCGCGTGCTGGCCCGCCGCCCCGCCCGGCGATCCTGCTGCGGCCACTTCAACTCGAAACCTGTTGAGCCTTACAAATCCTTGCGGCAAGTGGCAACCCTCCCGGCGCCCGCAGCCCACGTCAAACCGAGCCGCCTCTTGCCTCCCCATACCGAGCCGCTCTTGCCTCGTCATCCCGAGCCACAGGCGAGGAATCCCAGCCGCTCGAAGTACCGAGATCCCTCGCGTCGCTCGGGATGACAAGCGCGTCATTCCGAGCCGCTGCTTGCCTCGTCATTCCGAGCCAAGAGCGAGGAATCTCGGCCGTCCGCAAACACGGGCGCTCCCGCTTGTAGCCCGCCTGACCCGCCAGTACCCGCTTTCCGCGACCCCTGTCGAACACGGAGAACACGGAGAGCAGGCAAAGAGACTCGAACCCGCAGGCGCTGTTCTCCGTGGGAAAGACTCAGAAGGTGTGAA
>JBBIJJ010000330.1:0-2820 GCA_037446035.1 Burkholderiales bacterium
TCGCCAGCGGCTCGGAATGACGAGGGTGGTCGGGTCGGAGTGGCGATGGGCTCCGGCTTGGGAAGGCGCGGCAGTGACGGTTGGCGCCCACGGACGATCTTCGCTTACGCTGCGCGCTTGCCGCCGCGGACGCCGCCGTGCCAGAACCGACCGCCATCGCTTTTCGGACCGCACTGCTGTACTGGCTGCGGCTCGGCTTGGTGAGCTTCGGCGGGCCGGCGGGGCAGATCGCGATCATGCATCAGGATCTGGTCGAGCGCCGCCGCTGGATCTCGGAGAAACGCTTCCTGCACGCGCTGAACTACTGCATGGTGCTGCCCGGCCCGGAGGCGCAGCAGCTCGCCACCTATGTCGGGTGGCTGCTGCACCGGACCGCCGGCGGCATCGCCGCGGGCGCGCTGTTCGTGCTGCCGTCGCTCGTCGTGCTCGTGGCGCTGTCGTGGGTCTACTTGCGCTTCGGTCACGTGCCGGCGGTCGCCGCGGTGCTGTACGGCATCAAGCCCGCGGTGACGGCGATCGTGCTGGCCGCGGCGTGGCGCATCGGTACGCGCGCGTTGAAGCATCCGCTGCTCGTGGCGATCGCCCTCGCCGCCTTCGTCGCGATCTTCGCGTTCGCCGTGCCGTTTCCGGCGATCGTCGCGGCTGCGGCGATCGTTGGCGCGATCGGCGCGCGTTTCGTTCCAAAGGCCTTCGACGGCAACGCGGGCCACGGCGACGCGGGCAAGTCCTTCGGTCCCGCGCTGATCGACGATGGCACCCCCACGCCGGCGCACGCGCGCTGGCGGCCGGCGCACGCGCTGCGCGTGCTC
This sequence comes from Burkholderiales bacterium, assembly GCA_037446035.1. Lineage (GTDB taxonomy): Bacteria > Pseudomonadota > Gammaproteobacteria > Burkholderiales > Burkholderiaceae_F > DSNY01. The sequence continues at coordinate 810 of JBBIJJ010000330.1, forward strand.
GTGGTGTTCGTCGGGCTGTGGCTGGCGGCGATCGGCGCGCTCGTCGCCTGGCAGGGCTGGCACGGCACGCTGACGCAGATGGGGTGGTTCTTCACCAAGGCCGCGCTGCTGACTTTCGGCGGCGCGTACGCGGTGCTGCCGTACGTATTCCAGGGTGCGGTCGAGCACTACCAGTGGCTGACGACCGCGCAGATGATCGACGGGCTCGCGCTCGGCGAGACCACGCCCGGGCCGCTGATCATGGTGGTGGCCTTCGTCGGCTTCGTCGGCGGCTGGGGCAAGCAAGTGCTCGGTCCCGAGATGCTTTTCGCTGGCGGTTTGCTCGCCGCCGCGCTCGTGACCTTCTTCACGTTCCTGCCGTCGTTCCTGTTCATCCTGGTGGGCGCGCCGTTCATCGAAACGACGCACGGGCAGCTTCGCTTCACCGCGCCGCTGGCCGGCATCACGGCCGCCGTCGTCGGCGTCATCGTCAGTCTGGCGGCGTTTTTCGCCGCGCACGTATTCTGGCCGCGCGGTCTCGACGGCGGCTTCGACTTCACGTCCGCTGCGATCGGCGCGGCGGCGTTCGTCGCGCTGTGGCGTTTCAAGGCGGGCGTCCTCCCAGTCATCGCCGCGTGCGCGGCGGCCGGGCTGGCGCTGCGCTGGCTCGCAGCGTGAGCGGTGCGCCGGCGCGCGGGGCCGTCATGTGTGCCACGCGCCGGCGCGGGCTGCAGCGGATGCGATCCGCCGTGCGGGTGCCCGCGCTTCAGAGCGGCCGGCGCAACGTCATCGCACCGCGGATCTGGCCGGGCGCGTAGCCGGTGGCCCGGTCCTGCGGGTAGTGCTGTGCGAGCTTGGCCTTGACCGCCGGGGTCAATTGATCGTCGGCGCCATGACATTGGGTGCACAGCTTCTGGGTGGGCAGCGCCTTCATGTAGCGGTAGACGCGCTGGCCGTTATCGGTGACGACCTCGCCTCGCTCCAGCGTGGCCGGGTCCGCACCGGCGGCGGCACGGCGGTCGAAGTCCTCCAGCACCGCGCGCTCCCAAGCGTCCGGGACGGCCTTCGGGTTGCGGTTCTTGAGACTGACGCGGCGAATCTGCCAACCGGTCTTCTCCGAAGCCTCGCGCGCGAGTTGCGGCGCCTTGTCGCGGCAGACTTCGATCGCGCCTTCCGGCCCGCCGCGGGCGATTTCCTCCTGCAGCACGGTGAACAGCTTCGGCGGAACGCTCGAAGCCACGCTGCGCGCTTCGGCGAGCAGTTTGTCTTCGGCGGCGGCCACTGCCGATGCGGCCAGGGCCAGCGCGATCGGTATGAGTCGGTGCGTGATCGTTTGGCGCATTCGTCTTCCTCCTCGAGGGGTGCTCGTCGACGGCCGCGGCGCGGCCATCGAACGTCGATGATGGCGCAGCGCGCGCCGCCCCGCGTCGTGATCTGCGTCACACATGCGGCTTTGGGCTATCCTCGCGCGCCCCATGGAAGCCTTTGCCGTCTCCACCGCGCTCGTCGCGCTCGCCGAAATGGGCGACAAGACGCAGCTGCTGTCGTTCGTGCTGGCCGCCAAGCTGCGGCGCAAGCTGCCGATCGCGGCCGGCATCCTGTTCGCGACGCTGGCGAACCACTATCTGGCGGGCTGGGTCGGTGCGTGGGTCGCCTCGCTGGTGTCGCCGCAGACGCTGCGCTGGATCGTCGCGCTGTCGTTCTTCGCGTTCGGATTGTGGGCGCTGAAGCCCGACAGCCTCGACGGAGAGCGCGAGTATTCGGGGCGCAGCGCTTTCCTGACCACGCTGGTCGCCTTTTTCCTGGTCGAGATGGGCGACAAGACGCAACTGGCCACCGTCGCGCTCGCCGCACGCTATGACGCGCTCGCCGCCGTCGTGCTGGGCACCACGCTGGGCATGATGATCGCGAACGTGCCCGCGGTCTGGCTCGGCGAAGCGCTGGCGCAGCGCGTGAACATGAAGGCGATGCGCTGGGTCGCGGCCGCACTGTTCGCGGTGCTGGGCGCGCTGGCGCTCGTCGCCTGAGAAGG
>JBBIJJ010000331.1:0-2800 GCA_037446035.1 Burkholderiales bacterium
CTCAGTTCACACGGTCTTCGTCGCCTTCGAGCACGGCCTCCGCGCCGTGCTGTCCCGCGACTGCGGTTGCCGTCAGCCCGAGCGCCTCGGCGATCGTTGCGTTCAGCACCGCGGCTGTCGTCGGCTTCTGCAACACGATCGGTTCCTCCACGCGGCTGCGCGCGATCGCCGGAGCCATTTCCGGGTTCTTGGCCATCCGCTGCCGCATCGTTCGCTGGAACTCGGCAACCACTTCCAGCCCCTGCACCGCGGTCAGCATGATCACGGGCACCGGGAACCCGACGATCTCCCGGATGCGGAAGACGGCCTCGACGCCGGAGATCGCCGAGTGACCGAGATTCTGGTCGGCGACGATCAGATCGATGCGCTTGCGATGCGCCAGCCGCTTCATCAGCGACGAGTGAAAGTGCGTCGCTGACAAAATGTCGGCCCCCCACGAGCGCAGCAGTTTGGTCAGGCTGTTGAGGATTTCTTCGTTGTCCTCCAGCACGACGAGCGTATGTCCGCTGAGCGTGCGGATCGCCGCCTCGGAGGTCTCCGCCTGCCCGCGCTGCGGCCGCCGTGGCACGGCCGACAGCGGCACTTCGACGCGGAACACCGTGCCGGAGCCGGGGCGTGTGGTCACGATCAGCGGATGGCCGAGCACGCTGCAGATGCGTTTGACGATCGACAGCCCGAGGCCGAACCCGCTGCCGGCTTCATGCCGAGCGGTCTCGCCGCGGTAGAACTCCTCGAAGATGCGGTCCAGTTCCTGTTGACGAATACCCGGCCCGGTGTCGTACACCTCGAGGCTGATCAGTCCGCCGCGCGGCCGCGCCGCCAGCAGAACCCCACCGCGCTGCGTATAGCGAATCGCATTGGCAAGCAGGTTGCGCAGCACGCGCATCAGCAGCATCTGATCGGAGTCGATCGCATATCCAGCGCGCCGCACGCGCAGGGCCAAGCCTTTGGTGGCCGCCTGCGGCATGAACTCCTGTTCGAGCAGCCCGAACATCTCGTCGACCAGAACCTGCTGCGTGCGCGGCTGGATCGAGCCCGAGTCCAGCCGCGAGATCTCCAGCAGTTCCTCGACCAGCTTCGACAGCGACTCGACCGCAGTCGAGAGGTTCTTGACCAGCGGCTCGAGCGGGCCCTGCGCCCGCTTTTTCAGCAGCGACACGTAGATGCCGATCGCTTGCAGCGGCTGGCGCAGGTCATGGCTCGCCGCAGCGAAGAACTGCGTCTTGGAGCGCGTCGCGTTTTCGGCGGCGCGGCGGGCGTCGTCCGAGATGCGCTTTTCGGCAAGCAGCTGCTCGACCAGCACCTCGTTTTCGTAGTTGTTCTTGACGGACTCGAACATTGCTTCGCCGAAGTTGCGCCCGAAGAAGGTCGTGAAGCCGAATACGGCGAGCATCACGATGGCGGCGGTGTAGTACGCCGGGTTTTGCTCGGCGACCATGCGGCCGATCAGCGGCAGCAGCGCCGCCGGCAGAAACGCCCACAGCGCCGGGCGATGCGATGCGTACAGCGTCAGCGAGCCGAAAGCCACGCCGAGCACGACCGCGACCAGCACGAGCTGCTGCAGCGGCTCGTTGGAAGCGAAAAACAGCGCTCCGGCGGCGCCCCAGAGCAGGCCGGCGGCGGCAGACGTGGCGACCCAGCGCGTCGCCCACGCGCGGACCTGCTCGACCGTATCGCTCGCACGACGGAACGCATACGCCATGCGAACGCGCACCAGCGACTCGAGCAGCAGCGCGATCGACCACAGCAGCAGCCACGTCTGGTTGTGCGTCTGCCAGAACACGGCCACCAGCGCCACACCGCCGACGATGCTACCCAGCACCGATTGCGGAACCTGCCGGTACACCGAGGCGATCACGCCGGCGAGAATCTTCTCCTGGCGCTGTTCGCGCGTTTCGACCGCGATGCCGAAGCGGGTCAAGGGCCCTGCCATGGGGCCGGATGATAGGCGAGCGTCGATTCGTCCGCCTAGCATCCGAACGTCGAGACGCCTTGACGGGACGGCGGCGCGGTGCCGGCGGCACGACCTTCGCGAGCCTCCCATTCGCCGCGATCGAGTCCTGACCGGAGAGCGCGAGGAAGCGGATCGCGCAAGCCATGAGGCGCGAACGCGCCCGATGCGCTACGCCTCGCTGCATGTCAGGTCGTACGTGGCGGCGCGGGCGTGTGCCATCCTTGCGTCCGGGTGCGTCGGCGCGAGGCGCCGTACCGCGCACGCCCCGGCACGGGTTACGGCCCGTCCGATGGAGACCGCCCTCACCCGCCACGGAGAACGTCGCAATGCCTGACAAACCGGCACTGGAAGGAGCGCGAGTCGCGCCGCGCGCTCGTCCCCGAAGACGCCGAAGCGATGTTCGCAAGCATCCAGGATCCCGAAGGGCTGCGCCTGACCGGGACGCACGCGCACTTCACCCTTGACACGATCCGGGCGCATCGCGCGCGGGTCGCGGCGGCGGACGATCGCCTCGATTACGTGATCGCGCTGCGCGACGACCCGACCTACCGCGACGAGGTCGTGCTGCGCCATATTGACACGGAGAATCGGACCGCGTCGTTTCGCGTCAATCTGGCCGCCTGGGCGCCACGCGGCGCCGGGCTCGGCAGCGAAGCGCCGGTGCTGTTGCTGCGCCATGGATTCAAGGTCTGGCCGCGCCTGCATCGCGTCGAACTCGAAGTGTTCGACTTCAATCCGCGGGCGATCCGCTCGTATGAGGAAGTCGGGTTTGTGCGCGAAGGGCTGAAGCGCGACTCGCTCTGGTGGGAAGACGCGCCCCACGGCGCCGTGATGATGTCGATGCTG
>JBBIJJ010000332.1:0-2788 GCA_037446035.1 Burkholderiales bacterium
CGCACTTGCGCGAAACTGCATCGGTGGACTGCCGGATTCAGGTTCCGGATTCAGCGCACCGCTTTGTAAGCCCGCCGCTCGCGCGGTTGGGGTCTGCCAAATCCCGGATCCTCGATCCTTCTTTCAGCCTAGATTCGGCAATTGGCGTCACGTCGAAACGGCAGAAAGCCAGCATCCATGCGGGTTTGAAGCCAATTCCGACGACTGCGGAGCAGTTCGAAGTGGGTGATGGTCGTGCTCACTGCAAGCCTTTGGCGCGAACGGGTTTCTCGGTACTCCACCCACTTCAACTGCCGTTTCTAGGTTCAGAACCGGAGCCCCAGCTTCGCGCCGATGGTCGTCGTGCCGCCGGTGCTGTCGACTTCGAACGCGAGGTTGGCGAGGCCGAAGTTCACGTTGACGCCGCCGAACACCCTGGTCTGCGTGAAATCCTCGCCGCGCAATCCGGGCACACCCTTCGGCGTGCTCTTGACCCATACCTGGCCGATGCCGCCGTACGGCGTGACGTTGGCGAAGCCCTTCGAGATCGAGATATCGAGGCTCTTCGTGTCGAAGTCGAGCTGGTCGACGCCGGTGAGCCGCGTCAGCGTGCCGCGGATCGCCACGGCCGGCGTCAGCGGGCTGCCCGGCAGGATCGCCCAGCGCAGTTCGCCGCCCGTGTAGCGGATGTTGGTCCCCGGCACCTGCGAGAACGCGACACCCACGTCGAGGTTCAGCGGCAAGCCCTTGTGCAGACGCAGCGTGGGCACCGGCAGCACCGACGGCACGTCGCCGCCGGAGCTGGCCTTGTCGAGGATCGCCGCGTTCTTCAGCTTGGTGCCGGTCAGCGCGACGCCGAGGTCGAAGCCCGCGATGCCGAGCGCCTCCGCAGGAATCAGCGGCTTGAACGACAGCGCCGCGCCCAGGTCCTCGGAAAGCAGCCGGAACTCGTTCTGCGACAGAAGCTGGATCGAATCGATGTCGGCGGCAGAGGCGGGGACGGCGGCGGCTGTGGTGGCGGCTGCAGCGAGCGCGGCGGCGAAGCGGCGTTTCATGGCGATGCTCCGGTCGAGTTTGGAACCGGCGCAGTATCGGGCCGCGCGCCGCGGCCGGCCGCCGCATCGATCACGCATCCGGGCGAAGCCGTCGGTCTGACTCACGCCCCGGCGCGCCGGCGCACCAGCTCGATCGCCGCATCGAACAGCGGGCTCGCGGGGTTGGTCAGCTCGTCGCACACCGTCAGATGGTTGCAGCCCGGCATCGGCACGTCGCGCACGAAGTTCTCGCGCCAGCGCTTGCCGATCAGCGCGTTCTGGCGGCGGAACTCGCTCGACTCGAGTGCGCCGACCGCGGTGTACAGCGGCGCCCGCGTGGCCGGCGGCAGGTACGCGGGCGACAGCTTGCGCGCGCGCCGCGCATCGAGCTGCAGATCGACGTTGACGAAAGGTGCGTGCACCAGCGGCTCGAGGTCGTACAGCCCGCTGATCGCTAGCCCCCCCTTGACGAGATTGCGCGGCAGGTCCGGCGCGTAGACGTCCCAGAGGGCAGCCATCGACATCGCGGTCAGATGCCCACCGGCCGAATGCCCGGACACGTAGATGCGCTCGGGGTCGAAGCCGTAACGGTCGCCGTTGCGGTACAGCCAGGCGAGCGCGCGCAGCGTCTGGCGGACGATGTCTTCCAGCGCGGTCTTCGGCGCCAGCCCGTAGTTCGGCAGCGCGACCGCGATGCCGTGATTCACCAGCGGCGGCGCGATCCAGGAGAAGTCCGACTTGTCGAGCGAGCGCCAGTAGCCGCCGTGGAAGTACACGAACAGCGGCGCGTTGTCGCTGCGCGCGGGAAACAGGTCGAGTTTTTCCGCCCTCGACTCGCCGTAGGGCAGGTCGATCAGGCACGCGCGCAAGCGCCGCGTGGCCGCGGCCTGCTCGGCCCAGCGCGCGAAGATCTGCGGATGATCCGGAATGGCGGCGCGGGCGTTGTATTCGCGCTCGCAGAATTCGACCGTGTAGCGCATGTTCGTTCTTGTCGGCAGACGGCGCAGAGGATGCGGCAAGTCTACCGGCCGCCGCCCGCGCGGCTTGAAGGCCGCACCCGCGCCAAGTACAATCCACCGCCTTTCCGGGGACGTAGCTCAGCTGGGAGAGCGTCGCGTTCGCAATGCGAAGGTCGGGAGTTCGATCCTCCTCGTCTCCACCACTTCATGAAAGGGCTGCCGGCGGCAGCCCTTTGCCTGTCGGTGACCCGGCTGGGCAGCGACGGTGCGCGTCAGCCGCGGGGGCAATCGCCAAAAACAAACAGGGCGCCGAAGCGCCCTGTTGCTTACTGCACGGTCGCCCGTCAGCAAAGCGACCCATCGCTGAAGCCGCCACCCACCTGGGCCAGATCGGCGAGGCTCAGCTCGACCACGACTTCTTCGGTTTCGGCGACTTCCAGTTCCACGACTTGCTGCTCCATCGGATTCCTCCAGCCCAGTTGCGAGTTCGTTCGAGTTGGATCTAAAGATCCCCGCTTTTTTGCCGATCAGCGAGTTGCGGGAACTGTAAAGGTGACGCGCGGGACAACGCAAGCCCCGCGCGCGCGTCCGTTCCGATTTCGCCACAGTGACCACCCCGCTCGACACCCCGCCGCTACCCCTTCGCCTGGCGCCCCCGGCCAGCGCGGACGAGGACGCTCGTCTGTGCTCGGACCTGCTGGCCGCGCTGCGTAGCGATGTTTCTGCGTCCGGCGAGGCGGCCGCGCGCCGGTTCGCTGCCGCCGCCGAGTTTCTGATCGGGCTCGATCCGGCGACCGGCAGCGCCGCCCGGGTCGA
>JBBIJJ010000333.1:0-2785 GCA_037446035.1 Burkholderiales bacterium
CCGCCATCGCGTCGATCGCATCGAGCGCGTACGGATTGCCGTACAGCCCGCCGATCACGTACAGCGTGTCGGTGGCCATCTCGGGCGGCCGCGCGAAGGCGCGCGGCGAATAGCCGTAGTGCGGCGGACAGAGCCGCCCGGCCGCTGCGGATTGCGGGGCGCGGAGCGCGGACTGCGGCTGCGTCATCGGCTCGCTCGCGCCGCGGGACGGAGCAGCGCGGTGACGCGGCGCAGCGCGAGCGGCAGCAGGAAGCCGGCGGTACACAACGCCAGCCCGTACGCGTTGGCGCCGAGCAGCAGCGCGTACTTGCCGTCGCCGATCGCCCAGCTCTGCGGCAGCGCGCCGGCGGCGAGCGCGAAGCCGATCGCGATGCCGGTCCAGAAGCTCAGATGGAAGCTCCACGGCGAGCGGTCGGCCCAACGCTGCAGCAGGAACACGGGCGCCAGCCCCATCACCATCGTGCCGCTGACGGTCGTCGCCTTCAGGATGTCGGTGCCGGCGACCATCGGCAGGTTGCCGACCAGCGCGATCGCGATCATCGCGATCATGCCGACGCGGATCGCGCGCGGCGCGGCCAGCGAGCGCCCGGCGAGCTGCGGCAACTCGCGGCCGACCGCCTTGGCCACCGACGAGAACGTCGAGTCGAGCGTCGAGCCCGCCGCCGAAATCATCACGACGCTCATCAGGAACAACGCACCGAGCCCGAGCGCGCCGGCGACCGCGGCCGGCACGTTGTCGCCCGGGGCGATGCCTTCGAGCCGCGCATGCACGCCGACCAGGCTGAAGCCGAAGATGCAGACGAAGCCCAGCACGCCGGCGACGACGAAGGCGCGCAGCATCGCGCGCTCGCGCGTGATGAAGCCGCGGTCGGTCAGCACCGGGTCGTGGAACGGGTAACTGAGCACCTGCAGGGCGGCGACCAGGATCAGGTCGACGCCGCCGCGCAGCGTGAAGTCGCCCACCGCCAGCAACGTGCCGGTGCCGTGGCGCGGCAGCACGACGAACAGCGCGAACGCGGCGAACACGACGAACAGCGCGGCCTGGATCATGTCGGTGAAAATCGAGCTGCGCAGCCCGCCCTTCAGGCTGTAAAAAAGGGTGGCCGCGGTAAACAGCAGCGCCGCACCGATGAACGCGCCCGAACCGGCCGGACCGTAGTAGCCGCCGACCACGGCGGTGTTGCTCCACACCTCGTTGTACAGCCGGATCAGGATCGCTGCGCTGAACGCGAGCGCGGCGGGCTTGCCGTATTTCGACGTCAGGAACTGCACCAGACTGCTCGCCGCATGGCGCGTGCGCAGCCGGTAGATCACGAAGCCGGCGAGCGGGATCGACAGCCAGTAGGTTGCGTACGCCAGCCCGCCGACCACGCCGTGCGCGGCGCCCAGATTCGCCGCGTTGGTGATCGACTTGGCGAAGATCCACGAGATGAAGATGCTCAGCATCAACGCCCACTCGCTCGCCGCGCGGCCGTGCTCGTCGGTGCCGGCAAAGAACGCCGACAGCGTGCGCGCCTGCGGCGACACGGCGTACATGCCGACGCCGTACACGATCAGGAAACCCCAGAAGGCGAAACCGAAGAGCAGCTCGGTGTGCATCGCGGCTCCTCCGTTAACCGAGCGCGCCGCCGCAGCTCGACCCCTGCCCGGCGGTGCAGCCGTAGCAATGGTCCGCCACCACGATTGGGTTGCCGGTCAGATCCAGTTCGAGCCAGTCCGAAAGATGCAGCCGGCCGTGCCCCTTGCCGCCTTCGCGCAACGGCAGCCCGAGCATCTGGTGGAAGTCGCAGTCGTACAGGAAACCCTGCCAGTCGACCGAAACGAGCGTGCGGCACATCACGTGCTCGAGGTTCTCGGCGCGGTGCGCCGAGCGCAGCAGCGCCATGTAGTCGCGGAACTGCCCCTTGCTGATCAGCGTGGAGCCGAAGCGCGCGATCGGCATGTTCGCCAGCGCGTACAGCCGGGTGAACACGATGCCGAAGTGATCGCCGAGCTGCTTGCGGTAGTCGGCTTCGAGCCTGGCCTGGTCCGGCGGCAGCGACGGGCCCTGCGGGTTGTAGACCAGCGACAGCGGCAGCAACTCGTCGCGGCCGTAGCCGAGCACGATGAGCTTGCGCAAGGCGTGCACGCTTTTGTCGAAGACGCCTTTGCCGCGCTGGCGATCGACGTTGTCCTCCAGATAGCAGGGCAGCGACGCGACGATCTCGACCTCGTTCGCGGCGAGGAATTCGGCGAGATCCTCCTGGCCGGGCTCGAACAGGATCGTCAGGTTGCAGCGGTCGATCACGTGCACGCCGCGCGCTCTGGCCTCGCGCACGAGGTCGCGGAAGTGCGGATTGAGTTCTGGCGCGCCGCCGGTGACGTCGAGCGTGCGGATGTCCTTGGCGGCCAGCACGTCCAGCACGAGGTCGATCGTCGCGCGGCTCATCTGCTCGGTCCGGTTCGGCCCTGCGTTGACGTGGCAGTGCACGCAGGACTGGTTGCAGGTGTAGCCGAGGTTGACCTGCAGCGTTTCGACGGCGCGGCGGCGGATCGGCGGGAAATCGGTGGCCTTCAGCAGTGGCAGCGTGGCGTGCATCGGGAGGTTCTCCGGGTTCGATAACCCTAGATTCGGCAATTGGCGTCACGTCGAAACGGCAGAAAGCCAGCATCCATGCGGGTTTGAAGCCAATTCCGACGACTGCGGAGCAGTTCGAAGTGGGTGATGGTCGTGCTCACTGCAAGCCTTTGGCGCGAACGGGTTTCTCGGTACTCCACCCACTTCAACTGCCGTTTCTAGGATAAA
>JBBIJJ010000334.1:0-2743 GCA_037446035.1 Burkholderiales bacterium
AGGCTCCATGGATTTTGCGCGCCAGCAGCGCAATCCGGCCCGGCATCTCGTCGGCATCGGAGCAGTCGTGCTGCTGCACGTCCTCATCGGCTGGGCGCTCGTCAGCGGGCTCGCGCGCAAGGTCGTCGAGGTCGTCAAAGGACCGATCGAGGTCAAGGTGATCGAGGAGGTGATCAAGAAACCACCCCCGCCGCCCGAGGTCGTGCCGCCGCCGCCGAAGCTCGCCGCGCCGCCGCCGCCGTTCATTCCGCCGCCGGAGATCGCGATCGCGCCGCCGCCCACACCCGCGCCGACGATCACCCAGGTCACGCAGGAGGCGCCGCCGGCGCCGCAGGCACCGGTCATCGCACCTCCCGCGCCGGTGGCTCCGCCCGCACCGCCGCCGCCTGCGGTGCGGAGCGCACAAGTTGCGTGCGCGAACTACCGCGACGTGATGTCGTCGATCCAATACCCGCGGGAAGCGCTGCTCGACGGCATCGAAGGCGACGTCCTGATCGAGTTCACGGTCACAGCCAGCGGCCAAATACGGGATCCGGTGATTCGCAAGTCATCGCACAGGATCTTCAACCGCGTGTCGCTGAACGTGGTGCAGCGACTGAACTGCCAGGCGCAGGGTCAGGACATTCGGGTGCAGGCGCCCGTAAGCTTTAGGATTCGTTGACGTTCATGGAGCGAGGCGGATCCTGAAGCGGTGCCACCGCGCCGCTCGCGTCGACCGCCGATCCCGATCGCACCTTCTTCCACGAGGAGACTTCCAATGATTCAGTTTATCCATCGCTATGCCATCTGCATGGCCGTGTTGCTGGCGGCGGGCCTGGCCGCGCCGACCGCGGCGCTCGCGCAGGACGCCGCGAAATCCGCCGATGCAGCGTCCCCTGCAGCCGCCCCCGCGGCGACGCCGGCGCCCGCCGCTCCGCTCGCCTCCCCCGTCACGCCGACGGTGACCAAGGAAACCGTCGAAAACCCGTATGGCATCGAGGCCATGTGGCGTCAGGGCGACTGGGTGTCGAAGGGCACGCTGATCATCCTGATCATCATGTCGATGGGCAGTTGGTACATCATCTTCGTCAAGCTGTGGGAGCAGTACAAGCTGATGCGGGAAGGCCGCGATATGCGGGCCACGTTCTGGAAGGCGCCTTCGCTGAAGGAAGGCGCGCAGCGACTGAAGGCCAACAGCGCGTACCGCTACATCGCCGAGACGGGACTCGAGGCCAACCAGCACCACGAAGGCGCGCTGACGGAGAACATCGACCTGAACACCTGGGTCACGATGTCGGTGCAGCGCGCGGTCGACGCGGTGGGCAACCGCATGCAGGACGGACTCGCGTTTCTCGCCACCGTCGGTTCGACCGCGCCGTTCGTGGGCCTGTTCGGCACCGTCTGGGGCATCTATCACGCGCTGACCGCGATCGGCATCGCGGGCCAGGCGTCGATCGACAAGGTGGCCGGGCCGGTCGGCGAGGCGCTGATCATGACAGCGCTGGGGCTGGCGGTCGCGGTGCCGGCGGTCATGGGCTACAACTGGCTGGTCCGCCGCAACAAGGTCGTGATGGAGACGGTGCGCGGCTTCGGCGCGGATCTGCACTCGGTGCTGCTCGGCGCACGCCCCGAGGCGAAGGCTGCCGCCCCCGCGCGCTAGTCGGCCGCACCGCTGAAGGAGACTCGCCATGGCGATGAGTGTCGGTCCCGCCGAAGGCGGCGAGGACGAAGCGATCTCGGCCATCAACACCACGCCGCTCGTGGACGTGATGCTGGTGCTGCTGATCATCTTTCTGGTCACGATCCCGGTCATCACGCAGTCGGTGCCGCTGCAGCTTCCGAAGGAAACCAACGTCCCGCGCCAGACCCGGCCGGAGAACGTCGAGATCGCCGTCACCAAGGACGGCGACGTCTACTGGGGCATGCAGCTCGTGCGCGACAACGAGGAACTGGTCAACCGGCTGAAGAAGATCGCCACGCAGCAGCCGCAGCCGGAGGTCCACATCCGCGGCGACCTGTCCGGCCGCTACGAGTTCGTCGGCCGCGTGGTGTTCGCCTGCCAGCGCGCCGGCATCCAGAAGGTCGGATTCGTGACCGAACCGCCCGCGCGCGGCGTCTGAGCGATCGAGCGTTGAACATGAGGGTCACTGAAATGGTGAACGCTCGATCACCCTGTGCCCCGCCCCTGTCCCGCAAGCGGGCGAGGTGGGGTATCTGCGGCAAGTGGTTTATCACCACTCGCTGAGGTCCAAGTAGGAGAACGCGATGGCAATGAACGTCGGCCCCGGTGGCGGCTCGCACGAACCGGACGTGATGATCGACATCAACACCACGCCGCTGATCGACGTGATGCTGGTGCTGCTGGTGATGCTGATCATCACGATTCCGATCCAGTTGCACGCGGTCAACCTGAACATGCCGGTGGGCAATCCGCCGCCGCCGATCGAGCAGCCGCAGGTCGTGACGATCGACGTCGACTTCGACGGCACGATCTTTTGGAACGGCGAAATGATCCCCGACAAGGCCGCACTCGAAGCGCGCCTGATCGACGCCGCCGCCCGCCCCGTTCAGCCGGAAGTGCACCTGCGGCCGAACAAGCTCGCCGAGTACAAGGACGTGGCGGCGGTGATGGCCGCAGCGCAGCGGCTCGGCGTCGTCAAACTCGGGCTGGTCGGCAACGAGCAGTTCGTGCGCTGAGCGTCGCATGTCCTGCGGGCCGCTCCTCGCCCCGTCATTCCGAGCCGCGTCGTCCTTGTCATTCCGA
>JBBIJJ010000335.1:0-2715 GCA_037446035.1 Burkholderiales bacterium
GCGCGCGAGCCAGTCGAGGTCGGCGCGCGTCGGCAGTCGCTCGGCGCCGGTGCCGTCGAACTTGCGCCAGACGAAACTCGCTGCCGCGCCCGCAGCGGGTGCCAGTCGCGCGACGGTCTCGGGGTCGCGGCCGCGCGCCGCCGCGACCAGCATGCGGTAGACGTTGCGGCCGTCGACCCAGCGGTACAGATCCGCCAGCTGCGACGCGAGCCGCGGATTGACCTCGATGAACTGCACGCGGCCGTCGGGCCGCACGAAGAACTCGGCGTTGAAAAAGCCGTGCACGAAACCGAGTTCCGCCAGCAGCAGGCGCGTCAGCCGCTCGATGCGCGCGCGCACGTCCGCGGCAATGCGCGCCGGGTAGGCGAAGCGCAGGAAGTGCTGCGCGCCGTTGGCTTCGTGCGGGTACATCAGCGCGTCGGTCAGGCCGAGGATGCGCACGTCGCCGCCGAACACATAGCCGTCGACGTTGATCTGGTGCCCGCGCATCGGCGCTTCCAGCAGCATGCCGGCGGCGTCGGCGAGCCCGGGCGCGACCTGCGCGGCGATCTGCGCGTACGGCTGCACGAGCTTGCGGACGATGCGGCGCTCGAACGCGCCGAAGCGCAGATGCCGCGCGAGATCCGCTGCCGAGTCCACGCGCCGCGCGAGCACCGAGAAGGTGGCCTTGATCGGCTTGACGAACAACGGCCACGCCAATTCGCTCGCGGCGACCGCCGCCTGCAGCGCGCGCGCGTCGTGCGCGCGCGGATCGTCCAGTGCCAAGCCGAGCGGCGCGAAACGCGGTACCGCGCCGGCGGCGACGCGCCGCTGCGCTTCGCGGCTCGCGAGCTTGTGGTGCGCGAGCGCGACCGCGCGCGGGTCGTTGCCCGGCAGTCCGAGACGCTGCGCGATCACCGCGGCGAGCAGCGCGCCGAACTGCTCATTGTTCGACAGCACTGCGTCGACGCGGCCGGCGTACTTGGCGCAGACGCGGTCGACGAAGCGCCAGGCGTCGAACGCGAGCAGCCGCGCGTTGCCGGGAAAGCGGAACAGGTCGAAGCCTTCGAACGCGAGTTCGATCTCGCCGGCGGCCAGTTGCGGCGCGAACGCGCCGTGGTCCCACTCCTTGCTGAACAGCACCAACACGCGCGCGGGCCGTCTGCTGCGAGCGGCCGGCGCGCGGCGCGTCGCTGCGGCAGCGGTCGCCTCGGCGAGCGGGCGCGGCGCGCCGGTCACCGGCGGCGCGGCGCGGGGGCAGGCCGCGGTGCTGGCCGACGGCGGTGGCGGGATGCGCGACTTCACTTCACTTGAGCGCGCCGAAGACCTTCTTTGCGATGTCTGCCCCGGCGCTGAGCGGATCGCGGCGGATCTTTCTTTCCTCCTCGCCGATCATCAGATACAGCCCGTCGAGCGCCTTGCCGGTGACGTGCCGTTCGATGCGCGCCTGCTCGGGCTTGACCAGGCCGAGCTGCTCGCCCTGCCTGGCGAGCGCGTTGTACTGCCGCGCCAAGCCGATGCGATCGGTCACCTTGGTGACGATCGGCAGGAAGCGCGTGGTCAACGGCGCGCGCGTCTTGTCGGCGAAGAACCGCGTCACGGAGTCGTCGCCACCGGTCAGGATCGCTTTGGCGTCCTGCACGCTCATGGTACGGACGGCATTGACGAGCAGACTTTTTGCCTCGGGCACCGCGCCTTCGGCGGCGCGATTGACGCCGAGTTTCAGTTCTTCCACGTCGCGGCCGCGGCCCATGAGTTTCAGCGCCGGCTCGCCACGCTGCAGCCACTCGGGCAGCGGAATGCGCACGCGATCGTTGCCCCAGAAGCCGTCGGTCTTGCCGAGCAACTGCACGGCGACGGTCGCACCCTGCTCGAGCGCGGCTTTGAGGCCGGCCGCGGCGTCGCGGTTGGTCAGGTCGGCGAGCGAAAGCGCGCGGGCGTCGCGCGCGGCCAGCCCGAGTGCCGCCAGCGCGGCCCATGCGGCAAGCTGTGCGAGCGCCTGACGGCGGTCGGTATCGGTGTCGTTCATCGCGGATCTCCGGCAGTTCGGCGCGGATCGGTGAAAAACCTCATGCGTCGGCGTAACGCGACCGCGATCGCGGCGGCTACACTGCGGCGCAGGCGAAGGGACCGGACGATCATGGCAGAAAGCACACAGCGCCAACACGCGCAGGCGCAAGATTGTTCCAGCGCGCGCTCGGCACGCCGTCTCGCGTTCGCGCTCGGCGCCTGCTCGTTCGTGCTGGTCGCCGCGCTGGCGGCGCTGCCGTTTCTCGCGAACCGGCCGAAGCCGGCGCCGCAGATCCAACTGACCAACATCGCGGGCGAGGCCAGGTCGCTCGCCGAGTTGCGCGGGCGGCCGGTGCTGGTGAGCTTCTGGTCGACGACCTGCGCGCCGTGCCTGGCCGAGATGCCGACGCTCGTCGCGCTGCATCGCCGGCACGCCGAACGTGGACTGACGACCTTCGCGGTGGCGATGCGCCACGACCGGCCCGACATCGTGCTCGACTTCGCGCGCACGCGCGGCCTGCCGTTCGATGTCGTGCTCGACTTCAAAGGCGAGGTCGCGCGCGACTTCGGCGACCCGCAGGTCACGCCGACCAAGTTCCTGATCGACGCGCAAGGCCGCATCGTGCGCGTGTACGTCGGCCGCACCGATTTCGACGATCTGCAGCGGCGCATCGCCGCCGAATTGGCTGGCTGAGCAGCCCTCCTTTCTCGTAAAGGAGGGCGGGG
>JBBIJJ010000336.1:0-2693 GCA_037446035.1 Burkholderiales bacterium
GCTTCCGTCATCCCGAGCAGCGCGAGGGATCTCGGCGTGGCGAGCGGGAGAGATTCCTCGCCTTCGGCTCGGAATGACAAGGCGTCGACGGCTCGGAATGACAAGGCGTCGACGGCTCGGAATGACAAGGCGTCGACGGCTCGGAATGACAGGGGGTCGCTGCGTCGGAATGACAACGGGAGGTTGGCTCGGAATGACGACGGGCGATGGATGCGGATGCCGGGCGGTGGGTACGCGTCACGAGGATTGGCACGGCTCGATCGGTCTTGATCACGGCCGCGCCGGGCCGGGATGACGCATCGGTTTGCGCGCGCCGCGATGCTGCGCATCTTGCTTGCGGACGAAGCGACGACCAGATCCCGGTCTCGGCTGCGCCGAACCGGGATGACGCATCGGTTTCCGCGCGCCGCGATGCTGCGCATCTTGCTTGCGGACCGATGCGTCACTTGTGCAGCCTCCGCATCCGCTCGCTCGGCGTGACGATGTCGGTCAGCCGGATGCCGAACTTCTCGTTGACCACCACGACTTCGCCCTGCGCGATCAGGCAGCCGTTGACGAGCACGTCCATCGGCTCGCCGGCGAGCGCGTCCAGCTCGATCACCGAACCCTGCGCGAGCTGCAGGATGTGCTTGATCGGGATCTTCGTGCGGCCCAGCTCGACGGTCAGATTGACCGGAATGTCGAGGATCAGGTCGATGTCCTGCGCGCCCTCGGCGGCTGCCCCGTTGCCCGGCGTCAGCCGCTGGAAGATGTTCGCCGGTTGCGCGGCATCGACGGTCACGGAGCCCTCGGCCGCCTTCTGTTCGGCGAGCGCTGCGGCCCAGTCGTCGCCGGCGCCTTGCGCGGGGTCGAGTTGATCGCTCATCGGTCGGTTCCTTCGACGGATCGCCCGTCGGTGTGTTGCGAGTACTTCAGCAGTTTCTCGATGCGGATCGCGGTGTGGCCGTTGACCGCGCCGAAGCGGCACTCCATCACCGGCACGCCGTCGACGTGCGCGTGGATCAGCTCCTTGAACGGCAACTCGACGAAGTCGCCGACGCGCAGCCGCAACAGCTCGCCGACGGTCAACGTGGTGCGCGCAAGCTCGGCGGTCAGCTCGACGTCGGCCGCCTGCACCTGCTGCGTCAGCAACCGCACCCAGCGGCGGTCGGGCTCGTAGGCGTCGCCCTGTATGGTCGAGTACAGGAGGTCGCGGATCGGCTCGAGCGTGGCGTAGGGAAAGCAGATGTGCGCTTCGCCGCTCTGCTCGCCGATCTCGATGTTGAAGGTCGTCGCGACGACGATCTCCGACGGCGTGGCGATGTTGGCGAACTGCGTGTGCATCTCCGAGCGCAGGTGCTGGAAGTTGAACCGGACCAAGCCGGTCCACGCCTTGGTGTACTCGGCGAGCGCGACGTCCAGCAGCCTCTGGATGATGCGGCTTTCGGTCGGCGAAAAGTCGCGCCCCTCGATGCGCGCGTGCAGCTTGCCGCTGCCGCCGAACAGCGTGTCGATCACCGCGAAGACCAGGTTCGGGTCGAAGATCACCAGCGCGTTGCCGCGCAGCGGTGCGGTCGACACGATGTTGATGTTGGTCGGCACCGCGATGTCGCGCAGGAAGGCCGAATACTTGATCACGCGCACCGGGCCGACCGAGATCTCCGGGCTGCGGCGCATGAAGTTGAACAGGCCGAGGCGCAGGTTGCGGGCGAAGCGCTCGTTGACGAGCTCCAGCGTGGGCATGCGCCCGCGGACGATGCGCTCCTGGTTGGCGATGTCGTAGTCGCGGATGCCGCTGCCGCCGCCGTCTTCGGGCTCGAGCTTCTGCGACTCGCCCGTGACGCCTTCGAGCAGCGCGTCGACTTCGTCCTGGGACAGGAATGAGTCAGCCATCGGTTCGCGGTTCAGATGCTCGATTGCGCCGGGCGTGGTCCGCGCGCTGCGCCGTGCGTCATTGGATGATCAGGTGCGTGAAGTTCACCGCCTCGACACCCTTTTCGGCAGGGGTGCGCTCGAGCGGCTTGTTGGCCGCGGCGATGATCTCCTGCGCGAGCTTCTCCTTGCCCGCGCGCGTGGCCAGATCGGCCGCTCGCTTCGAGCCGAGCAGCAGCAGGATCTCGCTGCGAACGGCCGGCATCATGTTCTTCAGCACCTCGCCGGAGGCGGCGTCGCGCATCTCGGCGACGAGCTTGACCTGCATGAAGCGGTCGTCGTCCTCGTCGCGCAGGTTCACGGTGAAGGACTCGAGATCGACGAAGACCGGCGTCTTCTTCGGAGCAACCTTCTGCTCGGCCGACTGCGCGGCGTCCTTCTTGCCGATCATCAGATAGGCCGCCGCGCCCCCGCCGGCGGCGGCGAGCGCGGCGCCGACGCCGACGATCAGCAGCAGCTTGGACTTGCTCTTCTTCGGCGCCTTGGCTTCATCGGTCTTGGCGTCTTTCTCGGACATTTCGCACTCCGTGTCGAATCCGCGTCGCGAACGCCGACCGCCGCAGCGGGCAGCGCTATCGACACCATTATTCGAATGCTTGAGTCGCCCGATCCCGCGATAAAGGCCGGGAATCGGGCGGGCCGTCCGCGGACCGCGGAATCAGGGCGCGTCGAACGTTGCCGAACGGCTCGCCGGTCTGCCTCGCGCCCGTTTCGTTTTTTCGGTCGCCGATGTCGTCGTTCCAAGCGCCGGGCGCGTCGCCATCCCGCGCGCCGTCTGTGTC
>JBBIJJ010000337.1:0-2646 GCA_037446035.1 Burkholderiales bacterium
CCTCGCCAAGGCCTGCGGGCCTTGGCTGTGGCCGTCTCGCGCAATCCGCATCCCGCATGCATCCGCGCAATGGCCGCTGCGCTCGAAACATCGCCGCGCCCAGGCGCGGCTTGTTTTCCCGCGCCCCTCGTGAAATATCCGGGCTAGAACCAAACCGGCACGAGACGGCAAGGCCACCGCTGGGGGTGACGGCGCCATGTCACTCCGTGCCCCGACCCCGAAAGGGCGACGGGTCGCGGCGGCTCACGACGCCGAGATCCCTCGCTTTGCTCGGGATGACAAGGCCAGTGCGTGGGTTGAGAAGACCAGCACTTGCGATGAACCCGGAAACCGCAGTCGAACGCGCGGCAGAGTGCGTGCGGCACGCCGGCTGGCTAGGCGCGACGACGAAGCTGCCGGTCAGGTTGGCGGCGCCATGGCATTGCGCGCCGTCGGTGCCTCCACCTTCACTCGCGTGCGTGCAAGGGGCGCAGCGCGGGCGCGAACGCCGCCAGCGCGGCGCGGTCGAGCTTGCCTGCGGGCGTGAGCGGAAGCCGCGGCACGATGCAGATCCGGCGCGGCCGCTTGTGCGAGGCGAGACGCGACGCGAGGTGTGCGGCGAGCGCAGCGTCGGTCGGCGGTGCCGACGCGACGAGCGCGGCAGCGACGATCTGCCCCCAGGTCTCGTCGGCGACGCCGAACACACCTGCGGCCTCGACGCCGGGGCAGGACTCGAGCGCGCGTTCGACCTCTGCCGGATGGACGTTGTCGCCGCCGCTGACGATCAGCTCGGTCGAGCGCCCGAGCACGTGCAGGCAGCCGCGCGGGTCGAGTGTGCCGAGATCGCCGGTGTCGAACCATGCGTCGGCCGCCAGCGGCGACTCGCCCAGGTAACCTGCCATGCGCATCGGCCCGCGCACGTGAATGCGGCCGTCGGCGATGCGAATCTCCGCGCCCGACAACGGCCGGCCCGCACCGAAGCGCGCCGTCTCGAAGCGTCCCTCGTACGGCGTGGCGACGACCTGCGAGCACGTCTCGGTGCAGCCGTACGTGATCACGATCGGAAGGCGGCGCGCGGCCGCCCGCGCGAGCAGTTTCGCCGACGCCGCCGCGCCGCCCACCAGCACCGCGCGCAGCAACGGCGGCGGCGTCCACTCGGGGTGCGCGTCGAACAGCAGCGCGAGCATCGTCGGCACGACCGACACGAGGGTGGCGCGCTCCTGTTCGATCCAACGCGGCAGCCGCACCGCGTCGAAGTGCGGCGCGAGCGCGACCGCGCGCCGCGCGGCGAGACAGCGCGTGACGATCGACAGCCCGCCGATGCGGGCGAGCGGCATCGCCAGCAGCCAGCAGTCGTCGTCGCGCCAGCCGAGGTTGGCCGCACTCGCCTGCGCTGAAGCGGCGAGTGCAGCGCGCGTGAGCACCGCGCCGCGCGGCTGGCCGGTCGTGCCCGAGGTGAACATCACGACCGCCGCGTCCGCGGGCAGCGCATGCGCACCGCGCGCCGCGGCGTCGACTTCGGCCGCGCGCTCGGCTTCGGTCAGCTTCGGATGCAAAAGAAGCGCGGGCACGCGCAACTCCAG
The DNA here is from genome assembly GCA_037446035.1 of Burkholderiales bacterium. Taxonomy (GTDB): domain Bacteria; phylum Pseudomonadota; class Gammaproteobacteria; order Burkholderiales; family Burkholderiaceae_F; genus DSNY01. Next base: position 1,563 of record JBBIJJ010000337.1, read on the forward strand.
CAGCGCGTACAGCGTGACGACCGTGTCGAGCGTGTTCGTGCCAACCAGCGCGTAGGGCGCGCGCGCTGCGCGCGCGAGCGCGTCGATGCGCGTGCGCGTCAGCGCCGCGAGTTCGGCGAAGCTGTAGCGGCGGCCGTCGGCGTGCACAGCGATTGCCTTGGGCGCGTCGCCGGCGGCGGCGAAGATCGAGAAGGGGTCGCTCACGATGCGCGTCCGGGTCGCAAGTCAAGTGCTCGCTGCCCCTTCGAAATCCCCCTGGCCCCTCGAAATCGCCCCTGCTCCCCTTTGCGAAGGGGGGCAGACAGACGACGCGTCAAGGGAAGCGGGGGAACTTGCGAAAGTCGGGCTTGCGTTTTTCGACGTACGCGTTGCGGCCTTCCTGGCCTTCTTCGGAGAGATAAAACAGCAGTGTGGCGTTGCCGGCCAGCTCCTGCAGGCCGGCCTGGCCGTCGCAGTCGGCGTTCAGCGCGGCTTTCAGACAGCGCAGCGCCATCGGACTGTTGGCGAGCATCTCGCGGCACCACTGCACGGTCTCGGCTTCGAGCCGCTCGTACGGCACGACGGCGTTGACCAGGCCCATGTCGAGTGCCTGACGCGCGTCGTACTGGCGGCACAGGAACCAGATCTCGCGCGCCTTTTTCTGCCCGACGATGCGCGCCATGTAGCTGGCGCCGTAGCCGCCGTCGAAGCTGCCGACTCGCGGACCGGTCTGGCCGAATCGTGCGTTGTCGGCAGCGATCGTCAGGTCGCAGATCATGTGCAGCACGTGGCCGCCGCCGATCGCGTAGCCGGCGACCATCGCGACCACGGGCTTGGGCAGCGTGCGGATCTGACGCTGCAGGTCGAGCACGTTCAGCCGCGGGATCTTGTCGCCGCCGACATAGCCGCCCTTGCCGCGCACGCGCTGGTCGCCGCCGGAGCAGAACGCTTCCTTGCCGGCGCCGGTGAGGATCACCACGCCGATGTTTTCGTCGTCGCGCGCGTCGGCGAACGCCGCCTGCATCTCCTGCACGGTCTCCGGCCGAAACGCGTTGCGCACTTCGGGCCGGTTGATCGTGATCTTGGCGATGCCTTCGTCGGCCTT
>JBBIJJ010000338.1:0-2622 GCA_037446035.1 Burkholderiales bacterium
CTGATCGCAAGTTGAGGTATCGGCCGATTGCTAGTCTGACGATCGGCCATTCGTAGGTGAAGCCGCGCCCCCATCATGCCGCGCAGCCGCCGGCACCACGGATGCGCTGAATCGGCTCATGCCGGTCGCACCCAGTACCCGGCCGGCCGCGACAAAAACTCCTGCAGCGCGATGCCGTCTGCCGCGATCAGAAGTTGCCTCTTGCAGCGAAACGCGCCGGCGAAGGCGGCAAGCCCCGTCCTTGCCTGCCGTGTCCGACCGCTTTTCACTTCGATGGCCGTGAGCGTGCGCCCGGCGCGCACGACGAAATCCACCTCGTGGCCGCGCTCGCGCCAGTAGAACAGCTCGCACTGGCCCGCCTGAGCCGCGTTCGCCAGATGCGCGCCGACGGCCGATTCCACCAGCCGACCCCAGAACTCGCGATCGGTTTTAGCCTCCTCCGGCGTGAGCCCCGCGGTCGCCGAAAGCAGCGCGGTGTTGAGCACCTGCAGCTTGGGGCTGGAACCGCGACGGCGCGCCGCGTCGCCGGCGTACTTCTCGAGCCCGGCCACCATCCCGGCGCCGGCGAGCAGCTCCAGATAGTGCGCGAGCGTCGTCGCGTTGCCGGCGTCCTGCAACTGGCCGAGCATCTTCGTGTACGACAGCACCTGCCCCGAGTAGCGGCACGCCAGTTCGAACAGCCGCCGAAGCAGCGCCGGCTTGTCCACGCGGGTGAGCAACAGCACGTCGCGCGCGATCGAAGTTTCGATCAGGCTGTCGATCACGTAGCGCCGCCAGCGCACCGGCTCGGCAGCGAGCGATGCCGCGCCCGGATAGCCGCCGAAAAACAGGTACTGCTCGAGCGAAAAACCGAATGCCGCGCGCATTTCCGCAAACGACCAGTGCGGCAAATGCAGCAGCTCGAAGCGCCCGGCCAGGCTTTCGCTCATTCCGCGGGCCACGAGCAGCGGCGCGGAGCCGAGCAGCACCACCTTGAGCCGCCGCCTGGCGCGCGTGTCCTCGTCCCACAGCCGCTTGACCGCCTCCGACCAACCGGGAATCTTTTGAATCTCGTCGAGCACCAACACCGCGCCGTCGGCGCCGGCCCGCGCCGTATCGAGCCGCGCCGCTTCCCACTGCTGCGCGATCCAGTCGCTGCCACGCAGCGTCGGCTCGTCGGCACTGGCGTAGCGCACCGGGACGGCGAGCGCCGCCACCACCTGCTGCACGAGCGTGGATTTGCCCACCTGCCGCGGCCCGGCCACCACCTGGATAAAGCGACGCGGCTCAGCGAGCCGCCGCGTCAGTTCGGCGGCCTGCGGGCGGCGGTAAGTCTGGCGCTGTTTGCTCATGATGCTGAGTAATTTTACTCAACACGTTGAGCAAAAGCGCCGCTTCGCCTGAGCCGGCGATAATTTCAACAAAGCCCGTGCGGCGACGGATTCGATCCCGCCGTCAATCTGCTGGACCTCATCGGGCTCCAGCACTGCGCCCTTCGCGCCGGCACCCAACGCTTCGAGCCGTGCCGCCTACCACTGCCGGGCGATCCACTCGCTGCTGCGCGGCGTCGGTTGGTCGGGACGCGGAGGGCTTCGACCGTTTACTCACGGCGTTGAGTATTTTTACTCAGCATCGTGAGCAGCTCGCGCGCACGGCCTCCTTGCACAGGCGGGCGCGGCTCACGGCCGCCCGACCTATTGGCGTCGAGCTTCTGCCGCGCGCGCGGCGCCCTCGCAGTGCCGCGGTCCGTCGCGCGGCTCGGGATAACGGCACCGACGGCAGCGAGGGCGAAGCGAACATGCAAGGCGGCGGTGACACCGGGCCGGCTGCCGCGCGGCAGGGCGCCGTCGCGACCGTCCAGGGCGCGCACGTCCTCTACGCTACCGCCCACTCCGCCGACAGCAGCGCCGCCTGTTCGAGCACCGTTTGCGTGGCCTTTTCCTGCTTGTCCGGCGGGTAGCCGTATTTGCGCAGGATGCGCTTGACCAGCACGCGCAGCTGCGCGCGCACGTTTTCGCGCAGCGTCCAGTCGATCGTGACGTTGTTACGCACCGTCTCGACCAGCTCGCGGGCGATGCCGCGCAGCGTCTCGTCGCCCAGGACCTTGACCGCGCTGTCATTTGTCTCCAGCGCGTCGTAGAACGCCAACTCGTCCTCCGAGAGTCCGAGCGCCTCGCCGCGCGCGTTCGCCTCGCGCATGTCCCGGGCAAGCGCGATCAGCTCCTCGATCACCTGCGCCGCCTCGATGGCGCGGTTCTGGTAGCGCCGGATCGTTCCCTCCAGCATCTCGGCGAACGAGCGCGCCTGCACCACGTTCCTGCGCCGCCGCGTGCCGATCTCCCCCTTCAGCAGCTTCTGCAGCAGCTCGACCGCGAGGTTCTTCTGCGGCACGCCCCGCACCTCGGAAAGAAACTCGTCCGACAGAATCGAGATGTCGGCTTTCTTCAGCCCCGCTGCCGCAAAGATGTCGCTCACCCCTTCCGGCGCCACCGCGCGCGAGATGATCTGCCGCACGGCGTGATCCAGTTCTTCCTCCGGCCGCGCCGCGCCCGCCGCGCGCTTGGCGAGCACCGCCTGCACGGCCTGGAAAAACGCCACGTCGTCACGGATCGCAAGCGCCTGCTCGTGCGGCACCGCCAGCGC
>JBBIJJ010000339.1:0-2590 GCA_037446035.1 Burkholderiales bacterium
GTGAGTCTTTCTACTGCGCGGCCCGCTGGCGTCGTTGCGCGGTGCTCGGGCCTCGCCCATCCACTTGATATGTCTCGGCCCTGCGGCTGCGTGCGCCTAGCCAGCGGACCGCTCGCGACGAAATCTTCACACCTTCTCAGTCTGATCAGTCTTCCGGCTCGACGCCCAGCGCGACGAGGAAGCGCGACACCATGTTGTAAGTCGCGATCGTGCCCACAAGCTCAAGCGTACAGCGATCGCCGAGCGCGCGGCGCACCGCGTCGAAGGTCGCGTCGCTGACGGAGACCTCGCGCGTCATCTCGATCGCCAGCGCCAGCGCCGCGCGTTCGGTCGGATCGAACAGGGCGACGTTGCCGCGCGCGGCGGCCGGATCGCGCAGCGCTTGGACTTGCGCGGCACTTGCCCCGGCTTTGACGAGCTCCGGCGCGTGGTGGTGGAACTCGTAGGCGGCGCCGTTGAGCGCGGCCACCACGCAGATCGCCAGCTCGCGCAGTTTCGGGTCCAGCGCCAGCTCGGTGCGCACCGCGCGCAGGTGCGCGTTCCAGCCGGCGGCAAACGGCGGGCTGTACAGCAGCATGCGGTCGAGGTTCAGCAGGCGGCCGCCGCGCCGCGCGCGGATTGCGGCAACGAGTTCGGCCGGCTCGTTCAGATCGGCGGGCTTGTAAGGGATGCGTGGCATGGTTCGGATCGGTCGGACGTACCGAGCGTCGCGGATCGCACGGATTCGAGCGCCCGCGGGGCGGCGCTCGCATGCGGAAAGGTGGGCGCGGCTGCGCCGGATCGAACGCCCGTCGCAGCCGAATGCCGGGCGCGGGATCCGCGGTCGTTCACTTCAGCACCGCGTGCTGTCGCAGATACTGGGAGACGATCTCGAGGCGGGCGTGCGCGTCTTCCAGTTCCATTAGCTTCTGCTTTGCCTTCAGCGGCACCGGCAGCACCTCGCACAGGCGGTTGCCGACCCACACGCTCGAGTCCATGCGGAACGGCTCGGCGAAGGGCATGCCGTCGAGCGCGCCGTCGGGTGTGCCTTCGTCCGTCGTGCGCCGCCGCTCGGCCAACTGCGCGGCGAGATCGTCGATGATGCGCGCCAGCAAGTCGGCGCACGGCTGGTGCTCGGGTTCGATCGGCAGGTCCTCGTCGGGCTCGATCAGGTCGACCTCGGCGCGCAACAGGCCGTTGGCCTGCGCGTGCGAGTGCCGGATGCGAAAGCGTTGCCCGCCGACCGTGCGCAGATGCAGCAGACCGAGCTGCTGCATGTCCCACGACTCGATCGTGGCCAGACAGCCGACCGCTTCGGTGTGCGCGACCCCGCCCACCTCCGCGCCCCTGGTGATCAGGCACACGCCGAACGGTGCCTCGTCCTGCATGCAGTCGCGCACCATGTCCATGTAGCGGATCTCGAACACGCGCAGCGGCAGCACGCCGTCCGGGAAGAGCACGGTGTTCAGCGGAAACAGCGGGATCCGTATCACAACTTGTCGATGACGCGATGACGCACCAGCACGTGGTCGCGCGCGGAAAGCCGACGCGCAAGCTCTTCGACCACGTAGGGCGAGCGGTGCTGGCCGCCGGTACAACCGACCGCGACGGTCAGATAGTGACGGTTGTCCGACGTGAAGCTGGGCAGCCAGCGTTCGATGAAGGCGGCGATGTCGTCGATCATCTGACGCACGTCGGGGGATCCGGACAGGTACTCGACGACCGGGGCGTCGATCCCCGTGAGCGGCCGCAACTGCGGTTCGTAGTATGGGTTTGGCAGGTTGCGCACGTCGAACACGAAGTCGGCCGCGACCGGAACGCCGTTCTTGAACGCGAACGACTCGAAGGCCAGCGTCAACTGCGCCGGCGGGCTGTCGACGAAGTTGCGCACCCAGACGCGCAACGTCGCCGGTTGCAAGCCGCCGGTATCGATCTGGTGCCCGACGGTCTCCAGCGGCGCGAGCAGTTCGCGCTCGGCCTCGATGCATTCGGTCAGCGTCGGCTCGCGGTCGCCCTTTTTCAGCCGCTGCGACAGCGGGTGGCGACGGCGCGTTTCGGAGTAGCGCTGTACGAGCGCGGCGGTCGCAGCGGTCAGGAACAGCACCTTGACGTCGTGGTGGGCCGCGCGCAGCTCGGCGACGATGCGTGGCATCTCGGCGAGGGAGGCTTCGGAACGCGCGTCGATCGATACCGCGAGGTCGCGGTGGCCGGCGCCGGCAAGGTAGCTGCACACCTCTGCCAGGAAGCGAAGCGGCAGGTTGTCGACGCAGTAGTACCCGATGTCCTCCAGCAGCCGGATCGCGACCGACTTGCCGGAACCGGACATGCCGGTGACCAGGACCACGCGCATGACCGGCATTCTTGCACGCCGGCGCGGCGGCTGCCCCCTGGTCCGGATATTTCACGAGGTCGTCCCCGTATGTGCAAGCTGCGTCTGGGTGAATCGGCACTTCCGGCCCCCGGTGTGTCGATCCAGTTTGTACTGCCGGGGCTGCGCGGGTTTGCACGGCGCCTGCGGGCGCGGGCTTGCGCTCAACGCCTTCCCCCAAGGCCTGCGGGCCTTGGCTGTGGCCGTCTCGCGCAATCCGCATCCCGCATGCATCCGCGCAAT
>JBBIJJ010000340.1:0-2588 GCA_037446035.1 Burkholderiales bacterium
GCGCGCGGCGCGACGCGGGCCTGCGCTTCCAGCCGGCGCGCGTGCTGTGGCTGTGGGTCGTCGTGATCGTCGTGTTCTTCTCCGCGTCGTCGTCGAAACTCGCTTCGTACGTGCTGCCGGTGGTGCCGGCGTTCGCGGTACTGCTCGCGCTCGCACTGGCGCAGTCCTCGGTGCGCGCGCTGCGTTGGGCGCTCGCCCCGGTCGTCGCCGGCGCGCTCGTTGCGGCGGCGGCGACCCCTTGGCTCGCACGGCTGCAATCGCGCGAGATTCCGGCCGATCTGTACGCGGCATTCGCGCCGTGGCTCGCCGGCTCGATGCTGCTGCTGGCAGCAGGCCTGCTTGCCGCGTTGTGGCTCGATGCGCGCGGGCGGCGCGACGCGGCGCTCGCGGCGGCCGGTCTGGCGGGCCTGATATGCATGCAAGGCGTGGTGACCGGCCACGACGCGTTCGCGCCGGCACAATCGGCGGCGGCGATCGCGCAGCGAATCCGGCCGCACGTGCGTCCGGACATGCCTTTTTACAGCGTGAGCTTCTACGATCACACGCTGAACTTCTACCTCGGGCGCACCGTGACACTGGTCGAGCACAAGAACGAATTCGAGTTCGGCATTGCGCAGGAGCCGTACCGGTTCGTGCCGACTTTCGACGAGTTCGCGCGCCGTTGGGCCGCCGACCGGGAGGCGCTGGCGATCACTTCGCGCGAGAACTTCCCGCGCGTTCGGGCATCCGGGTTGCCGCTCGCCGTGATCGCCGAGGACACGCGGCGTGTCGTGTTCCGCAAGCCATGAACGCCACCGCGTTTGCGCTGATCCTCACGGGCGTGCTGCTGAACGCGGCCGCGCAACTGCTGCTGAAGGCGGGCGCCAACGCCCTGGGCGTGCTGACGCTGACGCGCGAGCACTGGTTTGCGACGACCTGCGCGGTGGCGTCCAACCCCCGCATCCTCGCCGGCATCGCCTGTTACGTCGTCAGCGTCGGCGTCTGGATCGGCGCACTGTCGCGCGTCGAAGTCAGCGTGGCGTATCCGCTGCTGTCGATCGGCTACGTCGTCAACGCGCTGGCCGCCTGGTATCTGTTCGGCGAGGCGGTGACGGCGCAACGCTGGCTTGGCATCGGCTTCATCGCGGTCGGTGTCTGGCTGCTGGTGAGGAGCGCATGAGCGAGGCTTACCTGCCGTTCGCGCGGCCGACGATCGACGAGGCGATGATCGCGGGCGTGGCCGCCGTGCTGCGCTCGAAGAGGATCGCCAGCGGCCCCAACGTCATCGCCTTCGAGCGTGCGCTGTCGGACTACCACGGGGGGCGCCCGGTGCGGGTGATGACCTCGGCCACCGCCGCGCTCGAAATCGGACTGCGGCTGGCCGGGATCGGTCCCGGCGACGAAGTCATCACCTCGGCGCAGACGTTCTTCGCCGCGGTCAACACCATCGTGCGGACCGGCGCCAAGCCCGTTTTCGTCGATTGCGATCTGGTCACGCGCAACATCGACCTGGCGCAGGTCGAGGCGGCGATCACGCCGCGCACCAGAGCGATCGTGCCGACGCACTTTCCCGGCACGCTGGTCGACATGGACGCACTGTACGCGCTGGCGCGCGCGCGCGGGCTGCGGGTGCTCGAGGACGCGGCACTTGCCATCGGTTCGCGCTGGCGCGGCCGGCCGGTCGGCAGCTTCGGCGATCTGGCGGCGTTCAGCTTCCATCCGAACAAGAACATCACGTCGATCGAGGGCGGCGCGCTCGTCGTCAACGACGCGGCGGAAGCCGGGCGCGTCGAGACGATGCGCTTCCACGGCATCGTGCGCCTGCCCGACGGCACGCGCGACGTCGAGGAAGCGGGCGGCAAGTTCAACCTGCCGGACGTCAACGCCAGCCCGGGGCTCGCGCAGCTTGCCCGGCTCGACGAATTTCTCGCCAGGCGGCGCCGACTGGTCGCGCATTACTTCGCGCACTTGCGCACCGAGCCGGCGTGCCTGCTGCCGCCGCCGCCGACCGACGACGGCTGTTCGTGGAACATGTTCTGCGTGCTGCTGCCGCTCGATCGCCTGCGCATCACGCGCAAGCGCTTCATCGATGCGATGCACGCGCGCGGCATCGGCGTCGGCATCTCGTACGAGGCGGCGCACCTGACCACGCTCGGCCGCCGACTCGGCTATCGCGCCGGGCAGTTTCCGAACGCCGAACGCATCGGCCGCGAAACGGTGACGCTGCCGCTGTTCGCCGACATGCGCGAGGCAGATGTCGAGCGCGTTTGCGCGGCGATGGCCGGCATCGGCTTGCTCGGCGAGTACGTCGGCCGCATCTACCAGCAGGTCCGCGAGCGGCCGCGCTACATGGTGCAGGCGGTGTTGGAGAGCGACGCCGAGCCCGACCCGGCCGAACCCCCTGTGGCCGCCGAGCGGCCGCGCGACGAAGCGCGTGTCCGCAACGACGCATGAACGCCGCGCCGCGCCGCCCTCGTGCGGTGGTCTTCGCGTATCACAACGTCGGCGTGCGCTGCCTGCGCGTGCTGCTTGCGCACGACATCGACGTGCCGCTCGTCGTCACGCACGAGGACCGGCCCGACGAGGCGATCTGGTTCGACAGCGTGGCC
>JBBIJJ010000341.1:0-2583 GCA_037446035.1 Burkholderiales bacterium
CGACTGCACTTCGTCATCCCGAGCAACGCGAGGGATCTCGGCGTTGCGCGCGGCCGAGATTCCTCGCTCCGGCTCGCCGGGCTCGGAATGACATCGCGGGGTCATGCCGCGCGGCGACTGCGTCGTCTTCCGATCGCATCTCGTCATCCCGACCGCATCTCGGCAACCCGAGTGCGCCTCGTAACCGCCACCGCATTTCGTCGTCCCGACCCCACTTCGTCATCCCGACCCCACTTCGTCGTCCCGACCCCACTTCGTCGTCCCGACTGCACTTCGTCATCCCGACTGCACTTCGTCATCCCGAGCGGCGCGAGGGATCTCGGCTGTGCGCGGAGCCGAGATTCGTCGCTTTTGGCCCCGAGTGCTGGCCGCCCGCCGCCCAGAGCGACGCGAGGCATCTCGGTTCTGCACGAAGGCTTCGCGGTACGGGCCGCGCCCGAGGCTCGGCATGACGCGCAGCGCCGATTCGGCATGACGAGCCGTGTTTGGCGGAAGCGACGAACGGCGTCGCACGGACCCCCTTGGGGCTGCCAGCCCTCATGAGCATTCGCAACTCATGGCCGCTTGAAGTAGGCTTGTCCGCGCCGGCGCAATGCGTTCGCCGTGCGGCACGACGCTTTGCCGACGATGGCCGACCAGATCCAGCTTCCCGCCGAACACCCGCTGCAACGCCGGCTCGCCGACGAGGTCCATGCGCGCCCGCCGGTGGCGGTCGAGCCGCCGGCGGCGATTTCGTGCGTCGCGCTGCTGCGCGGTGCGGACGACGGCGACGGCCTCGCGCCGCTGCGCGCGCTGCTCGCGCGGCACGGGCGGCAGCTCGAGCCGCCACAGAACCCGCATCTCGTCGTCGAACTCGACGCGCTGCGCCTGAAGTGGGAGCGCCACAGCGAGTTCACGAGTTACACGCTGATCCGGCCGCTTTCGGTGCGCGATGAAGCGGCATTGCCCGCGCTCGCCACCGCGTTCGACGCGGTTGCCGCCGACTGGCTCGCGGCGCTGCCGGGGCAGACCATCAAGGCGATCGACGTGACGTTCGTTGCCGCGGGCGAACGCGAACCGTCCGTCGAGGCGCTCGCGCAGCTCTTTTCGGGGCCGACGCTGGTCGGCAGCCGGGTGTCTGACGCCGGTGCCCTGGTCTATACCGATTTTCAGTTGACGCCGGACGGGCGCAGCCGCTGGCTCGTGCTCGAGCGCAGGCTCACGCGCGGCCAGCGCGCGCGTGTGGTGCAGCGGCTGCTCGAGATCGGCATCTATCGCGTGATGGCGATGCTGGCGTTTCCGCTCGCGCGCGAGATGTCGGCGGCGTTGACCGTCGCCGAGCAACGGCTGTCGACGATCACCGCGCGTATCGCCGAGCTGGGTGCGCACGCGACCGCAACCGCCGAACTCGAACGCGAACAGCGCGCGCTGCTCGACGATCTGACGCAGCTTGCCGCCGAAATGGAAAAGGCGGTCGCGTACAGCGCGTTCCGTTTCTCCGCGTCGAAGGCGTACTGGGACATCGTGACCAAACGCGTCGCCGAGCTGCGCGAAGAGCGCATCGGCGGCATTCCGACGATCGGCGAGTTCCTGTCGCGGCGGCTCGAGCCGGCGATCAGCACGGTGCTCGCCGCGGCGCGCCGGCAGCAAGAGCTGTCGGCGCGCATCGCGCGCGCCAGCGAGCTGCTGCGCACGCGCGTGGACATCGCGCGCGAGGAGCAGAACTCGCAGTTGCTCGCCGCGATGGAACGCCGCGGCAAGCTGTCGCTGCGGCTGCAGCAGACGGTCGAGGGGCTGTCCACCGCCGCGATCACCTACTACGCGGTTGGCCTCGTGAGCTACGCGGTCAAGCCCCTGAAGGGCATCTGGCCCGCGCTGAACCCGGACTGGATCACCGCGGCCGCGATCCCCGTGATCGCTTGGCTCGTCTGGCGCGGCGTGCACAAGATCCGCAAGGAGCTGGCGGCGATTCATTGAGCGTCGCAGGCGCGGTACGACGTCAGCTCGCCGAACGTCTCTGCGCGCGAGCACCAAGCCGGACCGAAGCGCCGCGTCCGCTCCTGCGGCGCGAGACTCTGCGTCGAAGACGATACGTGCGCTGCCTGGCAGCGCGCGGATTCGCATCATCCTGCGGTTCGGTCATGCCCGCGGGCGTGCTGCGGTCCTATTGAGGATTGCGCAACCTCGTGACAACCCCACCTTGCGGTTTCGCTTCGCGCTGGCTGCCGCCGGTTCCGTTATCCCGAGCGCAGCGAGGGATCTCGGCACTGCGAGCAGCGCAGATTCCTCGCCGTTGGCTCGGAATGACGAGGGCTGAGGCATGCGGGCGCCAAGCGGTTGGCACGTGTCACGAGAATTAGAAAGGGTCAATAACACTGGTTTTCTGCCGGGCCGCGCCTGCGCGCAGCGCCGACCGCAGCGCCTTGATCCGCCCGGCTTGCGTGCGGTTGCCCTCGTGTGGCGTCGCGGCGCGCGGAGGCATCAGCTTGGATCCCGCAGTCGGCCATTTGTCGTCCGTTCGCTCCGCCGCCTCGGGTCATTCCGAGCCGAAGGCCCTCCGGTCATTCCGAGCCGAAGGCCCTCCGGTCATTCCGAGCCGAAGGC
>JBBIJJ010000342.1:0-2554 GCA_037446035.1 Burkholderiales bacterium
CGGAGTGACGAGGGTTGATGGATGCGGACGCCGGTCGGCGGGCACGTGTCACCCGGAGGAGTAACGCTCGATAATCTCGCGTCGAAGTCGCGCCGATGAATCAGACCGCCCCGCGCCGCCGCAGCGGCCCGCACACGACGCGCGACGCGCTCGTGTGGCTGGCCATCTATCTGGCCGCGGTCACCGTACCGCTGTTCGCTCTGCTGCCCGGCCCGGCCGCGGGGCGCGGCTTCACGTGGGACTTCGCGATGGCGCTCGGGTACGCGGCGCTCGCGATGTTCGGCGTGCAGTTCGCGCTGACCGCGCGCTTCAAACGCGCGACCGCGCCGTTCGGCATCGACATCGTCTACTACTTCCATCGCTATCTGGCGGTAGCCGCGCTCGCCGTCGTGCTTGGCCACTACGCGATCCTGCGCACGACCAATCCGGCCGCGCTCGGCACCGCGGACCCGAGCGTCGCACCCGCGTACATGAGCGCGGGGCGCACGGCACTCGCGCTGTTCGCGCTCATCGTCGTTTCGTCGCTCGCGCGGCGCGCGCTGCGCATCGACTACGACCGATGGCGGATCGCGCACGCGCTGCTGGCGACCGCGGCGTTCGCCGCCGCGCTCTGGCATCTGCTCGGCGCGGGCCGCTTTCTCGACACGACGTGGAAGCAGGCGCTGTGGGCGGCCTACGGCGCGTTCTGGGTTCTGCTGATCGCGTACGTGCGCGTGGTGCGGCCGTGGCGGGTCGCGCGCCGGCCGTGGAAGGTCGCCGAAGTGCGCCGCGAACGCGGCCGCGTGTGGACGCTCGCGCTCGAGCCGGCGCGCGCGGGGCAAGGGCTGCGCTTCGCGCCCGGGCAGTTCGCGTGGCTGACGCTGCGCGCCTCGCCGTTCGCGATGCGCGAGCATCCGTTCTCGATCGCTTCGAGCGCCGAGCAGCCGCAGCGCATCGAGTTCTCGGTCAAGGAGCTGGGCGACTTCACGTCGACGATCAAGGACATCAAGCCGGGCGAGACCGCGTGGCTCGACGCACCGTACGGCGCCTTCGGCATCGACGAGCATCCCAATGCCTACGGTTATGCGTTTGTCGCCGGCGGCGTGGGCATCGCGCCGATCATGTCGATGCTGCGCACGCTCGCCGACCGCGGCGACCGCCGTCCGCTCGTGCTGTTCTACGGCAACCGTGTGTGGGACCGCGTGGCCTTCCGCGAGGAGCTGGAGGCGCTCGCGCAGCAGCTCGACCTGAAGGTCGTGCACGTGCTGCGGGAGCCGCCCGCAGACTGGACCGGCGAGCGCGGCTTCGTCACCGAAGACGTGCTGATGCGCCATCTGCCGGTCACGCGGCACCGCTTCGAGTACTTTCTGTGCGGACCGACGCCGATGACCATCGGTGTGGAGCGCGGCTTGGCGGCGCTCGGCGTGCCCGCTGCGCGCGTGCATTCCGAGATCTTCGACTGGGTCTAGCCCGGACAAGTCACGAGGTAGTCACCGTATGTGTGCGCTCTGTCTCGGTGATTCGGCACGCTGTTACCGCGCGGTGCCGATCCGATTTGTACCACTGCGGCTACGCGGGCTCGCACCCGGCTCGAGCAAGTGCCGGGCTAGCCGATGACGCGCGAATCACGGGCCAAATGGCTGGCGGCAGCGACCGCCGCGCTGGTCATCGCGCTGTCGGCATTGTTCGCAGCGCTGCGCAACGTGTCGCCGCTGCCGCCGCGCGCGCCGCCATCGGCCGCCGCGCCGGCGAGCGTTGCGCCGGCGGCCGACTCCGCCCGCATCGCCGCCGGGCGCGCGGCTTTCGAACGTCTTGGCTGCGCGATGTGCCATTCGATCGCCGGCCGCGGCAATCCGAGCCATCCGCTCGACGGCGTCGGCAGCCGGCACGATCGCGATTCGCTGCGCGCATGGACGCTCGGCGAAGGCCAAGCCGCCGCGCGGCTCGGCGGCATCGCGGCGGTGAAGCAGCGCAATGCGGCCGATCCCGAGCTGGATGCGCTGCTCGATTACCTACAGCAGTTGCGGTAGACAGCGGCCGCCGGGAGTTCCGACGGACGTCCGATCGAGGATTACCCAACCTCGTGACACCGCCGCCTTGCGAGTTCGCGTCGCCCGCGCATTCGCCGGTTGCGTCATCCCGAGCCAATGCGAGGGATCTCGGCACTGCGCGCGGCGGAGATTCCTCGCCTTTGGCTCGGCATGACGAGGGTGGTCGGCTTGGAGTGACGAGGGGAGTCAGCTCGGCATGACGAGGGTAGCCAGCTCGGCATGACGAGGGTAGCCAGATCGGAATGACGAGGGGTCGGCTCGAAAATGACACCGCCGCCTTGCGAGTTCGCGTCGCCCTAGCCCGGATATTTCACGAGGGGCGCGGCAATTGCGCGGATGCATGCGGGATGCGGATTGCGCGAGACGGCCACAGCCAAGGCCCGCAGGCCTTGGGGGAAGGAGTTGAGCGCAAGCCCGCGCCCGCAGGCGCCGTGCAAACCCGCGCAGCCCCGGCGGTACAAACCGGATCGACACACCGGGGGCCGGAAGTGCCGATTCACCGAGACGCAGCCTGCACATACGGG
>JBBIJJ010000343.1:0-2533 GCA_037446035.1 Burkholderiales bacterium
TGCTCGCAGTGCCGAGATCCCTCGCCGCGCTCGGGATGACGGAACCGGCGACAGCCAGCGCGAAGCGAACTCGCAAGGTGGCGGTGTCACGAGCTTGCGTAATCCTCGATAAGTTCGGCAGTTGACCGTTTGTCGTCCGGTCGCACCGCGGCCTCCGGCCATTCCGAGCCGAACTCCTCGTCATTCCGGATTGAGGGTCCTCGTCGTTCTGGACTGAGGGTCCTCGTCATTCCGAGCCGAAGGCGAGGAATCTCAGCCGCTCGCCACGCCGTGATCCCCGGCTGCGCTCGGGATGACGACGTAGGCGCTGCAGACGACGCCGTCGGCGCTCGGGGCAGTCGTGTCGGCGCTTGCGTCGATGCGGGCGTGGCATTCCGAGCTTCCGCTTCACGTCTGCGCGCAACAAACTGGCGATCGCGGTTTCACCCGATGGGTGAGCGTTGTCAAAGCCGCAAACCCTGGTCGCACAACACGCTTGGGCGAAACTGCATCGGTGGACTGCAGGATTCAGGCTGATCGAAACGCGACAGCGAGGCGCGTCGACTGCTCGGCATAATGCTCGACTGCGCCGACGTCAAAGGCGCGCGCAACACCCGGCCTCGATCCGATGGGCATCCACATGCAGACGGGCAACGCTTTCGGGCGCGCGATCGTCGAGCGCGCCGAACTTCTCGCCGCCCATTCCGAGCAGCCGGGCGCGCTGACCGTGACCTATCTGACGCCGGCGCATCGCGCGGCCGCCGCGCAGATTGAAGCCTGGATGCGCGACGCGGGGCTGCAGGTGCACGTCGACGCGGTTGGCAACGTCGTCGGTCGGTACGCCGCTGCGGATCCGGCGGCCAAGACGCTGATCGCGGGTTCGCACTTCGACACGGTGCGTAACGGCGGCCGCTTCGACGGCAGGCTTGGCATCCTGCTGCCGATCGTCGTCGCCGAACATCTGCGCCGCTGCGGCGAACGGTTGCCGTATCACCTCGAGATCGTTGCTTTCGCGGACGAAGAGGGAGTCCGCTTCCAGTCGGGTTTTCTCGCCTCGAGCGCGCTGGCGGGCGTCTTCGACGCGGCGCTGCTGGATCGGACCGATGCCGACGGCGTGACGATGCGCGCGGCAATGCGGGCAGCCGGGCTGCCGGGCGACGAAGCGGCGATCGCCGCGCTGGCGCGCGACCCGCAGCGGCTTGCCGGCTACATCGAGGTTCACATCGAGCAGGGGCCCGTGCTGTTGGAACGCGGGCTGCCGCTGGGTGTGGTCACGTCGATCGCCGGCAGCGTACGCATGGCGGCAACGGTCGTAGGAACGGCGAGCCACGCGGGCACGACGCCGATGCCGATGCGCCGCGACGCAGCGGCGGCCGCCGCCGAGATGATCCTTGCGATCGAGCGCCGATGTTCGCAGGCACCGACGCTGGTCGGAACGGTCGGCGTCGTCGGCGTGCCCAATGGGGCCGCCAATGTCATTGCCGGCCGTTGCGAGTTCTCGATCGACATCCGTGCCGGTGACGACGCGACGCGCGACGCGGCGGTGGACGATGTCGTGCGCGAGTTGAACGCGATCGCGCGCCGGCGCGGCGTGGCACTCGACCTCGCGCAGACGATGCGGGTGCCGTGCGCGCCCTGTTCACTGCGGCTGATGGATCTGCTCGAGCAGTGCATCGGGCGCGCCGGCGCAGCGCCGCTGCGGCTGCCGAGCGGCGCGGGCCACGACGCGATGATGCTGCAGCGCGTGACCGACGTGTGCATGCTGTTCGTCCGCTGCGGCCACGGCGGCATCAGCCACAACCCGCGCGAGACGATGACGGTCGAAGACGCCGAGCTCGCCGCGCAGGTGTTTCTCGATTTCCTGCGCAGCTTCCGGCCCTGATTGAGGCGCGGGGCGCCGCCCGTGAAGCGGCGGGACGTCGACCGCGTGTTACCATCGCCGCGCCGGGAGCGCTGCGCCCGGCTTTTTTTCGAACCGCGCCACGCCGCACGCGGATGTCCATCGCCCCGGTCAACGCCAACCGCCGCCACGTGCACACGCGCACGCTGCGCGTGGATGCCTACGCGCGTGACGACGGCCTGTGGGACCTGGAAGCCGTGCTGATCGACACCAAGTCGCGTGATTTCCCGCTCGCGAGCGGGGTGCGCAAGGCCGGCGAACCCGTGCACGAAATGCGCGTGACGCTGACCATCGACACGCAATTGAACGTCGTCGACGTGCACGCGCGTGCGCACGCCACGCCTTATCCCGGCCACTGCGAGACCATCGCCGCCGACTACCGCAAGCTGATCGGGCTGAACCTGCTGCACGACTTTCGCCGTCTCCTGCGCGAAAGGCTCGGCGGCACGCTCGGCTGTTCGCACCTGACGGAACTCGCCGGCATTCTGCCGACGGCTGCGATCCAGGCGTTCGCCGGAGAAGTGTTCAAGCCGAACGACACGGCGCGCGAGGACCACCACGAGGTGCAGGAAAAGCCATGGCAACTCGACCGCTGCCATGCGCTGAAGAGCGACGGCGCGGCGGTGGCGCGCTATTACCCGCGCTGGTACCGTG
>JBBIJJ010000344.1:0-2531 GCA_037446035.1 Burkholderiales bacterium
TCGAACATCGCCGGTTGCGCCCTTCACCTGCACGACGTACGCACGGGCATCAAGGCGGTGCGCCAGGCGATCGAGCTGAACCCGGATCCGCAGTCGGCGTCGGACTGCCTGTCGCGCGTGCTCGCGGAGTCGCATTACGCACGCCTTCTGCTCGAAGTCGGCGAGACCGGGCACGCGGCGGAGCACTGCGACAAGGCGCGCATCTACGCGGCCAGGGCCACGACGGTACGCGCCGAGTACGCGGCGTCGCTGACCAGCGGCCTGATCGAGGTCCATGCGGGCCGAGCCGACGTCGGCCTGACCCGCCTGAAGCGCGCGCTCGAGCAGGCGCGGCGGAACGTGCCCTCCGAGGTCCGCGACGCGCTGTCGGCCTGCGTGGCCGGCTACGAATTCGCTGGCCAGCCGGACGTCGCGCTCGTGTACCTGCACGAGCTGCTGGCGCTGAACAAGGCGGCGAAGCAGGCGCAGGTGCTGATGCACCATCGCGAACACATCGCGCGGCTGGAAAGGACGCCGCAGGGCGCCGAAACGATCGACCACACGCTTGCGTGGCAGCAGGGCAAGCTGCGCGTTGCGCTCGGCGAACGAGAGCTGGTGCGCAACCGCATCCTGCTGCTGGAGCAGCAGTCGGTCGCGGCCGAACTGCACGACGACACCACCGGCGAGCACTGCTATCGGGTCGGCCGGCTCGCGTCGATCCTGGGGCGCGCGATCGGGCTGGAGGACGACGTGTGCTTCCTGATCGATCTGGCGGCGCGGCTGCACGACATCGGCAAGCTGGTCGTTCCCGACGCGATCCTGTTGAAGCCCGGCAGGCTGACGCCGGGCGAGCGGCAGATCATGGAGACGCATACGACCGCCGGCGCGGAGATCCTCGCCAAGACCGAGGTGCCGCAGATGCACGTGGCCGGGGAAATCGCGCTGCACCATCACGAACGCTGGGACGGCAGCGGTTATCCGATGCGCCTGCGCGGCGCGGCTATTCCGATCGCCGCGCGCGTGACCGCGCTGGCCGACGTGTTCGACGCGCTCACCCACGTGCGGCCGTACAAGCCGGCCTGGCCGATGCACGAGGCGCTCGCCGAGATCAAGTCGCTGCGCGGCAAGCAGTTCGATCCCGAACTGACCGACGTCTTCCTCGAACTGGTGCCGCGGCTGCAGCGCGAGGTCGGCGATCTCGACGCGTTCCTCGCGGTCGAGGCCCAGAATTCGCCGTTCATCAAGGCGCGCCGGCAGATCGCCGAGGCGCTCAAGGGCACCGAGCCGTCGCGCTCGCTGTTCGAGCTGCGGCGCTGATCAGACCCTGGCGGCGGCCTTCGCCACCGCTGCCTGCAGCCAGGCGTCGAAGCGCCCCGCGGACAGCGCGCCGCTCACCCGGTCGACCAGCGCGCCGCGGTGAAAGACCGCGAGCGTCGGGATGCTGCGGATCGCGTAGCGCGCCGACAGACCGGGGCTCGCGTCGGTGTCGACCTTGGCGAACACGACGTTCGTGTGGCGCGCGGCCGCTTCGGCAAACACGGGCGCGAACGCGCGGCACGGCCCGCACCAGGCCGCCCAGAAGTCGACCACGACGGGGCGCTCGCTGCGCTCGATCAGTGCGGAAAACGCTGCTTCGTCGAGCGCGACCGGCGCGCCGGACAGCAGCTCGCGGCCACACTTGCCGCAGGTCGGCGTCTCGTTCAACCGCTCTTCGCGGACGCGGTTGGTCGCATGGCAGTGAGGGCAGGGCAGCAGCATCGCGGCAATCGTGGCGGATGGAACCGCCGTCAACATGGCGGCGCACGCGCTGCGTTCAAGCGCGGTGCGCGCGGTGGTGACTCAGATCACCGTGTCGACGCGGGCAAGCAGCCGCTGCCGCTCGCGCTCCAGCGCCGCACGCAGGCGGCGGGCGGCCTCGCCATCGAAACCGCGCCGTGAGTCGCACTCGATCAAGCGGTCGCAGTACGGCTCGAACGACGATGCGCGGTCGTCCAGCGCGAACCAGGGACGATCCTCTTGTCGCTGTTGCGCGAGCCACTGCAGGCACTCGGCCTGGCGCCGGTACGGCACGAGCCGCGGCGGAGCGACGAACTCGCCGAAGTTCGGCGTCACGCCGATCACGCGCGCGCGCAGCGGGGCGACGAGCGGGCGGACGAGATCATCGATCGACCGCCCGGTGCGCCAGCTCGTCGACAGCACGACGCAGACCTCCGGAAAGCCCGCGAGCAGCCCGGCGAGCCGCGGCGTGTGCTCGAACAGGCGGCGCGCTTCGCGGCACGGATCGGGGTGCAGCACGCCGTCGAAGTCGAGGAAAAGGATCACGGAATACGAAAGTCGGCGCTTGCGGCACGCAGCGCCGTATCCGCAGCTTCGGCCGCGCGCCTGCGCTTCTTAAGATCCGTTCATCGGCCGAACCGCGCAGCGTGCAGCCGGCGGCTTTACGGAAATGAACCCACGTCCGGCAGTTGGCAATTTGTGGTCCGTTCGCTGCGCCGCCTCGGGGCGTTCGTAGCTGAAGTCCATCGTCATTCCGAGCCCATGACCCTCGTCAT
>JBBIJJ010000345.1:0-2524 GCA_037446035.1 Burkholderiales bacterium
ATCGAAGGAGGCAAGTCATGACGGAGACAAGGCGCGATTTCTTCAAGCTGACAGGCGTTTTCGCCTTGCTGGCCGGGACGGGACTGCTGAGCGTCGACGAGGCGCTCGCGCAGCAGCAGGCCTGGAACAAGGCGGCGTTCGAGAGCAAGAACCTCGGCGACGCCGTCAAGGCGCTCGGCGGTACGGCCGCCGCGCCGAGCGCGGACATCACGATCACCGCGCCCGACATCGCGGAAAACGGCGCGGTCGTGCCGGTGGGCGTGACCAGCAAGATCCCCAACACGCAGGCCGTCTACATCCTGGTGGAGAAGAATCCGAACGTGGTCGCCGCCGGCTTCACGGTGCCGCCGGGCACGGAACCCAGCGTGGCGACGCGCGTGAAAATGGGGCAGAGCTCCAACGTGCACGCGGTGGTCAAGGCCGACGGCAAGTTCTACGTGGCCACCAAGGAAGTCAAGGTCACGCTCGGCGGCTGCGGCGGCTGAGCCCGGCACTGCAGACGAGCGCTGCGCGGGCGGTGGTCGGCACCGCCGCGCGACGAATCCCCGTCCGATCGCGCCGCTTTGGCGCGCGCGATGCATTCACGATAAGGAGCTTTCCCCATGCCAGATCCGATGCGAATCCGCGCGACCGCGCAAGGCGATGCGGTCGAGGTGCGCGTACTGATGAGTCACGAAATGGAGACCGGTCAGCGCCGCGACGGCAGCGGCAACCTGGTGCCCGCGCATTTCATCCAGAACGTCACGGTCACGCACGCAGGCAAGACCGTGCTGACCGCAGAGTGGGGCCCGGCGGTCGCGAAGAATCCGTACCTGCAGTTCCGGTTCAAGGGCGGAAAAAAGGGCGACGAAATCGTCGTGACCTGGGTCGACAACAAGGGGGAGACGCGCACCGACAAGGCGACGATCAACTGAGAAGGTGTGAAGATTTCGTCGCGAGCGGGCCGCTGGCTAGGCGCACGCAGCCGCAGGGCCGAGACATATCAACCTAAATCCGGCAGTTCGCCTCACGTCGAAACGGCAGAAAGCCAGCATCCATGCGGGTTTCAAGCCAATTCCGAGGACTGCGGAGCAGTTCCAAATGGGTGATGGTCGTGGTCACTACAAGGCTTTGGCGCGAACGCGTTTCTCGATACTTCACGGACTTCAACTGCCGTTTCTAGGATCAAGTAGATAGGCGAGGCCCGAGCAGCGCGCAACGACGCCAGCGGGCCGCGCAGCAGAAAGATTCACACCTTCTGAGCCGGCGCCCAGCCGGGCGGTAGTGGTCGGGCCGGCCGCTGGGTGGCGCGTCCGTGTGAGTTCGGGCGCGCACGAAGGGCTTTGATGTCGCCGTGTACATGGGCGCGTGCGCACCGCTGCCGACGAGCATGAAGTTAACCCGACCGACATCCCGCAGAGGACGAGGTTTTTTTCCCCGAACATCACAAGGAGCACGCATGACAAGGAGACGTTGCGCATCGTGGATGCGAGCCTTGGTGCCGGTTTGCGCCGGTGCGGGGCTGGCGCTCGCCGCGGCGAGCGTGGGGGCACAAGACAAGGACAAGACCATCCAGGAGATCGAGCGCTATCGGCAGATGCTGCAGGATGGCAATCCGGCCGAATTGCTGGTCGCGCGCGGTGAAGAACTGTGGAAGACCAAGCGCGGCCCGAAGAACGCGTCGCTCGAGCAATGCGACCTGGGTCTCGGACCCGGCGTGGTCAAGGGCGCCTATGCGCAACTGCCGCGCTACTTTGCCGATGCCGACCAGGTGATGGACTTCGAGGCGCGGCTCGTGCATTGCATGGTCACGCTGCAGGGGTTCGACCGGGCCGCGGTGACGAAAAGCCCGTTTTCCGGCGCCGGCCAGCGCGCGACCGACATCGAGTCGATCACCGCCTACGTCGTCGAGCAGTCGCGCGGCATGCCGATCGCGGTGCCGCAGAACCATCCGAAGGAAAAGGCCGCGTTCGAGCGCGGCAAGCAACTCTTTTACATGCGCGCCGGCCCGTACGACTTCGCGTGCGCGACCTGTCACGGCGTCGACAATCAGCGCATCCGCCTGCAGGACCTGCCGAACTTCGAGAAACCGGAACCCGCGCAGCGCGCGTTCGCGACCTGGCCGGCCTACCGAGTGTCCCAGGGCGCGTTGCGCACGATGCAGTGGCGGCTGAACGACTGTTTCCGGCAGCAGCGCTGGCCCGAGCCGATCTTCGTCTCGCAGGGGACGATCGACCTGATCACGTTCCTCGGGGCCAAGGCCGCGGGCGGCAAGATGGATTCGCCGTCGATCAAGCGCTAACGGAGGGGCTACGGCATGAAAAGCAAATTCGTTGTGGCCGCCGTCGGGGCGGTCGCGCTCGCCGGCTGTGCGTCGATGATGTACACGCCGCCGACGAAAGAAGAGGCGCTCGCGGTGATCAAGGCGAGCTTCAAGGAGCGCGGCATCGCCAAGGTCGACCGGCTCAATCAGACCGAACTGCAGCGCATCTGCACGGAAACGCACAACAATCCGCCCAAGGAGGTGCGTGAACGGCTCGAAAAG
>JBBIJJ010000346.1:0-2512 GCA_037446035.1 Burkholderiales bacterium
CGCTCGCTGCGCCGCCTCCGGGCAATCCGAGCCGAAGGCCTTCATCACTCCGAGCCGAAGTCCCTCGTCATTCCGAGCCGAGGTTGCTCGTCATTCCGAGCCGAAGTCCCTCGTCATTCCGAGCCGAAGTCCCTCGTCATTCCGAGCCGAAGTCCCTCGTCATTCCGAGCCGACGGCGAGGAATCTCACCCGCTCGCCACGCCGAGATCCCTCGCTGCGCTCGGGATGACGACGTCGGCGCTGCGCTCGGGATGACGACGTCGGCGCTGCGCTCGGGATGACGACGTGGGCGCTGCGCTCGGGATGACAACGTCGGCGCTGCGGGCGGCAGCGCCGGCGCTCGGGGTGCTCGGCGTCGGCGCGCGGGTCGGCGCGCGCGCGGCATTCCGGGCCTGCGCCCTGCGCCAGCGCGAGATGACCCGCTCGATCGCGGCTTCACCCGCGGGGTGAGCGCAGTCGAAGCCGCAAAGGCCGGCCGAACAACGCACGTGCGCGAAACTGCATCGGTGGACTGCCGGATTCAGGTTCATCGGGCGCTCTGCGACTGACAACGGACACAGCGCCCCTGTCCCTTTCACGTAGTGCGTTTTGTAGTTTGCATTGCGGCTTCACGGCCGTCGATCGGCCGGGCGAGCCGACCGCGGGACTCAAGCCGATAGCCGATCGGCCGAAATCCGGTTCGGAGGCACTGTCGCGCGTCCCGGCCATGTCCGAAACCCCAACCGCCCAACCCGACCTGCCGCTGCCGTTCCCGGAGCTGGCGCGCGATCTGCCGTTGCTGCCGGCGCGCATGCTCGATGCGCTGCGGGTGTGCGCGGCGATCTGCGTGTCGCGAAGGTCCGATGTCAGCGCGATCGGACGAACAAGGCTTCCGAACCGGCGCGATACGCACTCGATGCGCCGGCTCTCGTCATTCCCACAGGCACGCGATCGGACCCGCCCAGAGTCTTTGCCCGAAGGGCACGACCGTTTCGCCGTCGTAGAGGACGACACCGAGCCGAAAGTCGTTGCGGCCGGCGGCGGCGAGCTTGCGCAAGCCTTTGAAGTCGCCGGCCGTGACCGTGGCCGCCGCCTTGACCTCGACGCCGACGATGGCGCCATCGCCGGCCTCGATCACGAAGTCGACCTCGTCCTGGTCCTTGTCGCGATAGTGATGCAGAGCGAACGGGCGATCGAGCCACGCGATCTGCTTGGCGATTTCGGAGAAGACGAAAGTCTCCAGCAGCGCGCCGAAGGCAGCGCGCTGCTGCGCGAGCCGCTCGGCCGCGATGCCGAGGATCGCGGCCAGCAGGCCGGCGTCGAGGAAGTGCAGCTTCGGCGTCTTGACCAGGCGCTTGGCGCGATTCAGCGACCATGCCTCGAGCCGTTGCACCAGAAACAACTGCTCGAGGATGGCGACGTACTTTCGGGCGGTCTTGTCGTCGAGAACGATCTTGCCGCCGAGCTGGGCGAAGTTGGTCAACTGTCCCGCGTGGTGCGCGAGCATACGCACCAATCGCGGCAGGCGGTCGCGCTTTTCGACGTCGGCCACGTCGCGCACGTCTCGCTGCACGATCGCGTTCACATACTCGCGCGCCCACACCTGACGCCGCTGCGGCTGCGGCCGCGCCAGCATTTCCGGATAGCCGCCGGCAAGAACGGCGTCGACCAACTCGCCTGCGACCGGGCGCCGGCGCGGTTTGGCGAGCGTGCCGGCGAACGCCTTGTCGATGAACGCGGGACGCGTGCGCTGCACCTCCGCGCGCGACAGGGGCAACAGGCGGACCACTTCCATCCGCCCGGCCAGACTTTCGCTGACCGTCGGCAGGGTGAGCACGTTCGCCGACCCGGTGAGCAGGTAGCGGCCGGGGCGCCGGTCACGGTCGATCGCCAGCTTGATCGCGCGCAGCAACTCCGGCGCCCGCTGCACTTCATCGACAACGGCCTGGTCGTGGCCGCGGATGAATCCGGCCGGATCGCTGCGGGCTGCGGCCAGGACCGTCGCGTCGTCAAGCGTCAAGTACGTACGCTTGGGGCCGGCGAAGGTGCGCACCAGTGTCGTCTTGCCGC
This sequence comes from Burkholderiales bacterium, assembly GCA_037446035.1. Taxonomy (GTDB): domain Bacteria; phylum Pseudomonadota; class Gammaproteobacteria; order Burkholderiales; family Burkholderiaceae_F; genus DSNY01. The sequence goes on from JBBIJJ010000346.1 coordinate 2,050, forward strand.
TCTGCCGCGGGCCGTTGACCATGACCGCAGGCGTGTCTGCCAGCGCCGCTGCCACGCGCGCGGCAGCGAAGCGCGGGAAGAGCGTCGCCTCGGGGCCGTCCATCTCGGATTTTCCGGTCGTCCAATCCGGATCATTGCCTCGTCCAATTCGGATTTTGCGGCCGGCCCATGCGGACCGACCGTCTGGCTGAGTCTGACCTCGTGGGCGTGGCCGCCGCGTCCGGCGACCCCCGGTTGCGGTCGCCGTGGGGGGACGCCTCGCCGGGATATGGGCCCCGTCGCACGGGCCCACTGCATGTCATGACGGACGAGCGCGGCGGACAGGCGAACGCGCAACCCGACCTGCCGCTGCCGTTCCCGGAGCTGGCGCGCGACTTGCCGCTGCTGCCGGCGCGCATGCTCAACGAGTACCAGTACTGCCCGCGGCTTGCTTATCTGGAATGGGTGCAGGGGGAGTGGGCGG
>JBBIJJ010000347.1:0-2479 GCA_037446035.1 Burkholderiales bacterium
AGAGCTTGAGAAAAGATTGCGAAGGCCGGAAGCGATCGTCTTTCTCCTACCGCGGAGGCGCAGAGGGCGCGCAGGAACCTGTCGAAAGCCGGCAAGAAGGTTTCTGCGAACTCTGCCCCGCTGCGGTCTAAACCGAACTTTGCGCCGTCAGTCGAAGTAACGCCTTGATTCGGTGTTGCTTGGTCGCCAAGGCGAGGTGGGGCTACTGGGTACGCGTCGGATTGACGCCGAGCAGTTTGAAGACCTTGTCCTGCAAAGTTCGGTCTAAAGGACGCAGGCAGCCCGAAAGGTCCAAGTCCTCACAGACTCTGAGGACCGGCCGGCGCTATCCCGCTGCACTCGGCGGCGGCTCCGCCGCCGACACGTCCTCGAACACCGCCGCCAGCGGCAGCGACAGCTCGATGCTCGCAAACTCGCAGGCGGCGTCGCCGACGAACTCGAACAGCACCCAGTGGTCGGCGGCATCGCGACGGAAGCACTCGACGCGCAGCGCATCGATGTCGATCACCGCGTACTCGCGCAGACTCGGCAGGCGCCGATAGGCGGCGAACTTGTCGCCGCGGTCGAACGCCGCGGTCGCTTCCGAAAGCACTTCGACGACCAGCACCGGATGCTCGAGATAGCGATCCGCGGCGTGATCGCGCGGGTCGCAGGTGACCATCACATCCGGGTAGAAGCTCGCGTCGGCCGCGGCCACGCGCAGCTTCATGTCGGCGACGTAGGCCCGGCACGGACTGCCGCGCAGATGCGCCTTGAACGCGGCGAACAGATTGCCGGCCACCGTCACGTGCGACTTGCGCGCACCGACCATCGCGAAGACTTCGCCCGCGTGGTACTCGTGCTTCTCGGACTGCTGCTCCTCCCACTGGAGGTAAGCGTCGAAGTCGAGGCGGATGAGCGCTTGCGCGTGACCCATGGCGTTCGCCTGCGGTGCGGGGCGACCAAGGTAGCACACCGTGCTGCGGGTCGAAATCGCGCTTCGCACGGCCGGCGGCGCGCAAGCCGTGCGCTGCCGAGCGCGAGGTTTCTCGCGCTCAGCTTCGTCGTGGCTGGGCGAAAGCGGGCCGATCGAACGACGGTCTCCGCCCGTTGCGCCGCCCGCGCAGATGGCCGAGCAGCACGCGCGCCGCGATCGCCGGCCGCAGCAGCGAAGCGGGCGGAGCCATCAGGTTCGCCACGCGATGAAACGCGAGCGACAGCACGGGGTCCGTGCGCGCCGCGCGGTGCAGCCGGTCGATGTAGCCGTCGATCAGGCGGTTGGCGAAACCGTTGTGCTCGCGGATGCCGAGCAGGCGCGCATCGTTGCCGACCGCGATCGTCCACGGCACGTCGACGAGCTTCGCCGCGCGGCGGAAGAAGCGGTGCGCGAGCCGGTCGGTGCCGCGCGCCAGTTCCGCCGCCAGCGCCTGCGCTTCGAGCGCGGCGACCGTCATGCCCTGGCCGTAGACCGGGTTGAAGCTCGCCAGCGCATCGCCGATCGCCAGCAGCCCGTCGGGGAACCGCGCGAGCTTTTCGTAGCGGCGCCGGACGCTCGCCGGGTAGCGGAAGGTCTTCGCGTGCGTCAGCGGCTCGGCGTCGGCGATGATCTCAGCGAACTGCGGCGCCGGCATCTGCATCGCGAAAGCGAGCGCCGCCGCTTCGTCGACCGGCGGGTGCGCACCGCGATAGCCGCCGAGCGTCAGGATCCAACGCTCCCCCTCCATGAACAGCAGCGCGCCGGCGCGAAGCTGATCGCGGCTGGCGCCGAGCACGATCGCCTTGACGCCGTCCGCATGCGCCGGCTTGCGGCGGTAGACCCGCGTCGTGTACGAAAGACCGATTTCGACGCGTTCCTCGGGCGGCGGCTCGTACCCCAGTTCGCGCAGCCACGCGGGCAGCCGCGAAGCGCGGCCCGACGCATCGACGACCAGATCCGCGCTCGCGGTTTCTTCGCCGCCGCCGCGCCGAAGCTTCACGCCGGTTACGCGCCTGCGGTCGGCGCCGGTCGCGAGCCCCGTTACGCCGGCTTGCGCTTGCAGCGCGACGTTGGGCAGCGCGAGCACGCGCTCGCGCACGATCGCTTCGAGCAGCGGCCGGCTGACGAGCAGGCCTTCGATGCCGCTCGCGAAGCGGCAGTGAAAGCCGCCGCCAAGATGCCAGCGCACATCGCCGGCGAGGTCGCCGCGCGCCGCGCCCGCTGCCTCGAGCGCCCGCGTCAGACCCGGCAGCAGCGCCTCGATCGCGATCCGGCCCTGCGCGAGCAGGCCGTGCGCATGATGGCCCTGCGGAACGCCCTGGCGGTTCTCGCCGGCCGGCGGTAGCGCGTCGCGCTCCAGCAGCGTGACGCGTTCGAAGTGATCCGCCAGCACGCGTGCAGCCAGCAGCCCGCCGATGCCGGCGCCGATGACGATCGCGTGCCCTGATCGATCCGCCATGTCGTCCTCCTTGTGCGCCGGGTTAAACCGGCGAGGTGTTGTGAATGCAAGAGTTATACGTTGAA
>JBBIJJ010000348.1:0-2447 GCA_037446035.1 Burkholderiales bacterium
TTGCACGGCCTGCCAGCGGCTCAGAGGCCGGCCGGCGCAAATCGTTCCGTCGGGCGCGACCTCGCGCCGGCGGCTTCGCGGACTCGCGGGATCGCGAGTATCCTGCTCCGCAACCCACCGACCCGGTCGCCGCTCATGAGCCACAAGCACGAGAACCTGATCCGTACGATCTTCCATGACCCGATCAGCGGCAACATCCAGTGGCGCGAGGTCGAGTCGCTGCTGAAGCACCTCGGCGTCGAAATGGAGCAACTTTCCGGCGCGCGCATCCGCGCCAGGCTCGGCCGTGCGGAGGCGATTCTGCACCGGCCGCACCACAGCAATACCCTCGACCGCCACGCCGTGCAGCACCTGCGCGAATTCCTCGCCCGCGGCGGCGCCACGCCGTCGCAGTACGAAGCGCGCGAGGAGCAGCGCAAGGGCTAGTCGTACGCCGCTCCGACGATCGCGTCGATCCGTCGCAGCACGTCGGTGGCAAGCCGCGCCGCGACGTCGAGCGCGCTCATGTTCTCGCGGATCTGTTCGACGCGCGTGGCGCCGGTGATCACCGTGCTGACGTTCGGGTTCGCCAGGCACCAGGCGAGCGCCAGCTGCGCCAGCGTGCAGCCGAGGTCGCGTGCGACGTTCTCCAGTTCGCCGACGATGCGGTTCTTCTCGGGGTCGGTGAGCTGCGGGCGCAGGAACGCGTAGCTGTCGACGGTGCCGCGCGAGCCCGGCGGAATGCCGTGGCGGTACTTGCCGGTCAGCAGTCCGCTGGCAAGCGGGCTCCAGGTCGTCAGCCCGAGCCCGATTTCCGCGTACAGCCGCCGGTACTCCTGCTCGACGCGCCTGCGGTGGAACAGGTTGTACTGCGGTTGCTCCATCAGCGGCTTGTGCAGGTGGTGCCTATCAGCGATCTCGTAGGCGGCACGGATGGCGTCGGCGGGCCATTCGCTGGTGCCCCAGTAAAGCGCCTTGCCGCGCGCGACGAGGTCGTGCATCGCCCAGACGGTTTCCTCGATCGGCGTGTCCGGGTCGGGGCGGTGGCAGTAGACGAGATCGACGTAGTCGAGCTGCAGCCGCGCCAGCGAGCCGTCGATCGCGCCGAGCAGGTACTTGCGGTTCAGCGTGTTGCGCTCGTTCGGACGCTCGCCCTGGCCCTCGGCCAGCCCCCAGTAGAACTTCGTCGACACGATGTAGCGGCCGCGCGGCCAGCCGAGCGCTTTCAGCGCCTCGCCCATGATCTGCTCCGACCGGCCGCGCGCGTACACCTCGGCGTTGTCGAAGAAGTTCACGCCGGCGTCCCACGCCGCGGCCATCAGCTCGCGCGCGGCGCGCACGTCGACCTGGTTACCGTAGGTGACCCAGGAACCGAAGGAAAGAGCGGAGACCTTGAGGCCGGAACGGCCGAGGCGGCGATAGTCCATCGTGCGAAGCAGTGCAGGGTCAGCGAACGGCGTTTCGACATCAGCCGCGCTTGCGCACGACGCAGTCGATCAGCGCCGAGACGCCCGCATGCTGCGTGCCCTCGGCCAGCACGTCGTCGTGCTCGCGCAGCTCGACGATGTCGTGCGCGCCGAACGCGGCGCGCAGCAGCGCGGGCGTGTACAGGTGGTCCGCCAGCGGCGGCCCGCCCGTGCGGTACTCGAGCTGGCGCGGCGTGTAGCCCTGCAGCAGCAGCCAGCCGCCGGGTTTGAGGGTTTCGAGCATTCCCTGGAACATCTTCGCTCGCACTGCGGGCGCGGCGAACTGCACGAAGATCGCGGCGACGACGTCGAACGCTGCCGGCGTCCATTCCCACGCCTCGACGCTCGCCACGCGATGATCGACTGCGACATGCGCCTGCTGCGCGAGCTTGCGCGCCTTGGCCACACCAAGCGGCGCGATGTCGAAAGCGACGACCGCGAGCCCCTGCTGGGCGAGCCAGACGCTGTTGCGACCTTCGCCGTCGGCGACACACAACGCGCGCATGCCCGGCGCGAAGCGGTGGATCTGCTGCGTCAAGAAAACGTTCGGCGCACGACCGAAGATGTAGTCGTCGCGCGCGAAGCGAGCGTCCCAGGTCTCGCGCGGGTTGGCGAAGGCGTCGTTCATGGCGCGATGTTACTCAGCCTCGCGCAGCGGGCGGTGGTGTCATCCGGGCCGCCGCGGGTCGCCCCGCGCGCCCCGAGCGCATCGCCGCCGGTCAATCTGATTCCGAGCGCCAGCACATGGTCCCCCCGGGCGCGCGTCGCCGCCCAAGCGCGGTCGCCCGCCGGCACACTGTCACCCGCCGGCGCGTTGCCACCCGAAAGGCCGATACGATGCCGAACGCGCAATGTCACCCGAGCGAGGATGTCACCCGGACCAGGATGTCGCCCGAACCGCGATGAGACCGCGAGCGGCGATGTCATCACGAGCGGCCATGTCATCACGAACGGCACGCCGTCACCACGACAGCGCGATGTCATCCCAAACGGCGATGTCAT
>JBBIJJ010000349.1:0-2430 GCA_037446035.1 Burkholderiales bacterium
TCTCAGGCCCGCGACGACCTCGCGCCAAAACGCCGCCTGCGCGGCCGGCAGGCGGGCGATGTTGCCCGGCACCAGCGGAAACTGCAGCCGCGCGCTGCGCCCGTCCGGCAGCATCGCGTCGCTGTGCTTCAGTTCGCGGTAATAAGCGTCGGCCGGCATTTGCGCGAGCAGCTCCGCGTAAACGTCCGGCGGAAACACGCTGCTAAACGCGAGATGGGCGAACGGATCCGACGCGAGGTCCGTCGCCTCGATCGTCCGGGTCAGACGCTCGGCGACACGTTGCGAAAGCTGCATGGGACCATGGCTGCGCGGTGGGGTCCGGCGGCCGGATCTTACTGGTCGTGTCCGGAACCCGGGTGACCGCTTCGGCGGCTGGCCTCCACGCCTCGTGTGGGCCGAGGCAAACGGCCAGGTCGCGCAGCAGACGGCGACAACGGTCCACTGCCGCCAGCACGCCAGCGCCGCTGTCCCCGGGGAAAACCGCGTTTGACGCGCCCAGGGGCATGGTGCAGCATCCGCCGCCTGTCACTCACCTTCGAGGAAGGAGTCACCGGATGCGCCAGATCTTTGCCAAGGCGGCGACCGTCGCGCTGCTCGCGGCGGGCGTTGCCGCCGTCGCCGCGGTCGACGCCAAGACCCTGCGCTGGGCCAGCCAGGGCGACATTCTGACCTTCGACCCGCATGCGCAGAACGAAGGGCTGAACAACACCGCCAACAGCTACGTCTACGAGCCGCTGATCAACTACAACAACAAGTTCGAACTGGAACCCGCGCTCGCCGTTTCGTGGAAGCAGGAGACACCGCTGATCTGGCGTTTCAACCTGCGCAAGGGCGTGAAATTCCACGACGGCACGCCGTTGACCGCGCACGACGTCGTGTTCTCGATCGAGCGCGCAATGGCGCCGACGTCGAATTTCCGCGTCTACACCACCGCGATCCAGCGCGCGCACGCGGTCGACGATCACACGGTGCTGATCTACACCACGGTGCCGAACCCGGTGCTGCTGCGGCAGCTACCCGAGCTGCGCATCATGAGCAAGGCCTGGTCGGAGAAGCACAAGGTCACGCAGCCGCAGAACTTCGTGCAGAAGGAGGAGACCCACGCCGTACGCAACGCCAACGGCACCGGCCCGTACATGCTGAGGTCGCGCGAGGTCGATATCCGCACCGTGTTCGTCGAGAACCCGAACTGGTGGGGCAAGGCGACCAAGAAGGGCAACGTCACCGAGATCGTCTACACGCCGGTGAAGTCCGACGCCACGCGCACGGCGGCGCTGCTGTCGGGCGAACTGGACTTCGTGCTCGACCCCGCCCCGCAGGACCTGGCGCGGCTGCGCTCGAACCCGAACACCAAGGTCGTCGAGGGTGCCGAGAACCGCACGATCTTCCTCGGTTTCGACCAGTTTCGTGACGAGCTTCTTTATTCCGACGTCAAGGGCAAGAACCCGTTCAAGGACCTGCGCGTGCGGCAGGCGCTGTATCACGCGATCGACATCGAGGCGATCAAGCGCTCGGTGATGCGCGGCTCCTCCGACCCCACCGGCGCGATCATCCAGCGCGCGGTCAACGGCTGGACCGAAGAGGCGCACAAACGGCTGCCGTACGACGAGAAGAAGGCCCGCGAACTGCTCGCCGCCGCCGGCTATCCGAACGGCTTCTCGTTCACGCTCGACTGCCCGAACAACCGCTACATCAACGACGAGGAGATCTGCAAGGCGCTGGTGGCCATGTGGGCGCGCGTCGGGCTGAAGGTCAACCTGAACGCGATGCCGCGCGCGACCTATTTCGCCAAGATCCAGAAGTACGACACCAGCGCCTACCTGCTCGGCTGGGGTGTGCCGACGTTCGACGCGCTGTATTCGTTGCAGTCGCTGGCGAAAACGGTCGGCAAGGAAGGCGACGGCAACTTCAATCTGGGCCGTGTCAGCAACGCCGAATACGACAAGCTGGTCGACGCGATCAAGAGCGAGGTCGACCAGAACAAGCGCAACGGGTTGATCGCGCAGGCGCTTCTGATCCACAACCGCGAGCTCATGCATATCCCGCTGCACAATCAGGTGATCCCGTGGGCGATGCGCAAGAACGTCAACGTCGTCCACCGCGCGGATAACAGGCTGGAGGCGAGGTGGGTTCGGATTGACTGACCCTCAACCCAGCCTGTTACGTCGCAGGCTAACTTCGGCGGAGCCGAAGTTAAGGCAGGCCGCGTCGGCGGCCTGCCGGCCGGAGACATAACCGGCTCCAAGCCCGTTGGGTTCGCGTTGACCGTTGAGGGTGACCCAATCTCGTGGCACTGCCGCCCTTGCGGGTGCGTTTCGCTCGCGCGGGTGCCGGTTCCGTCATCCCGAGCAGCGCGCGGGATCTCGGCGTCGCGAGCGGCTGAGATTCCTCGCCTCTGGCTCGGAATGACAGGCGGTGGCCGGCTCGGAA
>JBBIJJ010000350.1:0-2424 GCA_037446035.1 Burkholderiales bacterium
TCGGCGCGCCGGCGGTGCCGGCCAAGTCCGCACTCGAGGCCATCGTGCATCTGCCGCCACAGCTCGCGCAGGCGCAGGCGTGGGTGTCGGCGATCGGGGTGGCGAGCCTGGCGGCGATGTTCGCGCTCCGGCGCCGGGTCAGCGGACTATGGCGCTGGATCCCGGCGGCGATGGCGGTGGCAGCCGCCGGCGGGTTGGCCGGCTGGCTGCTCGACCTCGACGCCGCGCTGCGCATCCGGATGCCCGAGTCGGTGCGCGCGGGCATCCAGCACCCGGCGTTCGAGACGATGCTGGCGCGTCCGGACCTGTGGCTGACGCTGGCGCTGGTGGTGTTCACGTTCACGCTGATCGATGGCGTCGAGTCGGTGGCCAGCGTGAAGGCGGTCGACAAGATCGATCCGTGGCGGCGCAAGTCCGACGGCAACAAGACCCTGCGCGCGATGGGCACGTGCAATCTCGTGTCCGGCATGCTCGGCGGGCTGACCGTGATTCCCAACGCGGTGCCGAGCCGCGCCAACATCGACGCCGGGGCGCGCACGCTGTGGTCGAATCTGTACAGCGGCGTGTTCCTGCTGCTGTTCACGCTCGCGCTGCCCGGACTGCTGGCGCGCATCCCGCTGGCAGCGATCGCCGCGATCCTCATCTACATCGGCTGGCGGCTGTGCGAGCCGGCGCTGTGGCAGCGCATACGCGCGATCGGTCTGGACCGTTTCGTCGTGTTCGTCAGCACCGTGATCGCGATCCTCGCCACCGACCTTTTGATCGGCATGCTGATCGGTGTGGCGATCGAGCTGGCGCTGCTGGTCTACCTGTTGATGCCCTCGCCGCGCCACGTGCTGACCGGCCGCATCGACGCGCGCGCGGCGGCCGCGATCCTGTGGCGCAACCTCGCCGGGGCGTTTCGCGACCCGGTGATCAAGCATCGGGTGGAAAACGATCCTAGCGGCAGCGTTCACTTGTTGACGCTTGGATCACTGAAGGGCTTCAATTTGCCGTGGCTCGAGCAGGCGCTGGAGGCGATCCCGCCGCACGAGGCGCTGGTCCTGCGCTTCACCGAAAGCGCGCACATCGTCGATCACACCGCGCTCGAGTACCTGCACCATCTGCAAGAGGAAGCCGCCGCCAGCGGTCGCCGGCTGTCGGTCGAGGGGCTGGAGCGCTTCCATCGCTTCTCCGCGCATCCGCACGCCACGGCGATGCAGGACGCGGCGCTGGCTACCGAGCAGGCGCAGCGTGACGCCCGCGCGCAGCGGCTGGCCGCGCTGGCGGCGCGCCACGGCCTGCAGTTCACGGCGGCCACGACGGCGACGATCAACCCGCACGACTTCGTATATCTGCGCCGCGGCGACCAGCGCGAGGAGTGCAACCGGATTCTCGGCGATTGGGCCGGCGGAACGGTGTCGGTCTTCGACTACAGCCACACGTCCCCGCCGGACTATTACGTCGCGCACCGCCACACGTTGCTCGTGTTCGCGCCGCCGAGCGCCGTGCGCCTGCCGGACTTCGTGCTGACGCCCGGGCACTACTTGGAGCGCTACCTCGGGCATCTGCAGGAACTCGAGGCCGGCGCGCCGGACGGCTATCGTCTGTTTGCGCCGCCCGGCACCGACCCCCGTCCGCTGCCGCAGCCGGTGCTTGCGGCGCTGGCCGCCTGCGGGCCGCTATACGTCGAGGTGCGGCGCGGCGTGCTGCTCGCCTTTGCGCCGCACCGCGCGCCGGAGGATGAACCGCGCATCGAATGCTTGCTCGAGTTCGCGGCCGCGCTCGGCGTGCGGCATGGAGTGATCGAGGCGCGGGCTAGCCCGCATGTCTCACAAGGCGCTCGCTGAATGCGGGCGAAATCGTTGCTGCCTGCGGCGCGCCGGACGATACGCGGCACGCACCGCCTCGGTCGAGGCGTCGCCGTGGGCGAAATCGTTGCTGCCTGCGGCGCGCCGGACGATACGGCCTCGCGACGGAGTGCGCCGGGGCGCTCGCTGTCGCGGTGCTCGCTGGGTTTTGCGCCGCCCGGCCGGCGCTTCGCTCGGAATGGAGCGACCGCGACGTTCCGCGCTGCCGCGCTCGCCCGGATCGGCCCGATCCCGGCGCGATCAACCCTCATGCCCTGCAACCCACTTGAACCTAGAAACGGCACTTAAAGTCGGTGAAGTACCGAGAAACGTATTCGCGCCAGAGGCTTGTAGTGCCCACGACCATCACCCGTTTGGAACTGCTCCGCAGTCGTCAGAATCGGCTTGAAACCCGCATGAATGCTGGCTTTCTGCCGTTTCGACGTGACGCCAACTGCCGAATTTAGGTTGAAATTCAACAGAGCCTAAGAAACTCGGGCTAATCGACAATGGCGCCCGTTTCCGGGTCGATGCGGCTGCGGCTGGACAACGTCAGGCGGGGCGAGCCGCCGCGGGCGGCGATCGCACCCAACAG
>JBBIJJ010000351.1:0-2415 GCA_037446035.1 Burkholderiales bacterium
GCTGCGCGGCCCGCTGGCGTCGTTGCGCGGTGCTCGGCCCTCGCCTATCGACTTGATATGTCTCGGCCCTGCGGCTGCGTGCGCCTGGCCAGCGGCCCGCTCGCGACGAAATCTTCCCACCTTCTAAGCGTCTCACCCGCGCGCTGCGCGGCGAGATGCCCCTGCCCACTTTGCCATCGGGGGAGTTCATGCCCGACGCGCAGGCGGGTGGGATGATGCGGGCAATCGAGGAGCGCGCATGTCCGAACCGCACCGTTTCACCAACCGCCTCGCACGGGAGACCAGCCCCTATCTGCTGCAGCACGCGCACAACCCGGTCGACTGGTATCCGTGGGGCGAAGAGGCATTCGCCCGGGCGCGCGCCGAGGACAAGCCGATTTTTCTTTCGATCGGTTACGCCACCTGCCACTGGTGCCACGTGATGGAGCGAGAAAGCTTCGAGGACGAGGCGGTCGCGCGGCTGCTGAACGAAGGCTTCGTTTCGATCAAGGTCGACCGCGAAGAATTGCCGGACGTCGACCACGTGTACATGAGCGCGCTGCAGGCGATGGGCCGCCACGGCGGCTGGCCGCTGAACATGTTCCTGACGCCACAGTTGAAGCCCTTTTACGGCGGCACCTACTTTCCGCCGCAGCCGCGGCACGGACTGCCCGCGTTCGCCGACCTGCTGCGCGGCGTGCGCGAGGCGTGGGCCACGCGCCGCGCCGACATCGAGCAACAGGCGCAGGCGCTGGCCGACTATCTGCGCGACGGCGCGTCGCTCGCGCCGCAGACCGTGCGCGAAGACCTGCACGCGCAGGCGGTCGCGCAACTGGCGCGCCGCTTCGACCGCGCGCACGGCGGCTTCGGCGACGCGCCCAAGTTCCCGCAGTCGCCGCTGCTGCAATACCTGCTCGTGCTCGCCGCCACCGGCGAGCAGCGCACGCGCTCGATGCTGACCACCACCCTGACCGCGATGGCCGCGGGCGGCATCTACGACCACGTCGGCGGCGGCTTTGCGCGGTACTCGACGGACGCGCGCTGGCACGTGCCGCACTTCGAGAAGATGCTGTACGACAACGCGCAACTCGTGCGCGTGTACGCGGGTGCCTACCGGCTGACTGGCGATGCGCGGCTGCGCTTCGTCGCCGAAGACACGCTCGCGTGGCTGGCGCGCGAGATGCACCCGCGCGACGCGCCGGCCGCGTTCAGCGCGGCACAGGACGCGGATTCCGAAGGCGTCGAGGGCAAGTTCTACGTGTGGACGCTCAACGAGTTGCGCGCCGTGCTCGGCGACGACGCGGACGCCGCCGCGCGCTTGTACGGCGTCACGCCGGCCGGCAACTGGGAGCGCGGCGTCAACGTGCTCGAGCGCCGCGATCCGCAATCGGTGCGCGCCGCGCTCGCCCTTTCGCCCGCAGAGTTCGCCTCGTGGGAACGCTCGGTGCGCGATCGTCTGTACGCGGCGCGCGAGCGCCGCATCCGGCCGATCACCGACGACAAGGTGCTCGCCGACGTCAACGGCATGGCGCTGCGCGCGCTCGCCGAAGCGGGCCGGCTGCTCGGGCGGGCGGATCTAATCGAGGCCGCGCGCCACTTGGCGCGTTTTCTGCTCGACACGATGACGCGCGACGGCCGCCTGTGCCACGCATGGCGCGCCGGCCGGCTGCGCGCCGAAGGCTATCTCGCCGACCATGCGCAGATTGCGCTCGGTCTCGTCGAACTGCACGCGGCAAGCGGCGAGCTCAACTGGTTGACGGCCGCGCACGCGCTCGCGCAGCGGATGATCGAACGCTTCTACGACCCGCAAGAAGGCTTCCACGACAGCGAACCCGGTGCCCTGCCGGTGCGCGCGCGCGATCTGTTCGACGGCGCGGTGCCGAGCGGCACCGCCGCCGCGTGCGAACTGCTGCTGCGACTCTCAGGGATCTACGAACGCGCCGACTGGGCCGAACTCGCGCAGCGCACGATCGAGCGCCAGGCCGCGCTGCTGGCGCACGCCGAGGCCGCGCCTGCGCTGCTCCATGCGCAGCTTCTCGCCGAGCGCGGCGCGGAGCTCGCACTGCCGGGTGACGCGAGCGCGGAGCCATGGATCGCCGCCGCGCAAGCCGAGTTCGCGCCGCTGGTCACGTTCGCCATCGGTGCGCCGGCCGCGCTGCCCGCCCTCGCGGGCCGGCGCGCCGGCGAGGCCTACCTCTGCCGGCGCGGCGCGTGCCAGTTGCCGGCGAAGTCGATCGACGCGCTGCGCGAGCAGCTGGCGCAGCTTTACCGCACGTAGCGCGGCGACCTACGGATTCGCGGCGCCCGCGAAAACTGTGTCGCCGCGACCACCGGATGCGCGAGCAGGAATTGCGCTTGCCGAGCATGTTGCCGGGCCACGGCCCGAGCCGGGCCGGCGCACCAGCAGCAGGGTGGCGGGAGGGAGCGGAGTTGCGC
>JBBIJJ010000352.1:0-2413 GCA_037446035.1 Burkholderiales bacterium
ACCTTCTCAGCCCTCGTCATTCCGAGCCGAAGGCGAGGAATCTCTCCCGCTCGCCAAGGCGAGATCCCTCGCGCTGCTCGGGATGACGGCACCGGCGCGCTCGAAGTCGAAAGGAACTCGCAAGTTCGCGCCGTCACCAGGTTGAGTACTCGCCAACAGATCCTGAGTCGGGCGTGCGCTGGCTGAATCGTCGCGCCTGGATCGTCGACGATCGACGCGGACGCCGCGAAGCGTCCTGCCGGCCTCCGCGTCAAGTCCCTCCGCGCGCCTTTACCGAGGGCGGGTTCGCGCCGCGGCCTCATCGAGCGGCGTATGTCGCAGACGCTGCAACAGAAAGCGCGCCGGATCGATCGCCGCAGCGAGCGTGCGCTCGAGCGGCCAAGGCTCTCCCTCGATCTGCGCGGCGACGAGTTCGGCCGCCAGCGGCGCCAGCGTCAGCCCGCGCGAACCGAGGGCGAAGGCGGCATAAAGCCCGCCACGGCGCGGCAGGTCCTGCAGGTGCGCGCCGCGCAGCGCGGCCGCCTGCGCGAGCGCGCCCGCTTCGTCGGCGACCGCGCCCGCCAGCGGCAGGCGATCGCGCGCCACGCAGCGCACGCCGTCGAACGCGCCGACGACCGCCGGCGCGATCGGCTCGGCGAGCAGCCGTGCAAGCCGCTGCAGATTGCCTTCGTGCGCACGCGCCGCGTCGCGGGCGCCCCCGCCACTGGACCCGGGCTCGAAGCTCGCGCCGACACAGACCGTCCCGTCGGCACCGCGCACGAGCGTGCCGTCGCCCGCGAGCCCTGCGCGCAGGTTCGAGAAGTCCGGCGCCGCCAGCAGCGACACGCGACCGCGGACCGGCTGCACACGCGCGTGTGCCAGCCCCAGCAGCGCCGGCGCTTCGAGCGCGGACGCGACGACCGCCACCGGCGCGGCAGCCAGCACTGCACCCGCCTCGTCCAGCGCGGTCCACCCGGCGCCTTCGTGCCCAAGCCGCCGCACACCGTGGCCCCAGCGCGCGTGCGCGACGCCGGCGAGCTGCTCGCACCAGCGTGCGGCCGACACCACCGCGCCGCGCGCGAACCACAAACCGCCGCGGCGCGGGCACACACCGAGCTTCGCCGCGGCGGCGTCGACATCGACCCAGACTGCGTACCCCGCGGGAATGCCGCGCACGGACAGCGCGGTTGCCCACGCCGCCGCTTCGGCTTCGTCGCGCGCCTGCTGGAACACGCCGCAGTCGCACCACAGAGCGGCCCCGGCATCCGCGAGCCGCGCGCGCGCGAGCAAGAAGCCGGCGCGCGTCAGCCGCGCGAGCACGCTGTCGTCGGCGGCGATCTGCGGATGCAGCAGACCCCAAGGCAACGCGGAGGCGCCGCGCGCGGGCGCCTGCGCGCGCTCGAGCAGCTCGATCCGCCAGCCGCGCCGCGCCAGCGCTGCGGCGACATGGCAGCCCGCGAGCCCCGCGCCGATCACCAGCGCACGCCGCTCGCCCGCGTACGGTGCGGGCGGCTCGTGGCGCCGAGTTTTCCAGCGCGGCGCGTAGCGCGCCGTCAGCATCTGGCGCTTGCGGCCGAAGCCGGCGCGCAGCGCGAGCTCGAAGCCGCTGGCGGCCAACGCGTCGCGCACGCCGCGCGCGGTCGCCCACGTCGCGAGCGTTGCCCCCGGACGCGCCAGTCGGGCCAGCGCCTTGAGCAGCGCCGGCTCCCACATCTGCGGATTGCGCGCGGGAGCGAACCCATCGAGATAGAACGCATCGGCGCCGACGACGAGCTGCGGAACGACTTCGCGCGCGTCGCCGAGCGCGAGCGTCAGCACGACGCGGCCGGCCTCGAATTCGAGCCGGTGCAGCCCAGGCAGCGGCAGCGGCCAGCGCGCCGCCAGTTCGCGTGCGTGCGCCTGCAGCTCGGCCGGGGCCGCGGCGACGAGGGCTTGCGCTGGCAAAGGATGCAGCTCGACCGATACGAAGTGCAGCCGCTCGCAGCGGCGCGGATCGTCGCGCCACGCCTGCCAGGTCGCGAGGAAGTTCGTGCCCAGCCCGAAGCCGGTTTCGACGATTACGAACTGCGTGCGCTCGCGCCAGCGCGCCGGCAGTTCGTTGCCGCCGAGGAACACGTGCCGCGCCTGCGCCAGAGCGCCGTCGCGGCTGGCGTAGATGTCGCCGTAGCGCTCCGACAGCGGCGCGCCGGTCGCGTCGAACGCGAGGCGCTCGAACTCGATGCGGGTCGGCATGCAGCGATCGTAGCGGTCAACTCGCCCCGCCATCGTGAAGCGGGACCGCGCAGGGGATCCACCGCTAGCGCACCGAAGGCGCGCCCGCCTTCGAGCCCCTTCGTCCGGTGGGTCGCGCGGGAGTCCGCGTCACACGCCACAGGCGCGTGCGTCTCGGTGTCCTTCCCGTCATCGGGCATTGCTCAACGTCGTGACCGGTGCC
>JBBIJJ010000353.1:0-2406 GCA_037446035.1 Burkholderiales bacterium
TGAGTGCGCGGACTCCGTGCAGCCGCTGCTGAGCTGTGCCGACGGTTCGGCGCGGCTTGCCGGAGTTGCTGCCCACCGACCGTGGCCGTCTTTCGCCTTACGCTGCTTCAGGGTCAGCGTGCTGCTCGATTTCCGAACGTCCGAACCAATAGCAGGCCAGCGGCGCGGGCACCTTCAGCACGCGCGTCGCGCCGGAGCCGCTGGGCAGGGGCAGGACGCTGAAGTCGCGGATGTCCTTGGTGATCACGTACGCCCGGTCGACCTTGCGCGTCTCGCAGAACTCCGCCAGCCCCTTCAGACTGCCGGCACCGGTATCGGTCGCCCGGTACTTCACCTCGAACGGGATCGGCCGACCACCCACGTCCGCGATCACGTCCACTTCGTGCCCCTTGCGCCCGCGCCAGTACGAGAAGCCGATGCTGCGGCGGTAGTAGCGCGTGTATACATGCTTGAAGAACGCGGTCTCCACCGCCCGACCCAACGCCGCGTCGTCCTCGAGCAGCGCCTTGCCTTTCAGTAGAACGCTCGGTCCGATCGCGGGATCGGCGAGGTATAGCTTCGGGCGCCCACGCAACACCTCCTTGCCATAGCCGAACGGCATCAGGCGGTAGATCAGGTGCGTGGCCTCCAGCAGGTCTACGAAGTTGGCGACCGTGGGCCGCTTCAACGCCAGGTTCTTGCACAGGTCCACCAGGTCCAGCACGCCGCCGTCGTGCAGGCACAGGTACAGGAAGACCTGCTCCAGCTCGATCACGCGGCGCACGCCGAACAGCGCCGTCATGTCGCGCTTCAGCACCTTGTCCACGATGTCTTCGCGCAGCAGCTTCTGCGCCGTCGTCACCGTGTCGACCTGCGCGGCCTGCGGAAACCCGCCGCGCAACAGGTACTCGTGGAACAGCCCGGTGATTGGCCGGGCGTCTTCGGCCGCACGGGTGAATTGCGCCGGCGTCCAGTCGAACAGATGCGCCAGCGTGCCCACGTCGGGCATGGGCGGCACGGCGAGCTTGCGCAGTTGCAGGTACTCGTAGAACGACAGCGTCGCCAGCCGGATCGTCTGCCAGCGTCCCACGCCGGACTCCTGGCCCTCGCGCGTCAGCGGCGTGGCCGAGCCGGTGACGGCGATGCGCCGGCGCTTCTCAAAGTCGACCTGATGTTTGAGCCAGGTCTGCCAGTCCTTCGTGATCTGGACTTCGTCGAGGAACAGGTACTCCGGGCCGTCGCGCATCGGCTCGAACTCGCGCCACAGCCGCAGCAGCTCCTCCAGCCCGACCAGCTTCAGCAGCGGGTGGTCGAAGGTCGCATACAGCACGTTTTGCGCTGGCACGCCGCGATCGAGCAGGTGGTCGATCACCTGCAGGAACAGCGTTGTCTTGCCCAACTGGCGCGCCCCGGACAGCAGCAACGCCCGGCCGGCCGGCGGGCTCTCGGCCCAGGCCGCGATCTCGCGAAATGCGGCGCGTCGCCACTCGGGCAGGTCTGGAAAGCGCCCGCCGGCCCACCACGGGTTGTACTGGCGCAGGACGGCGAACAGCTCCGCAGGCCAGGCGATCATGCGTGAACTATGGCTAATTCGGACAAATAGTGCAAGTACAGATTAATAAAAGAGCGCTCCTTGTTTGCTTTTAATGAAGGCGGGCTAGGACGGCCAGAGCAATCTGGCGTCTGCCGCCCAAGCGACCTCACGTGCGGCCGCGACGGGCGAGCCCCGCCATTTCAGCCCCGGAATAGATCCGCCTCGCTCCAGCCGAGCGCGGCGAGATCGGCGACGCGGAACTTGGCGTCGGACGGCATCACGAACTCGTCGAGTTGCGGCGGCTTGATGCGCGTGCCGGCCAGCATCGCATGCGCCTGGCCGCGGTGATGGATCTGGTGCGTCAGCAGATGCATCAGCACGTGACGCGCGCCGTCGCGCTGTACGTGGTCGCCGCGGTCCACCTCGACTTCGGCCTCCAGCCGCGCATCGTCGGCGGCATCGCACCACGCGATCAGCCGCTCGTCCGCGATGCGCTGCGCCTCGGCCAGATCCGCCATGCGGTCGAACGGCGTCTCGCACGCGAACGCTTTACGCATGTCCGGCTCGCGATACAGCGCGGCGATGTAGTACCAGTCGACGATCAGGATGTGATTGAGCGTGGCCCACAGGCTCGGAAAGAAGCTCGTGCGCGGCGCCTTGAACTGCTCGTCGGTCAGTTGCAGGCAGGCTGCGTGCAGCCGCCGGTTCGCGAGCCGGTTGGCGCGCGCCAGGTTGCGGAAGTGTTCGAGCATCGCGCTCATCTCGGAGAAGGTGTGAAGATTTCGTCGCGAGCGGGCCGCTGGCTAGGCGCACGCAGCCGCAGGGCCGAGACATATCAAGTAGATAGGCGAGGCCCGAGCAGCGCGCAACGACGCCAGCGGGCCGCGCAGCAG
>JBBIJJ010000354.1:0-2382 GCA_037446035.1 Burkholderiales bacterium
CCTTCTGAGGCATGCGGGCGCCAAGCGGTTGGCACGTGTCACGAGGATAAGAAGCGGTCGATAGGAGCGAAGCGGCATGGATCAGACCCCCTGGAGCAGCATGGCCGCGCCCGTCGAGGCGTCCCCCAACCAATCCCCGCCGTTACAGGACTACAACCTGTACGCGGCCGATCTCGCCCTGCAGGAAGCGGTGCGCGGCGCGGGCGCTGCCTGGGCCGAGGCCGGGCTCGCGGAATTCGGCGCGACTCTCGGCCGCGCCGAGACGATCGCGCTCGGCGCTGCGGCCAACCGCAACCCGCCCGTGCTGCACACGCATGACCGCTTCGGCAACCGGCGCGACGAAGTCGAATTCCATCCCGCGTACCACGCGCTGATGGCGCTCGGTTTCGGCGCGGGGCTGCACTCGTCCCCCTGGGCCGAGCCGCGCGCCGGCGCGCATGCGGCGCGCGCGGCCGCGTACATCCTGTACGGCCAGGTCGAAAACGGCACGCAGTGCCCGATGACGATGACCTATGCGTCGATCGCGGTGCTGGCGAAACACCCGGACAGCCTGCCGGCGATGACCGACGTCTGGCTGCCGCGGCTGTACGCACGCAACTACGACCCGCGTTTCGCCCCGATCCGCGACAAGACCGGCGCCAGCATCGGCATGGGCATGACCGAGAAGCAGGGCGGCTCCGACGTGCGCAGCAACACCTCGCGCGCCGAACCCGCCGGCGGCGGCGCGTACCGGATCACCGGACACAAGTGGTTCTTCTCGGCGCCGATGTGCGACGCGTTTCTCGTGCTCGCGCAGGCGCCGGGCGGGCTGACCTGCTTTTTCCTGCCGCGGCATCTGGACGACGGCTCGCGCAATGCGCTGCGGCTGGTGCGGCTGAAGGACAAGCTCGGCAACCGCTCGAATGCGAGCGCCGAGGTCGAATTCGAGCGGGCGCTTGCCTGGCGCGTTGGCGACGAGGGGCGCGGCGTCGCCACGATCCTCGAGATGGTCAACTACACGCGGCTGGACTGCGCGACCGGCAGCAGCGCGCTGATGCGACAGGCGCTGGTGCAGGCGATCCATCACGCGCGCCATCGCAGCGCCTTCGGCCGCCGGCTCGTCGAGCAGCCGCTGATGCGCAACGTGCTGGCGGATCTGGCGCTGGAGTCCGAAGCAGCCACCGCGCTGGCGCTGCGGCTCGCGTCCGCGTACGACCGCGCCGAGGAGCACGAACGGGCGCTGCGCCGGCTGCTGACGCCGGCGGCGAAATACTGGCTCTGCAAGCGGCTCGCGCCGTTTGCGCAGGAGGCGATGGAGGTGCTCGGCGGCAACGGCTACGTCGAGGATTCGATCATGCCGCGCATCTACCGCGAGGCGCCGGTCAACTCGATCTGGGAAGGCTCGGGCAACGTGATGTGCCTGGACGTGATGCGCGCGGCGAATCGTAACGGCGAAAGCGTCGTCGCGCTGTTCGACGAGCTGGACGCGGCACGCGGCGGCGATGCGCGGCTCGATGCCTTCGTCGCCGCGCTCAAGCGCGAGCTCGCCGATCCGGCGGCACGCGAACCGGTCGCACGCCGGCTCACCGAGCGCATCGCTCTTGCGCTGCAGGGCGCGCTGCTCGTGCGGCACGCGCCGAAGGAAGTCGCCGAGGGGTTCTGCGCTTCGCGGCTGCAGGGTGACTGGGGCGGGTGTTTCGGTACGCTGCCCGCCGGAACCGCATTCGCGCGGATCATTGATCGCACCTGGCCGAGCACATGATCCCGAATTCGGCAGTCCGTCCACGCAGTTTCCCGGAAGCGCGATGCGCTTCCGGGGTTTGCGGATTCGACCGCGCCCACTCGTCGGGTAAATCCGCGATCGGCCGGGCCGTCTCGCTCCGGCGGCAGGCTGCGGCACGGAATGACGTGCCTCCGACAACCCGGGCGCCGACTTCGTCATCCCGAGCGCCGACGGTGTCATCCGCAGCACCTGCTTCGTCATCCCGGGCGCCTGCTTCGTCATCCCGGGCGCCCGCTTCGTCATCCCGGGCGCCTGCTTCGTCATCCCGAGCGAAGCGAGGGATCTCGGCGTGGCGAGCGGACGAGATTCCTCGCCTTCGGCTCGGAATGACAAGGCAGGCCGGCTCAGAATGACGAGGATCTTCCGCTCGGAATAACGAGCACCTTCCGCTCGGAATGACGAGCACCTTCCGCCCGGAATGACGAGGATGTTCCGCTCTGACGAGCACCCTCCGCCCGGAATGACGAGGGCCTTCCGCCCGGAATGACGAGGGCCTTCCGCCCGGAATGACGAGGGCCTTCCGCTCGGAATGACCCGAGGCGGCTGAGCGGACAGACGACCAGCGACCTATTGCCGGATTCGGGCTCAAGAGAGCGACAGGGCTTTCTCCAGGCGAGTTT
>JBBIJJ010000355.1:0-2361 GCA_037446035.1 Burkholderiales bacterium
TGTCATTCCGAGCCGTCGACGCCTTGTCATTCCGAGCCGTCGACGCCTTGTCATTCCGAGCCGAAGGCGAGGAATCTCTCCCGCTCGCCACGCCGAGATCCCTCGCGCTGCTCGGGATGACGGAAGCGGAACGTACTGACAAGTGGGCGTCACGGGGTTGGGTAATCGTCGACAGTCGTCGTCTCGTCCGCAATCCGGATGCGCAGCCGCGATCGGCGTCGGGTGTGTCGGCCCTGTCCGAGGATCGAAGCGACAGGCCCGCGCTTTCAATGCTCGCCGGCGGGCCCGTGCGGGGCCGCATCGCCGCAGCCTCGGCGCGCATCGCCCGCGCCGCCGCGGCGCTCGGCCTGCCCGGCATCGCGCACGCGCAGTCGACCCCGACCGGGCCCTCGCTCGCGCCGATGCTGATCGCGCTCGTGTTCGTGCTGGCGCTGATCCCGGCAGCGATGTGGCTGCTCAAGCGGCTCGGCGCCGCACAGCCGGCGGCCACCGCCGGTCTGCGCGTCATCGCCCAGCTTCCTCTCGGTCCACGCGAGCGCATCGTCGTCGTCGAAGCCGGCGAACGCTGGCTGCTGCTTGGCGTCACCGCCGCGAGCATCCACCGCGTCGGCACGCTGCCCAAGGGCGATGCGAGCGCACTCACGGGTTCGCCGGCGTCGTTCGTATCGCTGCTGGCCAGGATGCAGAAGTGAGAAGGTGTGAAGATTTCGTCGCGAGCGGTCCGCTGGCGAGGCGCACGGAGCGCAGGGCCGAGACATATCGGGTGGATCGGCGAGGCCCGAGCACCGCGCAACGACGCCAGCGGGCCGCGCAGCAGAAAGACTCACACCTTCTGAGCGGCATCGTCGAATCCATCCTGCGCCCCATCGCGAAACGCGGGCCGGCGTACCGACCGACGTCGCGTCCCGCCGGTCGCGAAGGGGCGTCCGTGCGCAGCCTGCCGTCGCGTCCCCCTTCGAAAAGGGTGGACCAGGGGCGATTCCTGTGGCTCGCCGTGTTCCTGCTGGCGCTGAGCCATCCCGCCTTCGCCCAGACCAGCCCGATCCAAATCACCGCCGCGCCCGGCGCCGGCGGCGGCACCACGTACTCGGTGCCGGTGCAGACGCTGCTGCTCTTCACGCTGCTGACGTTCCTGCCGGCGGTGCTGCTGATGATGACCAGCTTCACGCGCATCATCATCGTGCTGTCGCTGCTGCGCATGGCGCTCGGCACGCAGACCACGCCGCCGAACCAGGTGCTGATCGGACTCGCCCTGTTTCTCACGTTCTTCGTGATGGGTCCGACCTTCGACCGCATCCACGACAGCGCCTACGTACCGTACCGCGATCAGAAAATGGGCTTCGAGCAGGCGCTCGCGACGGGTGCGGCGCCGATGAAGGACTTCATGCTCAAGCACACGCGCGCCAACGATCTGGAGCTGTTCACGCGCATGGGTCGCGTCGAAGGCGCCGACAGCCCCGAGAAGCTGCCGCTGCGGGTGGTGATCCCCGCCTTCGTCACTTCGGAGCTGAAGACGGCGTTCCAGATCGGCTTCATGGTGTTCATCCCGTTTCTGATCATCGACATGGTCGTCGCCAGCGTGCTGATGTCGATGGGCATGATGATGCTGTCGCCGGTACTGATCGCACTGCCCTTCAAGCTGATGCTGTTCGTGCTCGCCGACGGCTGGAACCTGCTGATCGGCTCGCTGGTGGCGAGCTTCCAGATATGAGGATGGATGTTTTCGAGCGCAGGCGGCAGGCGCGGCCGACGCCGCGCCTGCGATCCGCTGGCAGCCGTGCGCAACGACCGATGGAGAATCGAACATGAATTCCCAGTCCGTCATCACCCTCGGCCAGCAGGCGCTGTACGTGATGCTGCTGATCTCCGCGCCGATGCTGGTCGCCGCACTCGTCGTCGGCCTGATCGTGTCGATCCTGCAGGCGGCCACCCAGATCAACGAGATGACGCTGTCGTTCATCCCGAAGCTCGTCGCGATCGTCGCCGCGCTGGTCGTCGCGGGACCGTGGATCATCACCTACTACGTCGACTACGTGCGGCGGCTGTTCGAGTCGATCCCCACCGCGATCGGGTGAGGATCGAGGATTCGGCGATGGCTGCGGCAGGCGCAGGGGCACGCCCGGCCAACTGCTGGATCCTCGATCCTGCCGAGCCTTGCAAATCCCCGTGACACGTGCCAGCCCGCGGGCGGTCCGCATCGCTCAGCCCTCGTCATTCCGGGCCGAAGGCGAGGAATCGCTGCCGCGCGCAACGTCCAGATCGCTCGCGCCGCTTTGGATGACCGAATCGACTCCCTCGAAGGCGGGAAAGCTCGCGAGCCGGCGCTGTCACGAGCTTGGGTCATCCTGAAGACGTCCTGAA
>JBBIJJ010000356.1:0-2353 GCA_037446035.1 Burkholderiales bacterium
GTCCGAGCAGTGCGCGCGCCCGGTACTCGGCAACCGCACGATCGACCTGCCGCCGCTGTGCGACTTCGTCGGCCATGCGGCGCACGGCGGCGTCGGTGGACGGCAGCCGCGCGACCGCGACGACGCGCGCCGAACGGCGCAATGCGAACTCGAGCTCCTGCGCAGACGGTCCCCGTTCGACGGCGTGCGTCAACGCGGCGAGGAGCCACTCGCGCCGTTGCGCCAGCTCTACGGCAGCGAACTCGGCGTCGCCCGCGGTGGGCGTATCGAGCTGCATCCAGCGTACGAACAGCACCTGCGCGTCGTGCGCGGCACTGCCCGGCGCCTGCGCCGGCACCGGCGCGCCGAGCGCGAGCACGATCGCTGCGGCGAGCGGCGCCGTGCGCAGGCGCGCGCGCACGTCGAGACGCAGGCCGGTTGCGGCGGACATGCGCTGCAGACTAACCGCGCGCAGCGGCGCGCGCGGCGGCCGCTGCACGCAGGGCGCGTCGAATATTCGGCGTGCCCCGTCCGCCTCAGCGCGCCGCGACCGGGCGGTTGTTCTCGCGGTCGGGCGCGGCCGGGCGCCGGCCAAGCTGTACGCGTGGGGTCGCGCTGAGCGCGTCGTAAGTGAACACGCTGAACGCAGACTCGGCGCCGACGGCGGGTGCCGCCTTGGCGGCGCGCGGCGCCCGCGGGGCAGGCGCGGCCGCGCGCGGCTCGAGCGCGCCGACGGTCACGGGTGGCCGCGCGCCGCGTTCGGACGCGGGTTGGGCGGTCTGGGCTCGAGCGCGCCGACGGTCACGGGTGGCCGCGCGTCGCGTTCGGACGCGGGTTGGGCGGTCTGCGCCTGTACCGACCAGGCGGTCGCGGCGAGCACCAGGGCGAGGCAGACATGTTTGGTACGCATCTTCGGCTCCTTTCGGGTTGGACGGTCCGTCGAATCGACACGACCGCATGCACGACGCGTACAGTGCGCGCGCGGCGTCCGAAAAAACAGACGCGGCAGGACAAATTTCATGTCGATTCGTTCAGACCACTCGCAAGCCCGACCGGCGGCACCGACGTTCGATCTGCTCTCCGACGTGATGGAGCAGGTGCGACTCGAGGCCACCGTTTACTTCACCGTCGATCTGCGTGCGCCGTGTGGCGTGTCCATCGAGCGCGCCGGCCGCGCACCGTTCTACGCCGTGACCGAGGGGCGCTGCGAGATCCAGGTCGGCCGGCGTGGGGCGGCGCGTGCGGTCGAAGCAGGCGATTTCGTGCTGCTGCCGCACGGTGCGCCGCACGTGATCCGCTCGGCGCGCGGCGCGCCGGTGCTGCCGTTCGAGCAGTTCGTCGAGGCGTATCCGATGGATGCGCACGGCCATGTCCGCGGCCCCGGCGCGGGGCCGATCGTCGCGCGCGTGACCGGCGGCTTCTTTTCGTACGACGCGCTGAAGATCAATCCGCTGTTCGGCGCGTTGCCCCCGCTGATTCATCTGCGCGGGGCCGACCCCGCGGTCGCGCGGTGGCTGGAGCCGACGCTGCGCTTCATTCACGGCGAGATCGACTCGGGCCTGCTGGGCGGGCGCACCGTGCTGCGGCGCCTGGCGGACGTCCTGTTCATCCAGGCGGTGCGCGCTTTCATCGCGCAGGACGGCGCGCGCAGCGGCTGGATGCGCGGGCTCGCCGACCCGCGCGTGGCGCGGGCGCTCGCGCTGATGCACGAACGGTACGCGCAGCCATGGACGCTCGACGAACTGGCGCGCGCGGTCGGCGCATCGCGCACCGCGCTGGCGGTTCGCTTCAAGGCGCTCGTCGGCGAGTCGCCGATGAGCTATCTGACGCATTGGCGCATCGCCCGCGCGGCGAACCTGCTGCGCAGCGATCGCGCGAGCCTGGACCGCGTCGCCGAGGCGGTCGGCTACGCGTCGCAGCCGGTCTTCTCGAAGGCGTTTCGCCGCGTGACGGGACACACGCCGGCGCGCTGGCGGCGCGGAGAGGCGATCGCCCGCGGGCTCGTCGACGGCGACGAGCCCTCGAAGGATCGGCGCTGAACGTCAGCCGCGCCAAGCTCGAGGGTAAAACGCAACGCCCGCGTCGCCGCCGGCGGCGCGAAGCGCGCACCGGGACTTGCGGTGTTGGCGCCGTGCAATGCAGTCGCGGCCGTCGCCGGGTCGACGACTGCCGCTCTTGCGGCGGTTTTTCCCTCTCGTGGAGAACCCGCGTGACATCCGCTGGCGGAACATCATCGCGAGCGCCGGCATCGATGCCGGGCGAGGCATCCGGACCGCGCGCGGGTGCGAACATCGTGTCGAGACGGGCGCGAGATCCCTCGCTGCGCTCGGGATGACGGTGTGGGCGTTCGGATGACAGCGGCAGTCCGAATGAC
>JBBIJJ010000357.1:0-2348 GCA_037446035.1 Burkholderiales bacterium
TGAACGCCGTCGAGATCACGCCGATCCAGCTGCTCGTCGTCGAGGATTCCGAGCTCGACTACGAGCTGCTGCTTGCGATCCTGTTGCGCGACGGGCTGCGCGTGCGCGCCACGCGCGTCGAAGACGAGGCGGGCATGCGCGAGGTGTTTGCGCGCGGGCGCGTCGATGCAGTCGTCACCGATCACAATCTGCCGCGCTTCGATTCGTTCGCCGCGCTGAAGGTGGCGAAGTCGGTCGACGAGAACCTGCCGGTGATCGTCGTCTCCGGCGAGATGTCCGAGGAACTCGCCGTGGCCGCGCTGCACGCGGGCGCGGACGATTTCATCCTCAAGTCACGGATGTTCCGGCTTGCGCCCGCGCTCAAGCGCAGCCTGCAGGCGGCCGACGCGCGCCGCGACCGCAGGCTGCAGGCGGCGCAGCTCGCGGAAAGCGCCGCCAAGCTGCGCGAACTGACGCAGCACCTCGAGCGCGTCAAGGAAGAGGAGCGGCGGGCGATCGCGCGCGAGATCCACGACGACATCGGCACGACGCTGACCGCGCTGAAGTTCGAGCTGGCGCGGCTGGCGCGCGATCTGGACAGCCGCTCGTCGGCCGCGCCCCGCATCAACGCGATGAACGAGCTGCTCGCCCACGCGGTCGCTGCCAGCCACCGCATCCAGCACAATCTGCGTCCGCCGGTGCTCGACGCGGGGCTGGTCGCCGCGCTCGACTGGCTGGTCAAGGGTTTCGTCGAGCGCACCGGCGTGTCGACGAGCTTCGAGTCCAATCGCGAAGAACTCGACCTCGATCCGATGCGTGCCGCCGCGCTGTACCGGGTGGCGCAGGAGTCGCTCGCCAACGTCGCCAAACATGCGCAGGCCAGGCGCGTTTCGGTGCAACTGTTCGCCGCCGCCGACGAAGTGACGCTGGAGATCGCCGACGACGGCGTCGGTTTCGACGCCAGCGGGCTGGGCAACTCGCCGGGCTTCGGCGTGCGCAGCCTGATCGAGCGCGCGCGCGGCTTTGGCGGCTGGGCCGAGGTCAACTCCACGCCCGGGCGCGGAACGACGGTGATGTTTTCGATTCCGCCCGGCGAGCCGCTGGCCGCCGCCCCCGCGAAGGCGTGGACCGATGCGGGATGAGCGCGAGATTTATTGACCATTACTTGTCCTTGGGACACGTGCCTACCGCTTGGCGTCCGCATGCCTGAGCTCTCGTCATTCCGAGCCAAAGGCGAGGAATCTCCGCTGCTCGCAGTGCCGAGATCCCTCGCTGCGCTCGGGATGACGGAACCGGCGACAGCCAGCGCAAAGCGAACTTGCAAGGCGGGGGGTCACGAGGTTGCGTGATCCGCAATAGGACTCGAGACTTGGGATTCGGCGAAACGCAGAGAAGCGGCGTGACGCGTCACGAGGTACGCTCAATGCCGAGTCCGGCTGCTTGGGATCTCGGAGGGTGAGGGCAATGACGGTCAAGACCATCGTCGTCGACGACCATGCGATCGTCCGGCGCGGCATCGTGCAGATCCTGTCGGAGCATCCCGACGTCAGGGTCGTCGCCGAAGCGGGCAACTATGGCGAACTGCGCAACCAGCTTCGCGCGCACCCCGACACTGACCTGCTGGTGATGGACGTTGGGCTGCCGGGGAAAAACGGCATCGACATCCTGAAGTCGCTGCGCGAGGAAAACGCCAAGCTCAAGGTCCTGATGGTCAGCATGTATCCGGAGGACCAGTACGCGGTGCGCGCCTTCCGCGCGGGCGCCTCGGGTTATCTGAACAAGGCGAGCGCGCCGGAGAAGCTGATCGAGGCGGTCAACCAGGTGATCGCCGGCCGCAAGTACGTCACGCCCGAGATCGCGCAGGCGCTGATCGAGAACCTCAATGCGCCCGAAGAAGGTGCGGCGCACGACAGGCTTTCAGACCGCGAGTTCCAGACGCTGAAGCTGATCGCATCGGGCAAGCGTCTGTCCGACATCGCCGAAGAACTCGCCCTGAGCCCCAAGACCGTCAGCGTCTACCGCGCGCGCATCCTCGAGAAAATGGGGATGAGCAACAACGCCGAGCTGACCCACTACGCCATCAAGCACAGGCTGGTCGAGTAGCGGATCGGCCTGTCGATCGCGCGGGCGAGCGACGGCGGGAGTGTCGCGGCGGTCTGTGCCGCTGCACGACCGTGGTCTTCCTCCTTCCGGGGCCGCGGACGCCCGGGCCGCGCGATCAGCGTGAGTTTGGCCGTTGGCCGTCGGTCGTTCCTCCGCGCCGCCGCCCCGGATCATTCCGAGCGGAAGCCCCTCGTCCCTCCGAGCGGAAGTCCCTCGTCGATCCGAGCGGACGTCGCTCGTCCCTTCGAGCGGAAGTCCCTCGTCAT
>JBBIJJ010000358.1:0-2326 GCA_037446035.1 Burkholderiales bacterium
GGCCACGCTCGCGCGCTCGAACACGACGCGCTTCGGCGTGCACGGTATCCTGACGCCCGAAAAGGTGGCGCACATCGTCGCGTACCTGATCGATCCGGCCTCGCCGGTGAACCGTTGACGTGAAGCTCGCCCGCGCCTTGAACTTCGCTGTCGCTGCTGCCACCCTGGCCGGCGGCGCCGCGAATGCGCAGCCTGCCGGGCCGACCCGCGCTCAGGACGCGGGCAAGCGCGACGAGATCAAGGGTCCGCCCAAGCAAGCAGCGGGCAAGCAAACAAGACACAAGACCGAGCAGCCCAAGCGCGACGAGCCGCAGGCAAGAAAATCCAAGCGGCCGTGCGTCGGGCTGTGCGACGGCAGTTGAACGGGTTTCAGACGCGCCGTCGCGCTTTCACGCCGCCCTTCGCTCGTACCACCCCTTGCTGGCATTCACCACCCGCACCACCAGCAGCATCACCGGCACTTCGATCAGCACGCCGACCACGGTGGCCAGCGCAGCACCCGAGTCGAAGGCGAACAGGCTGATCGCCGCGGCCACCGCCAGCTCGAAGAAGTTCGACGCGCCGATCAGCGCCGAAGGGCAGGCGACCGAGTGCTTCTCGCCGACCTGGCGGTTGAGCCATTAGGCAAGGCCGGAGTTGAAGAACACCTGGATCATGATTGGCACCGCGAGCATCGCGATGATCAGCGGCTGACGCAGAATCTGCTCGCCCTGGAAGGCGAACAGCAGCACCAATGTGGCCAGCAGCGCGCCGGTCGATCACGGGCTGATGCGGGCGAGCAGCGCGTCGAGCGCCGGCTGCCCGCCGCGCGCGAGCACGCGGGCGCGCACGAGCTGCGCGATCGCCACCGGGATCACGATGTACATGCCGACCGAGATCAGCAGCGTGTCCCACGGCACGGCGATCGAGCAGATGCCGAGCAGCAGGGCGATGATCGGCGCGAAGGCGAAGATCATGATCGTGTCGTTTAACGCCACCTGCGTCAGCGTGAAGTGCGGATCGCCGTTGGTCAGCCGGCTCCAGACGAACACCATCGCCGTGCACGGTGCGGCAGCGAGCAGGATCAGCCCGGCGACATAGCTGTCGAGCTGCGCGGCCGGCAGATACGGCGCGAACACGTGGCGGATGAAGATCCACGCCAGCAGCGCCATCGAGAACGGTTTGACCGCCCAGTTGATGAACAGCGTCACGCCGATGCCGCGCACGTGCTTCCGAACTTGCCCCAATGCGCCGAAGTCGATCTTCAGCAGCATCGGGATGATCATCACCCAGATCAGCACGCCCACCGACAGGTTGACCTTGGCGACTTCCATGCCGCCGAGGGCCTGCACCGGCGCCGGAAACAGTTGCCCCAGCGCGATGCCGGCGACGATGCAACGCGCCACCCAGACCGTGAGATAGCGCTCGAAGCAGCCGAGCGGCGCGCCGGCGGCGCGCTTGGCGGTGACTTCACATTGGGCGGACATGGCGGATGCTCGTTCGCGACGGGGATTCAGGAGATCGCGCAGTCCCGAAGCAGCACGGGCCGCGCCAGGCGCTGTCGGCGCCGACCAGTTCTTCGGCCAGCAGCGGCAGCACGGCGAGCCGCTGCGCATGACGATCACGCACCAGTTCGATCTGCTTTATCTCGGCGAGCGCGCGCCTGCGCAGCAGCGGCGCCGACGGGCGCGCGACCGCGACGCGACCGTTGCCGGGGGGAGCACATTGCAGGTCCATGGATCCGGATCTGTGCCATCGCGGATTCTCCGGCCTCACGCGATCAAGGCCGCAGGCTGCCGATGCGGTCGAGCTCGCGCTTGAGCCGCTCGCGATCGCTCGCCAGTTCTGCGAGCGGCAGGGCGAGGAAGGCCTCGATGCGCGTGCGCAGGATGCGGTAAGCCTGCTCGAAAGCAGCGTCGATCTCGGCGTCGGTGCCGGTGGCGCGCGCCGGGTCGTCCACCCCCCAGTGCGTGCGGACCGCCGGGCCGAGGTAGGCCGGACAGGTCGCGCCGGCGGCGCTGGCGCAGACAATGATGACGACGTCGGCGGTCAGCGGCAGGCCGTCCCACGACTTGCTCGACAGACCCTCGGTCGCGATGCCTTCGCGCGCCAACAGCGCCAGCGACCGCGGGTGCACCTGCCCGGTCGGCTGGCTGCCGGCGCTGATCGCTCGCCAACCCGCCGGCGCGAGGTGGTTGAACGTCGCCTCGGCCAGGATCGAGCGGCACGAGTTGCCGGTGCACAGGAACAGGACGTTCATCACGCGGAATTCGGGGCGGTCATTCATCAACTCGTCGATATGCGAATGGCGCGCGGCGCCATGTTGGAAAGCCGGCGCCGCGGCTCG
>JBBIJJ010000359.1:0-2294 GCA_037446035.1 Burkholderiales bacterium
CTGAGATGCCTCGCCTGCGGCTCGGAATGACACGGGGTGCGGGGTCGGAATGACACGGCAGCCGGGTCGGAATGACCGAGGCGGCGCGGACGACGAACGACCAACTTCGCGGGATTTGGCGTGAACACGCTTCGCATCGCGACGATCAACTGTCTGAACCTCGCGCTCGCCGGGCGGCGCATCTACGACGGTTTCGCCCCGTACACGCCCGACGAATACATCGCCAAGACGCAGTGGCTCGCCACGCTGCTGGACCGGCTCGCCGCCGATTTCGTTCTGGTGCAGGAGGTCTTCCACGAGCAGGCGCTGTCGGATGTCGTCCGGCAGACGGCGAGCTGCGGGCGCGCATTGGGGTTCGCGGCGCCGCTGGCCGACGAAAACAACGATAAGCCGCGGCTCGGTCTCGTCTGGCGGCAACCGTGGCAGCCGCGCGTCGAGTCGATCGTCGATCTGCCGCCGGGATGCGCGGTGCCAGTGCCCGAACGCGGCGAACACGCGCGGTTCTCGCGGCCGCTGCTGCGCGCAACGGTGCCGCTGCCCGGCGGCGCTGCGCTGACGCTGCTGAACGTCCATCTGAAGTCGCGGCGTCCTGAATTCGCGGGCAGCGACAGCCCCGACGATCCGCACGCCGAAGCGCGCGCGCAGCTTCGTTCGCTGATCATGCGCGGCGCCGAAGCGGCGGCGGTGCGACGGCTCGTCGTCGAAGCGACGCGCGGTGCGCGCGCGCCGCTCGTGGTCGCCGGCGACTTCAACGACGCGCCGGGCGCGGTGACCACGCAGATCGTCGCCGACACGTCGTGGAAGCGCGACGACCGTCCGCAGCGCGACTGCATGCTGTTCGACGCGCTCGATGTCATGCGGCGGCCCGCGCCGGGACGCGGGCGCGACGTCGCCTACACCGTCCTGCACGGCGGCGAGCCCGAGCGGATCGACCACGTGCTGGTGTCCGAGGAGTTCGTCCCGCAGTCGAGGCACGCGATTGGCCATGTCGCGGCGGTCGAGATCCTCGCCGATCACCTCGTCGAGCGCCGCCGCGCCGCGCTCGAGCGCGCCGACCGAAACGGGACCGACTGGGGTCGCATTTTCCCGGATCACGCGGCCGTGTGCGTGACTATCGTGCTCGGCGGCCAATGACGGCCGTCGCCGCGTTCGCGCGGCGCTTCGTACGAGGGAGGAATCGACGATGCAAACACGCAGGCGCGCGGCGCTCGCCGCGCTGCTGCTCACGGCCGCCGCACCGGTCGCGGCGCAGACGATCGCCGCGAAGGGCGGCACGACGGGGCTCGGCGGGGAGATCGCCGTGCCGCTGGCCGAGCGCTTCGCGGCCCGACTGTGGGCCAACGGCGGATCGCTGTCGCGCGACCTGACCGAATCGGGCATCCGCTACGACGCCAAGCTCAAGTTCGGCGCGGCCTTCGCACTCGCGGACCTGCACCCGTTTGCGGGAGGTTTCCGCATCTCGGCGGGCGTGGCCTACAACGACAACCGCTTCGATTTCACCGGCCGCGGCGACGGCAGCACGATCGAGATCAACGGCGTGCCGTACGACTCGGCCGACGTCGGCACGCTCGACGGCCGCGTGCGTTTCGACAAGACGAGTCCCTACGTGGGCATCGGCTGGGGTTCGGCGCCGCGCGGCGCCGCGGGTTTCGGCGCGGCGGTCGATCTCGGCGTGATGTTCCAGAAGACGCGCGCCAGCCTGATGGGCACCTGCGGGCCGTCGCTGCCGGCGCCCGCCTGCAGCCAGCTTCAGAACGATCTGCGCGCCGAGGAAGTCCAGTTCCGCGACGCCGTCGACGACTTCAAGGCGTATCCGGTGCTGTCGCTCGGTCTGTCATACCGGTTCTGAGCGGCGTGCGCACGCAGACATCCGGCGCGCCGCTCCGCGCGTACTCGTTTGGACTGATCCGTCGAAGCCAATCCACGTGCAAGTCCACCGTGTTCGCCGGCGCGCTGCTCGCGCTGGCCGCACTGCCGGCGATCGCCGGCCGTCCGTTCGCGACCGAAGACGCCGGCGTGCTCGCCGCCGGCGAATGGGAGCTGGAAACCTACGCGCTGCGCCGAACGGCCGGCGACGCACCCAAGGAAACCGGCTGGTGGGTCCAGCCGGGTTGTGGGATCGGGTACCGCACGCAACTGGCGCTCGGCGGAGGTCGGACCATGGTCGAGCCCGACCGTCATACCGCGGCTGCGCTATCCGGCAAGACCTGGCTGCGCGAATTCACGGACGAACGCACGGGTGTTGCGCTCGCCTATGCCGTCGGGGGTGAAAAGACGCCGGGCCGACGCTTCAA
>JBBIJJ010000360.1:0-2275 GCA_037446035.1 Burkholderiales bacterium
CCCGACCTGCCGCTGCCGTTCCCGGAGCTGGCGCGCGACTTGCCGCTGCTGCCGGCGCGCATGCTCAACGAGTACCAGTACTGCCCGCGGCTTGCTTATCTGGAATGGGTGCAGGGGGAGTGGGCGGATTCGGCCGATACCGTCGAAGGCCGGCGCGTGCACCGGCGCGTGGACAAGCCGGCGGGCGAGCTGCCGGCGGCCGACGAGCTGCCTCCGGACGAGAAGCTGCACGCGCGTTCGATCACCCTTGCGAGCAATCGGCTCGGACTGATCGCCAAGATGGATCTGGTGCAAGCCGAAGAGGGCTTCGTCGTTCCCGTGGACTACAAGCGCGGCAAGCGGCCGCACGTGGCGGGCGGCGCGTACGACCCGGAGCGCGTGCAGCTTTGCGCGCAGGCGCTGATTCTGGAGGAGCACGGCTACCGCGTGCGCGATGGGGTGCTGTACTTTGCCGCCAGCCGCGAACGCGTGCGCGTGCCGTTCGACGACGATCTGCGCACGCTGACGCGCAACGCCATCGACGGCCTGCGCCTGGTGGCGGCCGGCGGCACGGTGCCGCTGCCGCTCGTAGACAGCCCCAAGTGCCCGCGCTGCTCGCTGGTGGGCATCTGCCTGCCGGACGAAGTGAATTTCCTGAAGCGCGAGCAGACGCCGCCGCGGCCGCTGGCGGTGGGGCGCGACGAAGCGATGCCGGTGTACGTGCAGGCCAATCGCGCCAAGGTCAGCAAGAACGGGGAGACGCTGGAGGTCTCCGTCGAAGACAAGGTCACTGCCACCGCCCGGCTGGCGGAGGTTTCGCAGCTCGCGCTGATGGGCAACGTGTACGTCACCACGCCGACGCTGCACGCGCTGATGGAGCGCGAAATCCCGGTCACCTGGATGAGCTACGGCGGCTGGTTCATCGGCCACACGGTGGGCACCGGGCACAAGAACGTCGAGCTGCGCACCGCGCAGTTCCGCGCCAGCTTCGACGACGCCCGCTGCCTGCGCATCGCCCGCGGCCTGGTCGTGGCCAAGATCCAGAACGCCCGCACGCTGCTGCGACGAAACTGGAAGGAGGGCGAAGCGCCCGAGACGCTGCTCGATGAGTTCAAGCGCGACATCGATCAGGCGCGGCGCGTCGGCAGCATGGCCGAGCTGCTCGGCGTGGAGGGCAACGCGGCGGCGCGCTACTTCCGCCGCTTCAAGAGAATGCTGGCAACCGAGGGCGACGCGGCGAGCTTTGCGTTCGACTTCGAGCGGCGCAACCGCCGGCCGCCGACCGATCCGGTCAATGCACTGTTGTCGTTCGCGTACGCGCTGCTCGTGCGCGCGTGGACGGTAACGGTAAGCGCCGTGGGGTTCGATCCGTATCGGGGCTTTTATCACCAGCCGCGCTACGGGCGTCCGGCGCTGGCGCTCGATCTGATGGAGCCGTTCCGGCCGCTGATCGCGGACTCCAGCGTGATCCAGGCGATCAACAACGGCGAGGTCAAGCCGTCGGACTTCGTCAGCGCTGCCGGCAGCGTGGCGCTGGACGCAGAAGGTCGCAAGCGGTTCATCGCCGCATTCGAGCGCCGGCTCGGGCACGAGATCACGCATCCGCTCTTCGGTTACAAGGTCAGTTACCGCCGGCTGCTCGAACTGCAGGCGCGGCTGTTTGGCCGCTATCTGCTGGGCGAGCTGGACGAGTACCCGAACTTCGTCACCCGCTGAGTGGGCGGCAGCGATGGACGAGCGGCTGTACATCGTCACCTACGACATCGGCGACCCGAAGCGCTGGCGCGCGGTGTTCAAGCTGATGCACGGCTACGGCGAGTGGGCGCAGCTTTCGGTGTTCCAGTGCCGGCTGTCGCCGCGGCGGCACGCGGAGATGATTGCCACGCTCGATCAGATCATTCACCATGCGGACGATCACGTGCTGGTGATCGACCTCGGCCCGGTGGAGCGGGTCGAGCCACGGGTCGTGAGCCTTGGCAAGCGCGGCTTCGAGCCGGTGGCGCGCGAGCCGGTGATCGTATGAGTTTTTCGCCGTCGCGGCGCGAGCGGTCGGGTGCGGCAAACCGCCGTCACGAGCGCTCGCACGGCGCAAGTTCTTTAATAATCTGGAGAATTTGCAAAGGACGCACCGGGCGGTGCCGTTTTTGTCTAAACTTGCGTTGCGCCTTGCGCCAGCGCTCGCACGGCGGCGCGCGAGACCAAGCCCGGTGCGGATCGGCAGGCGAGCAGTTTTCCGCGGTGAAGAGCCGCGGCCTCATTGAAGCAAAACGTCTGCATCCGGTAGGCGCACTGTTGA
>JBBIJJ010000361.1:0-2241 GCA_037446035.1 Burkholderiales bacterium
CACCGCACCGCCGTTCGACGCAAGCCGGCTGGCGCCGAAGAATCTTGACGAAAACCATAGAACCTCGGAATGACGAGGGCTGTGGCCGGAACGACGAGGAACGGCCGGCTCGAAACGACGAGGAACGACCGGCTCGGAACGGCCGGGAAACTGCGGCACCGAACGACGACGGGTCCGGGATGCTGACGCCGGGCGGCTGGCACGTGGACGAGGATTCGTGGTTCTCGGTGGGCTCACGGTTTACGCCAGTGACGCCGTGCGCATGACCGGACCCCTGCCGCAAACGCAAGCCGCGGGTCGCGGGCTATGATCGGCGCGCCCCGCCCGCAGCGGGTCGCGCGGATAGAAGACAAAGCGAGGAAGGAGACATCGATGGGAGCCAACGACAGTTTCTGGTTGAAGCACTATCCGCCGGGCGTGCCCGCGGACATCGACTACAACCAGTACAAGTCGCTCGTCCAGCTGCTCGACGAGGCGTTCAAGAAATACAGCGCACTGCCGGCGTACACCTGCATGGGCGCGACGCTGACCTACCGCCAGCTCGACGAGCAGTCGGCCGCGATCGGCGCCTGGCTGCAAGCGAAGGGCTTCGGCAAGGGCAAGCGCGTCGCGATCATGATGCCCAACATCCTGCAGTACCCGGTCGTGCTCGCCGGTGTGCTGCGCGCGGGCTGCACGGTGGTCAACGTCAATCCGCTGTACACGCCGCGCGAGCTGGAGCATCAGCTCAAGGACTCGGGCGCGGAGGCGATCTTCATCCTCGAGAACTTCGCGACCACGCTGCAGCAGGTGCTCGACAAGGTGCCGACCAAGACGGTGGTCGTCTGCGCGATGGGCGACATGCTCGGCTTCGTCAAGGGGCTGCTGGTCAACTTCGTCGTGCGCAACGTCAAGAAGATGGTGCCGGAGTACTCGCTGCCGAGCGCGCAGCGCTTCCTCGAAGTGCTCGCCGACGGCCACCGGATGACGCTCAAGCCGGTCGAGGTCGGCCACGACGACGTCGCTTTCCTGCAGTACACGGGTGGCACGACCGGCGTGAGCAAGGGCGCGACCCTGCTCCACCGCAACATCATCGCCAACATGCTGCAGTGTGAGGCCTGGTACCAGCCGGCGCTGAAGAAGCTCAAGCCCGGCGAGTATCCGCTGACGGTCACCGCGCTGCCGCTGTACCACATCTTCGCGCTGACAGTGTGCGCGATGATGTCGATGCGCATCGGCGGGCATTGCCTGCTGATCCCCAACCCGCGCGACATCCCCGGCTTCGTCAAGGAACTGTCGAAGTACAAGTTCCACGTCTTCCCGGCGGTCAACACGCTGTTCAACGCGCTGCTGAACAACGAGGACTTCAAGAAACTCGACTTCTCGCGGCTGATCCTCACCGCCGGCGGCGGCATGGCGGTGCAGGAGGCGGTCGCGCAGCGCTGGCTGAAAGTCACCGGCTGCCCGATCGCCGAGGGCTACGGACTGTCGGAGACCTCGCCGGTGGCCACCGCGAACCGCACCGACACCGACAAGTTCACGGGCACGATCGGGCTGCCGGTGCCGTCGACCGAAATCGCGATCCTCGACGAAGCCGGCAACAAGCTGCCGGTGGGTGCGACTGGCGAGATCGCGATCCGCGGCCCGCAGGTGATGGCGGGCTACTGGAACCGTCCCGACGAGACCGCGAAGGTGATGACGCCGGACGGCTTCTTCCGCACCGGCGACATCGGCATCATGGATGCCGAGGGCTACACCAAGATCGTCGATCGCAAGAAGGACATGATCCTGGTGTCCGGGTTCAACGTCTACCCGAACGAGATCGAGGGCGTGGTGGCGATGCACCCGGGCGTGCTCGAATGCGCGGCCGTCGGCGTGCCGGACGAACATTCGGGCGAGGCGGTGAAGCTGTTCGTCGTGAAAAAGGATCCGGCGCTGACCGAGCGCGATCTGCAGGAGTTCTGCAAGGAACATCTGACCGGCTACAAGAAGCCCAAGTACATCGAGTTCCGCACGGACCTGCCGAAGACCAACGTCGGCAAGATCCTGCGTCGCGAGCTGCGCGACCAGAAGAAGGCCGCCTAGTCGTTCGCACCCGCACCCGGACGCCGCCGCCCCGCAGGACGGCGGCGTTTTTTCTTGCGGGCCGCGCTACAGTTGCGGTGGGCGCGCCGCCAAACCTTTTTCCGCTGCGTGCGCACCTACAACGCGCGCTGCGCAAACGAGGTCGAGCATGAGAAAGTTCGCTGACAAAGGCGGCGC
>JBBIJJ010000362.1:0-2222 GCA_037446035.1 Burkholderiales bacterium
CCGCGGTCACCCGTCAAGTGAGTATCCGATCGGCCAGTAAGCCTCGCCACAGCGGAAGGCCGGGGCCCGGAATGACATGCCTGCGACAACCCCGGTGCCGACGGTGTCGTCCCGAGCGCCTATGGTGCCATTCCGGACGGTCAACGTGTCATCCGGCGCGTCAACGTGTTGTCCCGAGCAGTCAACGTGTCGTCCCGAGCAGTCAACGTGTTGTCCCGAGCAGTCAACGTGTCATCCCGAGCGGTCAACGTGTCATCCCGAGCGCAGCGAGGGATCTCCGCGTGGCGAGCGGGCGAGATCCCTCGCGTTCGGCTCGGAATGACGGGGACCTTCGGCTCGGAATGACGGGAACCTTCAGCCCGGAATGACGACGGACCTCGGGTCTGAATGACCCCAGGCGGCGGATCGGACGAACGACGAGCGGATCGACCAACTGCCGGATTTGGGTTCATTGGGCGATCAGCCCACGCAGTGCCGCTGCGATCGTCGGGACCAGCGTGATGCGGTTCGAGGCGTGGGTGATCGAATCCGTGCTCCAAACCTCGCTCACCCCCGCGGCGGCGAGCGCGGCGAGCGCGTCGCCGACGAACAGCGCGTGCGTCACCGCCACGTCCACGCGTGCGGCGCCGGCCGCGCGCAGCGCTGCGGCCGCGCTCGCAAGCGTGCGGCCGGTACTGGCGACATCGTCGATGAGCACGACGTGGCGGCCGCGCGCATCGACCGCCGGCAACTCGATGTCGACGTCGCGGTCGCCGCGCCGCATCTTGCGCGCGACCGCGTGCTCGAAGCCGCCGGCCGCAGCCGCCTGCGCGACCCATTGCGCGGATTCGCCGTCCGGCCCCACGAGCAGCGGGCGCAACCCCTGCTGCGCAATGAAGCGGCCGATCAGCGGTGCCGCTGACAACGCGATCGCCGTACATGCCGGCACCGCCTGTGCCAGCGTCTCGGTGCGGTGCAGGTGCGGGTCGACCGTGATCACGGCATCGAACAGATCGGCGAGGAAGCCGCCGACGATCTTCTGGCTGACCGCCTCGCCCGCCGCGAACGCCATGTCCTGCCGCATGTAGGCGAGGTACGGCGCGACCAGCGTCAGGTGCTCGGCGCCGAGCGCGCGCGCCGTGCGCGCGGCGAGCAGCAGCTCGACGAGCTTTTCGTTCGGATGGTTCAGCGTGCGCAGCAGCGCGATGCGCGCCGGCAGCCGCGCCGGCAGCGTGAGCTTCAGTTCGCCGTCCGGGAACCGGTGCCGCGCGATCGCGGCCAGCTCGACCGCGGCCGCCGCGGCGAGCGCGCGCGCGAAGACCGCTTCGTCATCGAACGCCAGCAGCATCAGAACTCCACGAAGACTTTGGGCACCTGGTCGGGCGTGCCGATCGCATAGCCCGTGGCGCGCGCAGCGATTTGGCGCGCGAATTGCAGCTCGGAGGCGCTGCCCGCGTAAACGCGATAAAGCGGCTCGCCGCGTGCGACTTTTTCACCGAGCTTGCGCAGCAGGTCGACGCCGGCGCCCTTGATCTTCGGCGCGCCGGCCAGCCGCGCGATGCGCGCGAGCCGCTCGTTGTCGATGCCGATGACCACGCCGTCGTCCGGCGCGGTGACCTCGTGCGTCAGGCGCGCCAGCGGCGGCAGTTCGGCACGCCGGCCCTGCGCGTCGAGGATCTCGTTCATCTTGGCCAGTGCCCTGCCCGAGTCGAGGATGTCGCGCGCCACCGCGAAGCCGTCGCCGCCGCGCAGATCGGGATCGAACTCCAGCACGCGGCCCGCCAGCCGCAGCGCCTTGACGCGCAGGTCGCTCGGCGCCGCCGGATCGTTGTTCAGCACCTGCATTACGTCGCGCGCCTCGAGCACCGGGCCGATGCCGCGGCCGACCGGCTGGCGGCCGTCGGTGATCACCGCGTCCAGCGCCAGCCCCATGCGGTGCGCGACATACTCGAACAGCTTCTTCAGCCGCTGCGCGTCGTTCATGTGGCGCACCTTCGCGGTCGGCCCCAGCGGGATGTCCAGCACGAGGTGCGTGGAGCCGGCAGCAATCTTCTTCGACAGGATCGACGCGACCATCTGCCCCGGCGAGTCGATCGCCAGAGGCCGCGACACCGAGATCAACACGTCGTCGGCCGGCGACAACTCCGCCCGGCCGCCCCAGGCGAGACAGCCGCGCACCTTGCGCACGATCTCGCCGAGCCGCTCGAACGGCAGCTCGACCTGGGCGAGGCACTCCATCGTGT
>JBBIJJ010000363.1:0-2210 GCA_037446035.1 Burkholderiales bacterium
GTACGTCGCCGCTGGCAGCAGCGCCAGCGCTGCGAGCGCGGCCAGCAGTCGCGCACGCGCGGCGCGAAGTAGCCGCAGGGCGGTCGCCGGCAGCGCGCATCGCCGGCCCGGTCGAAAACTCAGAAGGCCCATGTCGTCACCTGCCCTGTAGGCGTGATCTTGCGAATCAGATGGTTGGCGTCGAGTACGAACAGCGTGCCGTCGGGCGCGTGACACAGGCCGCGGACGGTGCCGAAGTGCGCCTGCTTCGCGGGGCCGTCGGCATGACTGACGTCGGTCGGCCGCGGTGCGCCGGCGATGACCTCGGTGCGGCCGGTCGCCTCGTCGAGCCGCAGGATCTGGAAGCCGCCGCCGGGGCGGTTGATGCCGGCGCCAAAGACGATCCGTCCCTTGGCGTCGAGCGCGAGCCCGCCGATGCCGTCGATCGACGGTTGGGTCTTGCGCAGCTTTCTGGCGAGGAAGACACGCCGGAACGTCCCGTCCGGCCGGATGCGCCAGACGGTCGAGTACAGATCGGCCTTCGGCGCCTTCGTCCAGGTGAGCGAGCCGGCGGTGACCAGCTCGCCGCGCGCGCTGTCCCACTCCATGTGTTCGGCGCGCACATAGCGCTCCGGTTCGCCGGCCGGGCACACTTGCGCCGCATCGAGCACCGGGGTGACGCCGCCGTCCGGTGCGACGCGCAGGAGCCGGCAGCGGCCATGGTCCATGACCCAGGTGTTGCCCCCGGGGTCGCGCGTCGCGGAGCCGATGTGGTTGAACGTTTCGCGATACGACGCGGGCGGCTGCGGCGCGCAGGACTGCATCTCGCCGGCGGGAACGGCCTCGACGAAGTGGTCGGGCCTGACGCGCAGCAGCCGCGCCGCGCGACCAAAGGCCCAGTCCGCGCGATAGGGAAAGATGAGGCTGCCGTCGGGCGCG
The DNA here is from genome assembly GCA_037446035.1 of Burkholderiales bacterium. GTDB lineage: Bacteria > Pseudomonadota > Gammaproteobacteria > Burkholderiales > Burkholderiaceae_F > DSNY01. Next base: position 919 of record JBBIJJ010000363.1, read on the forward strand.
ATGCTGATTGGCCCGACCTTGCCGGGATCCAGTCCGCTCGCGCCCACGCTCACGCCGCACTCCGGATCGCGCCCTTCGCTCAAGACGTGGCGCGCGCGATCGACGGCGGTGATCGCGCCGTCGGGGGCGACGCGCCAGACGCCGGTGGCGTACGGGTTGCCCTGCATGCGACCGCTCAGGTGCCGCTTGGCCGTGGAAAACACGGCCAGGCTGCCGTCCGGCAGACACGCCATCTGGCGCGGGATGTTGAAGAACGGATCGGCCGGATCGAGGTAGGTGTTGTCGATCAGGATGCGCGGCGAGATCACGCCGCCCTTGAACTTGCTGGGGTCGTCGATCCGGCTCGACAACTGCCGCACGCCTTGCGCGACCCTGGCGGTCGCCTGGGGCGCGACAAAGGTCTTCTCTTCGTCGTATGGCGCGCGCGGCTTCCAGCCGGGCGGCAAGGCTTGCGCGAAAGCCGCCGAGACGCACGCCAGCGCGATCAGCGGGGCACCGATGCGCGCCCTCATTGCTTGCCTGCCGGTTGCGGCAGCTTGGACGGATCGCAGGTTCCGAGCTTCTTGCCGCGGGCGACCACCGTCATCGATTCGCCGTCCTGCGTCATCGTGTAGCGGCCTTCGACGCGGTCGCCCTTGCGGGTGAACTCGCCTTTGAGCTCGCCCGGTTCGGGCGGGCCGCAGACGATGTGAAACGTGGTCTTGGCGCCGCTGACCTTGCGGTCCTTGATCTTGCAGTGCGCTTCCACCGGCGGCGTGTTGCCGTCCTCCGGCCGCACGCAGACCTGGGCCGCGGGCAGCGGCATCTTCATGCCGGCCATCTCCATGGTCATCGCGTAGTCCCATTGCTCGCCCTTCACGGAGGCGGCGTCCAGCGCAGGCCAAGGCGCGAGCAGCGCGAAGGCAACCCATGCGGCGGCAAGTTCGAATCGCTGTCGGGTCATCGCAGTCCTCTCCTGTTCCTCGTCACAAATCGTTCGTCGCATCGGCCGCCACCAGACCGGGGTTGTGCGCTTGGTCGCCGCCGTTAGCTGTTCGGAAACGTTCCGAGCCACTTCGGACCCGGCCCCGGCGGCGGCGGGGACGAAGGGCTCGGCATCAGCGTGAACTCCATCTCGTCGAGCTTGTACGAGTGGCTGGTCCCGGCGCCCATGCCATGGCTGACCTTGATTTCTCCCTTGGCGCCGATATCGCGCACACCGTCGGCGCCGACCTTGACGTAGGCGCCGGTCTTCACGCTGCCCGAGGCGCCCGGCGTGCCCGGTGCGACCTTCGGACCGATGAAGACGGTGA
>JBBIJJ010000364.1:0-2120 GCA_037446035.1 Burkholderiales bacterium
GCGCGCTGCCAGATCGTCTACACCGCGCCCGACCACGCGGCAGCGCCGACGATCACCGCACCGATGATCGAACTGACCACCGACGGCTGCTGAGCCGCTGCGGCGACGCCGTCGCACACCGTCGTAACTGCACGCCGGTGCGCCGCAGCGGCGGCGCGCGAGCGCCCCCCGGACGCTGCCGAAAGCGCGGCTTTTCGAGCGATCCGCGCGGCGCCGCCTCCCTAGCATCGTTTCTACCCCTTGGCTCGGGTGCACGCGGCGACGGCCGGCGCGGAACCCATGGAGTCTGCGATGAAACACGACACCAACGCCTTCGATCCGCTGGCCGAGGCTCCGCGCACCGTGCATCGCAACGATCCGCCGGAGGAGCCCCGCACCCTGTCGTGGCTGACCCCATGGTGGCTTGCCGCCGGAGCCGTGCTGCTGACGGTCCTGCTGGCCGGGTGAAAACGACCGCGAGCGGGGACGACCCGATGTATCTGGAGCACTTCGAACTCGCGGCGTGCCCATTCTCGATCGCGCCCGACCCTGACTTTGCCTATCCGTCGCACGCCCAGCGGCAGACGCTCGCCGCGCTGCTGCAAGCGATCGACAGGGGCGAGGATTTCGTCAAGGTCACCGGCGAAGTCGGCACCGGCAAGACTTTGACCTGCCGACGACTGCTCGCCGTGCTGGCCAGCCGCGCGCAGCGCGGCGACGGGTCCTCGGGGCAGACGCCGGACTCGGTGTTCATCCCGAATCCCTGCCTGACACCGCGCACGCTGCTGCTCGCGATCGCGTTCGCCCTGAAGCTACCGCTGCGGGCCAACGCGCGCCAGGAGCGGGTGCTCGCGCTGCTCGACCGCGCGCTGACGCGGGCGCAGGCCGCCGGCCGCTGCATCGTCGTCTGCCTCGACGAAGCGCAGGCGATGCCGCCCGAAGCGCTCGAGGTGCTGCGGCGGCTGTCCGGTCGTGAAAGCGGCACGTGCGGGCGGCTGCAAGTCGTGCTGTTCGGCCAGCCCGAGCTCGACGACAAGCTCGCGCGCCGCGATCTGCGCGCGCTCGCCAGCCGGATCAGCTCGCAGTTTCGGCTCGGCCCGCTGTTGGCGCACGAGACGGGCGAGTATCTGGCACACCGGTTGCGCGTGGCGGGCCGTCCCGCTCACGCCGCGCCGCTGTTCGCTCCGGCGGTCGCTGGGCTGGTGCATCGGCACGCACGCGGCATTCCGCGGGTCGTGAACATCATCGCGCACAAGTCGCTGCTGCTGGCATGCCGCGACGGCGCGCCAGGCGTCGCTGCGCAGCACGTTCGGGCCGCCGCTGCCGCCACGCCGTACGCGCGGCCAGCCACTGCGTTGTCGCGGCTCGCCGCGTGGTGGCAGCAGGGACGGATGCGCCAAGGCACGCCGGCCTGAACGGCGAGGAACGCGCCTGCCGCGGGCGTCGGTCGCGCCGCGCGCATTCGACCGTCCCCCTGGAAAGCGAGCGGGCGAGATCCGGGGGAGGAACCTGCCCGCTCGAACGCCTCTGCGTCGTGGTCTGTTCGCGAGGCGGCTGAGGAAGTCAGCGAACGCCTTGTTGCCTGCGTACCTTTTTCGGATGGATCGAACGGCAGATCGCGCTCAGAGCGTCTTTGCCGAGGCGCCCTGCGTGACCGCGGCGGTCGTGTCGGACGCGGCCGCCGAGCGCTCGCCGATCACCGTCACCGCTTCCAGCCGCACGATCTGCGCACGGCTCGTCGCGAGTTCGCTGGCCTGCCGCGCGTAGCCGTCGATCGCCAATATCACCGCCAGCGTGGCCACCACGCTGCCGGCTGCGCCGAGCATCCGAATCGAGTTGTTCCGTGGGTACATCGTCGTTCCCCTTCTCGCCTGCCGGCCACTGCAGATCGCGTGTGCCGCTGCGTCGAAGCGAACGTTAGGCAGTCGCTGCGCGACGCGCGAGCGGCATGCGATGAAACGATCGAAGCGTGCGTCGAACTGCAGATACGCGGCGCGGGCCGCGTGGAATCGGTGCAGTTGGCGACGAAACGCGCGTGCGCGCGACGAACCGGCACCGGATGTTTCATCCTGAATCCGGCAGTCCACCGATGCAGTTTCGCGCAAGTGCGATGCGCGGCCGGGGTTTGCGGCTTCGACTGC
>JBBIJJ010000365.1:0-2104 GCA_037446035.1 Burkholderiales bacterium
CGGCTTTGTGATCCGAAGCGCCGGCTTTGTCATCTCGAGCGCCTGTCTTGTCAACCGAAGCACTCGTCTTGTGATCCCCATCGCCCGTCTTGTCATCCCGAGCGAAGCGAGGGATCTCGGCGTCACGAGCGGCCGAGATTCCTCGCGCCGGCACAAGGCCGGGCTCGGAACGACCGGGGTCGGGTCATGCCGAGTCACGCGAGCAGCCTCGGCGGCACGGTCCTGGCGGCGGATGACGAGAACCGGTGAGCGCCGAATGACCTGCAAGGGCGGCGTCGGAACGACGACGGAAGCGGCTTCCGAGCGACCGCCGGCGGCCGTCACCGCGACGCTTCAGTCTGGACGGTCGGGCACCGTCGACGCGAGATTCTTTGCCTGCACGGTCCGCGCGACTCGCGATTCGGGACCCCGCGCCTCACACGAGCACGTCGATCAGGCGGTCCGGATGGGCGGGCCGCATCGGGCGTAGCGGATCGGGCGCGAGGCTCGCGATCGCGATCGTGCGCGCGGGGTCGGTCGAGCCGCGCCGTGGTGCGGCGAAGTCGCGCCGGCCGTGTTCGCCGACCTGCGCGCCCGCGAGCTGCAGCCCGCTGGCGGCGAACATTTCGCGCAGCCGCGGCAGCGCGTCCTCGATCGCTGCGCGTGTGGTCGCGTGCGCGGCGCCGAAGAAAAGTTGCGCTTCCTGCCCGCGCACTTCGATCGTCACCGACAGCGGCCCGAGATCGGCGGGCGTCAACGCGATTTCCGCGCTCTGCACGCGCTGGCCAGCGAGGAACACGACGCGGTTGGCCAGATCGTCGCTGAAACCTGGCTGCAGCACCGGCGTGCCGATCCGGGCGTGCGCCAGCGTGTAAGTCGGCGGCGGAGCCGCGGCGATCGCGGATGCCGTGTGGTGCGCGACGGGCGCGGGCTCGGGCTGCACGCGCGTGGCCGGTCCCATCCGTTCGAGCTGCTGGCTGGCCGACTCGACGACACGCTCGATCGCCGCATCGGCCGCGCCCGGCACGACCGCGTCGTCCGTGGCCTTTGCATCGGCCGCGTGCGGCGGAGTCGTCGGCGCAGCGCGCGGCGTCGCGCGCGCTGTCGCGGTCGTATTCATTGCGGGCAAGTCCGTCGAATTGGTCGCCGCTGCGAGCGCGCCGTGTGCCGGCTGCGGCCGCGGGCCGACCGCTGCCGGCGACGTTGCCACCGCTGCCGCTGCTTCGGGCGCGGCTTCGGCGCCTGGTCCGTCCGCCGCGACCGGCGAGGCGGGCGCGGATGGCGCCGGGACCGCCGCTTCCGCGACCACGATCGCGAGCGCCGCGGGGCTGGCGGCGACGGGCGCGGTGCTCTCGGTGGCCTGGTCGGCGGGTCGTGGCGCCGACTCGTCGTCCGTGTCGGACCGATCGCCCGGCGCCGATGTCTGGCGGCCCTGCGCCTTTGCGGCATCCTGCCGCGCGACGCGCTCCATCACGCGGTCGAAAGCGGTCGCGGGATGTTCGGCGTCGCGCGCCGGCCCGCTGCGCGAGCCCGCCGCTGCGTTGGTCGGACGTGCCGCCAGCGGCGCGGCGATGCCCGGTGCCGCGTTCGTCGAAAGGTTCAGATCGTTCATCCGTTTCTCCGGATCACCATTCGGATGCCGCGAGCGGCCGGTTGCGTCCCGACTGCGCCAGCTCGTCGTGCGTCTTCTGTTCGCGTCGCGCGAGCGCCGCACGTGCGTCGGCTGCGCGCCGGTCGGCGAGCGCCTGCAGACTCTTGAGGCGCATCTGCATCTGCCGCAGTTCCTCGTCGGCCGTGGACACTGCGGTGGTGCGTCGCTGCACCTCGAGCCGCTGCGCGTCGATCGCCCGCTGCAGCTTGTCCGCGAAGGCGCGCATGTTGTTCTGCGCCGCCATGTCGACACCCCGCGTGAGCGTGGTCTGCGCGCGCCGCTCGTAGTCGCGCGCGTAGCCGCGCAGCACGTCGAGCTGCGCCTGCGCCTGCGCAAGGCTCGTTGCCGCCTGTGCGCGGCGCGCCGCCGCCGCGTCCCGCGAGGTGACGGCCAGTTCGATCAGCATGGCGAGGTCGGCGTTCTTCATCGGCTGTGCGGATTCGGGGTGCGCAGGACGTGGTCGATCGAGCGAGC
>JBBIJJ010000366.1:0-2081 GCA_037446035.1 Burkholderiales bacterium
CGCCGCACACGCCGCCGCCGGGCGCCAGGCTTTCGTTGGCGGCGTTGACGATCGCGTCGACCCCGAGCTGCGTGATGTCGGCCTGCAGCACCTCGATGCGCACGCCGTCGATCGTCCGTTCCATCGAGCGATCCTCCGCACGCGGCCGCACCGCGCGCCGAATCCGCTCGGCGCAGCCCCCGCAAATCGTACGCGCGCGCGCGCCGGCCGCGGGGGAGCGGTCAGCCAGGCGCGCAACGCGGCCGCGTCGCCTCAGGCCGCGCGGCCATCGGCGCCGGCTTCTTCATCGGCACGGACGGCGCGGTCGCGTGCCCACGCGCGCAGCGCGCCGACGCGCTCGGCCATCACCACCGACAGCGGTCGCGTGCGCGCGAGCTCGGCGAGAACGTCTTCCGATGCGAGCCGCGCGCCGCGCGCGCGGGCTTCGAAACCGGCGGCGATGATCGCCTGTTCGATCTCGGCGCCGGAGAAGCCCGCCGAGCGCTGCGCGATGACCGCGAGGTCGAACGCGGCCGGATCGTGCCCGCGCTTGCGCAGGTGAATCGCGGCGATCTGCGCGCGCGCGGCCGCGTGCGGAAAGTCGACGAAGAAGATTTCGTCGAAGCGACCCTTGCGGATCAGCTCCGGCGGCAGCTCGGAGATGTCGTTCGCGGTGGCGACGATGAACACCGGCTTGTCGCGCTCGGCAAGCCAGGTGAGCAGCGAGCCCAGCACGCGTCGGGACACGCCGCCGTCGTGCTCGGCGCCGCCGGTGGCGATGCCTTTCTCCAGCTCGTCGATCCACAGCACGCACGGCGCCATGCCTTCGGCGGCGGCAAACGCCCGCCGCAGGTTGCGCTCCGTTTCGCCGTAGTACTTGTTGTAGAGGGCGCCGAAGTCGAGCCGCATCAGCGGCACGCCCCATTCGCCGGCGATCGCGCGCGCCGCCAGGCTCTTGCCCCCGCCCTGCACGCCGAGCAGCAAAATGCCCTTCGGGCGGTCGACGCTGTCGGCGCCCACGCTGTCGATGAACGGCGCGCGCCGCAGCGCGACCCAGTGCTTCATGCGCGCCAGCCCGCCGACGTCTTCGAAGCGCACCTTCGACGCCTCGAAGCCGAGCGCGCCGGCGCCGAGCGCCTCGTGTTTGGTCGTCAGCACGCGCCGCAGATCGGCCGCGTTGATCTCGCCGTCGGCGCGCAGCGCCTGCCGCACGAAGCGGCGCACGTCCTCGACTTCGAGCCCCATCAGGTGCAGCACGAGCTGCTCGACCACGTCGCGGTCGCCGCGCGCCTTCTCACCCGACTGCGAGTGCCACAGCTTCGCTTCCTCGGCGAGGATCGCACGGATGTCCTCGCGCGTCGGCAACTGCGGGCGAAAGTGCGCCGCAAGCCGCAGCAGCTCGGACGGCACGTCCTCCAGCCGCGGGCTGACGAACACGAGCGTGCGTGCGGTCCGGTAGTGCTCCAGCGCGATCTCGCGGATAAGGCGCACGTTCACGGGGCTGGCGAAGCCCGGATGCGCATCGCACAATGCGTAGACGCCGTTTTGCGCAGTCTTGTCGATGTGCTTGAGCGCGTCCGTCAGCTCGTGGGTCTGGTAGATCGACGACTCGCTGCCGACGCCCCGGTAGCGGCCGATGCCGTCGACGATGCTCCAGCGGAACAGCACCTGGTTTTCGAGGTTGCACGCCTGCTGCAACAGCTTCAGGATGCGCGGCTCCTCGTGCGTCTCGATGAGGATCAGCGGCACCTTCGAACGCAGCAGCGAACGCAGTTCGCCGACCTCGGCTTGTTCGTTCATCGCGTCTGCCCTGCACGCGTGGATGAACGCCGATTCTTGCAGCGGCGGCCCCGGACCAAGCCGCGAATATCGGGCGTTTCTCCGGCGGGTTCTTCGCCCGCGGTCGCCCCGCGTGCGCCGGCTTCAGTGCCGCCAGTCGACCAGACCCGAGTAGGCGGTGCCGAGGATGACCACCCCGAAGGCGATGCGGTACCAAGCGAACACCGTGAAGTCGTGCGTCGAGATGTAGCGGATCAACCAGCGGATGCACGCCAGCGCGCTGATGAACGACATCGCGAGCCCGACGACGAACACGGGTCCGT
>JBBIJJ010000367.1:0-2077 GCA_037446035.1 Burkholderiales bacterium
AAGATTTCGTCGCGAGCGGGCCGCTGGCTAGGCGCACGCAGCCGCAGGGCCGAGACATATCAAGTAGATAGGCGAGGCCCGAGCAGCGCGCAACGACGCCAGCGGGCCGCGCAGCAGAAAGATTCACCCTAAATTCGGCAGTTGGCGTCACGTCGAAACGGCAGAAAGCCAGCATTCATGCGGGTTTCAAGCCGATTCTGACGACTGCGGAGCAGTTCCAAACGGGTGATGGTCGTGGGCACTACAAGCCTCTGGCGCGAATACGTTTCTCGGTACTTCACCGACTTTAAGTGCCGTTTCTAGGTTCACACCTTCTGAGGCGCGGCGCCGACGGCGGGGGCGCCGTACCCCGCGGTCAGGGCTCGTGGTTAGCCGGGCGCGGGTCGTCGCGGGTTGCGGGCGGCGGCGCGCGCCTGCCACGCGCGTCCGGGCCTGCGGTGAGCTGGCTCGCCACCGCGGCCGCGATCGCCGCGAGCGCGAGCGCGGCGGAGACGGCGCCGAACTGCAGCAGGGCCGCCACGATGCTGGCGGCAAACAACAGTAGCGCAGCGATGAGCCAGGGCATGGATCGAGGCCGTCGAAAGCGGATCAACCTGCTGCGCAGTGTGCGACCCTTCGCGCGCGCACGATCGGGCGGAGTCGCCCGCAACAATTCGTGATTTCCGGCGATCGGCGGGGCACGCCGCGCCGCCAGGAAGAGGAGGACCGAGACCTTGCCCGTGCCCGCAGCACTTCGCGACCGCCTCGCGCTGCCCGTCATCGGCGCGCCGATGTTCATCGTCTCCGGCCCGCAACTCGTGATCGAGCAGTGCAAGGCCGGCATCGTCGGCAGCTTTCCGGCGCTCAACGCCCGGCCGGCGCCGGTGCTCGAGGAATGGCTTGCGCGCATCACGACCGAACTCGACGCGTACCGGCGCGCGCATCCGGAGCGTAAGGTCGCGCCGTTCGCGATCAACCAGATCGTGCATTCGTCGAACGACCGGCTGCAGCACGATCTGGACCTCGCGGTCAGATACAAGGTGCCGATCCAGATCACGTCGTTACGCGCGCCCGATGCGGTCGTCGAGGCGGCGCACAGCTACGGCGGGCTCGTGTTTCACGACGTGACCAACATCGCGCACGCGAAGCGCGCGCTCGCCGCGGGTGTCGACGGGCTGATCCTCGTGTGCACCGGCGCCGGCGGACACGCCGGCCGGCTGTCGCCGTTCGCGCTCGTGCCCGAGGTGCGCGCCTTCTACGACGGCACGATCATTCTGTCGGGTGCGATCGCCGGCGGCGCGGCGATCCTCGCCGCGCAGGCGCTCGGGGCGGACCTCGCGTACATCGGCACGCGCTTCATCGCGACGCGCGAAGCGAACGCGGCGGACGAATACAAGCAGGCGCTGATCGACGCGCGCGCCGAGGACATCGTGTACACGAATCTGTTCACCGGCGTGCACGGAAACTATCTGCGCGCGAGCATTGAACGCGCGGGGCTCGACCCCGACAACCTGCCGCAGGCCGACAAAAGCGTGATGAGCTTCGGCAGCGGCGGCAGCCATCGCAGCAAGGTGTGGAAAGACATCTGGGGCGCGGGCCAGGGGACCGGCCAGATCCACGACGTGCTGACCACCGCCGAGCTGGTCGCGCGGCTCGCGGCCGAGTACGAAGCGGCGCAGCGGCGCCTCGCCCGGGAGTGAAGCGCCGGGCTCAGCGCGGAGCGCACGGACCACTGCGTTGAATCTGGAGCCGGCAGTCCACCGATGCAGTTTCGCGCAAGTGCGTTGAGCGACCGGGGTTTGCGGCTTGGACTGCGCTCACCCAGCGGGTGAAGCCGCGAGCGGCCGGGTTGGCTTGCGCTGGCGCAAGGCGCAAGCCCGGAATGCCGCGCCGGCGTCGACCCGAGCGCCGACGCGACCACCCCGAGCGCCGACGGTGCCATGCGCAGCGCCGAGGTCGTCATCCCGAGCGAAGCCGAGGGAACTCTGCGTGGCGAGCGGGTGAGATTCCTCGCCTTCGGCTCGGAATGACGAGGGACTTCGGCTCGGAATGACGAGGGACTCCGGCTCGGAATGACGAGGGACTTCGGCTCGGAATG
>JBBIJJ010000368.1:0-2076 GCA_037446035.1 Burkholderiales bacterium
CGCTCGTGCGCGACGAGCCGCAGAGCGAACTCGCGTTCGCTGCGGCCGCCTTTCGCGCGCAGCACTTGCACGAGCGCGCGGCGCTCGTCGCCGCGCCAGCGTTCGAGGGCGGGCAGCAGCAGCACGAGCGGGGCGACGCGCTCCCACGCGCGCCGCTCGTCGGCGGCAAAGCCGGCCAGCGACTTCAGCCCGCAACGGCGCAGCGCTGCGCGGCTGCATGCGCGCAGCGCGCGCTCGCGATCCGCTCCGGCAAGCGCGCCGAGCAGCTTCGCGCCGGCCAGGCCGATGCGCGCAAGCGGCGGCAGCGGCAGCGCGCGTGCCGGATCGAACTCGAAGTACAGATGCCGGCGCGCGAGCGCACGCAACGCCGCTTCGCTCGACCGATGCCGCGGGTTGCGCTCGATGCGGGCAAGCTCCGCTCGCGCGAGGCGGCGCGCGTCGGCCGCACGGGGTGCGAAGCCGAGCTTGAAATAGAACCACCACGCACCGGAGGCGATGCCTTCGTCGTTGCCGTGCCCGAGCTGGTACGGGTCGAGCGTGAACGACGTCGCGCCGAACACGTGGTGCAGCATGGCCAGCATGCGCGCGAAGACGTGGGCCGATTCGCCGCCGCGGAAGGTCTCGAACGTGTTGAACGACAGCGCGGCCGAGCGGCCGACCAGGTCCGCCTGCAGATAGCCGACCGGCACGCCGCTGCGCAGTATCAGCCCGCCGTAGGTCGCCGCCAGCGGCGCGCGCCGCTCCGGCTCGACGCCGTTCAGCAGGAACGAATAGCCGTCGCCGTCGTCGACGAACCAGACGTCGTCGGCGTGGCCATAGGCGAACGCGTCCAGATCGCGTTGCCGCGCGACCATCGCGCCGCGCGCCAGCTCGATTGCGGCCTGCCCGTCGCGCGGCGACAGGCGGCGCAGCGCGCGCGGCGCACGCGCGATCTCGCGGCGCAGATCGGGACGGCCACGCCGCAGCGGGCCGGTCTGCCAGGCGATGCGCGCGCCGGCGAACTTCTCGCGCGTGCGCGCCGGCGTGTCGGCGCCAGCGGCGAGCGTGCAGCTCGGATTGATGCCGTCGTAGAAGGCTTCGCGCGTGAACGCATCGCCCGGCATGGCGGCGACGCGTTCGATCAGGAAAATCGCGTCGGGCGTTGGCCCGCGCAGCCGATCGATCGCTTCGTAGCCGGGCAGCGCGAGTTCCTTCAGCGCCGCCGCTTCGAGCGCGGTCACGAGCAGCGGTAGCGCGCGCGCGATGTTGTCGCCGGCCAAGGCGTCGCTGCGGTCCAGCCGCAGCAGCGCAGGCCAGCGTCGCGCCAGCCAAAGCGCGGTCGGCCAAAAGAACGGATAGCCGGTGTCGGTACCGGCGATGCCCGTGTGCGCGAGCGCGGCGCGCTGCGCTCGCAGATCGGCGCGGCCGTCGAAGCGCGCGAGCATCGCCTCGACCTGCGCGAGCACGCGCGCATCGTCCGGATACGCGCGCAGGAAGCACAGCAGTTCGTGCAGCCGTTCGACCTGGCGCGCTCTGGGTAGCGTCGAGTGCGCGAGCAACCGCAACGCCCGCAGCTTGCGAGCGGCGGATGCGGGCGAGTAGGCGTCGCGCGCGCGCTCCAGCGCCGCGAGCGCGCGGGTGGCGCTGCCCTTCGGCGCCGTCTTCGGTTCGGGCTTGCTCATCGCGCAGGCGGCCTTCCGATCGATACGAATCCTGCTGACACTCACGAGCCGGCTGGCATTCGCAGCCCAGGCCGCCCGTGATCCTCGCTCCGGACTTGAGCCGAGTGAGGAATCCCGGCGGCTGGCGACGCCGAGATCCCTCGCACTGCTCGGGATGACTCCTGGATCGTCATTCCGAGCCACGGACTTGAGCCGGCGCGAGCAATCGCTGCCGCTGGCGACGCCGAGATCCCTCGCACTGCTGCTCGGGATGGCTGCTGGATCGTTACGCCGAGCCGCGGACCGGAGCCGGCGCGAGGCATCTCGGCATCGAGCAACGCGCAGAGGTCGCGCTCCGCGTGACCGCCATGCCGCAACGTACCGTCACGCGCGTCACGGCACAATACCTTGGTCATCCGCGAGTACGGCAAAGGAG
>JBBIJJ010000369.1:0-2075 GCA_037446035.1 Burkholderiales bacterium
GCGACGACGGTGTGCATGGCCCTGCCCGCCGCAGCGCAGATGCCTTCGCAAAAGGACATGGAAGAGGCGATGCGCCAGATGCAGCGCGAGCTGGACAAGCTCACGCCGGAGCAGCGCAAGCAGCTCGACGACGCGTACCGCCAGATGCAGACGCGACCGGCGCCGGCCGCGAAGGCCCGCGAGGCGGCACCCGCCGCAGCGCGCGCCGGCGAACCTGCGGCGCGCCCGGTGGCGCCGACCGGGCGCTCGATGCAGGCGCTCCAGCTGTCGCCGCGGGAGGCGGTGCGCAGCCTCTACGACGAGTATCCGGTCGCGGTCCAGCCCGCGTTGCGTGCGTTCCTGGACCGCAACCGGCGTCTGGTCGGCGGCACGTACGCGCCGGTCACCCCGGCGGCGGCGCTGGCGACCGCGCGCGCGCTGCTCGGGCGGGATCCCGAGGCCGTGCTGCGGAGGGTCCGCGCGCTGCCCGGCGCGGACTCGCCGGCCGCGCTCGGCGCGCATCTGCTCGGGCTGCTGGCGCAAAGGCGATTCGTCGAAGGCCTCGCCGTTGCGCTGCACGCCCACGCGATCGATCCGGGCTCGGCGACAGCGCGCTTCAACGTTGCCACCCTGCTCTACACCCTGGGCCGGCCCAACGAGGCGCTGGCACTGTACGAAGACCTTCAGAAGCGCGGCGCGGCGCCCGCCTCGGCGTGGTGGTCCTCCGGCACCAACGCGCTGGACCTCGCGCGTGCGCTGGCGCTGATGGCTGCGGGCCGCGCCGCGCAGGCCAGGCCGCTGCTGGAGAAGGTGGTGGCCGACGAGCCCCACCTGTCCGAGGCCGCCCTCGCGCTGGCCATCGTGGACGACGAGGAAAAGCGCGACCCGCGCCGCGTCTTCGTCCTGGGCCAGTGGCGAACGCGCGCCACACCGATGGTCTGCGGCGGAACCTACAGCGAGGACTGGGCCACGGCCGATGCACTCGCCACCGGCGACGAAGTGGGCTTGCCGTTCGATGCCCTGTTCGACCTGCGCCGAGGTTCGGACGGGCTGCTGCCGTCGGTGCCGCTGCCCACGACGGCATGGCAGCCGCAGGCGGCAATGCTCAGGCTCGTCGAGCGCGAGCGCACGGAGGAGCGCGAGCGCAGGCAGCTCCTGGAGAAGAAGCGCGCGCTCTGGTCCAAGCGGCGCAAGTACACCCACGCGCCGTTCGTCCGGCAGACGCGGGAGCACCGGCTGTTCCAGACGCTCGCTGCGCCGGCCTATCGCGACCGCCGCGTTCTGCAGGCCGATCTCGAGGTCGACCGCACGCAAGCGGCAGCGCATGCGCGCCGCGAGAAGGCCAACGGCGAGGCCTCGCGACGGCGGCACGAGATCGAACTGCAGATCCTTGCCGAGGCAGGCCGGCTGAAGAACCCGCCGCCGACGGCCGCGATCCAGCGCCAGATCTGCGCAGCGACGCAGCCGGTCGCCGCCGAGGCGCTGCTGCAGCAGTTACCCGCCGCACGCGCATACGACCAAGCGCTGCGCGAGCGTTTCCGCCGCTGGCACCGCTACGCCGGTGCGGTGGCCGGCGAGATCGCCGATGCGGACTGGCACGAGGTGTTCCGGCTCGAGGTCGAGGCGGAACGACGCCTTTACACGCTGCGGCTGATCCACAACGCGCAGGCCACGCTCAAGAGTGCGCTGGCCGGGCTCTGCGAAGCGGACTTGCGGGTGCCGGACGTCGGCGCGACGGAGGGCAGCGATCTGCCGTCGTGCTCGGACGAAGACGCTCGACACAGCGCCGGCTTCGACATCGGCCACGGCAGCATCCTGCGCATGGCGGGTCTGCCGGAAGCTACGGCGAGGGGCACCGTGATCGGCTTCGAGGCCAACTGCCGCGGCATGTCGTTGGAACTGAACATCCCCGTGTTGCCGCTGCTGCTCGGTGTGTCCGGCGAGGTGAGCATCGAGACCAATGGCGAAGTCACCGTCTTCATCGGTCCGAAGGTCGCACCGGGCACGCCGGGCGCCTCGGGCAGCGTGAAGACCGGCGCCTACGTCAAGGTCGGCGCCGACGGTGTGCGCGATATCGGCGCCAAGGGAGAAATCAA
>JBBIJJ010000370.1:0-2052 GCA_037446035.1 Burkholderiales bacterium
ACGTTGGCTCGCAATGACGGGGCGCGGCAGGACGCGCGCGCCGGCGCACCGTGCGGCTGATGCGATCAGCGCGACGGCGCCGCCGAGCGGATCGCCGCGATCGTTGCGCTCGGGGTGATCACCTCGGGATCGCAGACGAGCTCGATCAGCGCGGGCAGCCGTTTTTCGCGCGTGTACGCGAGCGCCTGGTCGAGCACGGGTGCGAACGCATCGGTCGTTTCGACCACCGCGCCGAATCCGCCGTACGCCTGCGCCAGCAGCGCGAAGTTCGGGTTGGCGAGCGTACTGCCGTGCACGCGCGCCGGAAACTCGCGCTCCTGGTGCATGCGGATCGTGCCGTACATGCCGTTGTTGAAGACGAGCACGAGCGGCGCGGCGCGGCACTGCACGGCGGTGGCCAGCTCCTGGCCCGTCATCAGGAAGTCGCCGTCGCCGGCAAAGCACACGACCGTGCGCTCCGGCGCAGCGATCTTCGCGGCGATCGCGGCGGGAACGCCGTAGCCCATGCTGCCGGCAGTCGGCGCAAGCTGTGTGCGCAGCGGACCGTAGCGCCAGAAGCGATGCGCCCAGGTGGCGAAGTTGCCGGCGCCGTTGGTGACGATCGTGTCGGGCGGCAGCGCACGCTGGAGGGTCTCGACGATCTGCCACAAGTCGAGCTTCGGCGCGAGCTGCGCATACACCGGCGGGCGCGCCTGCCATGCCTCGTAGTCCGCGCGCGCCTGCGCGACCGTCGCGGCCCACGGGGGGTTGCCGATCGGCACCATCATCGCCAGCCGCGCGGCAAACTGCGGCATACCCGAGCAGATCGCGAGTTGGGGCTGATACACGCGGCCCAGCTCTTCGATGCCCTGGTGCACGTGTACCAGCGTCTGCTGCGGCAGCGGCGCTTCGAGCAGGGTGTAGCCGCCGGTGGTCATCTCGCCGAGCCGCGGGCCGATCGCAAGGAGCAGATCGGCCTCGCGCACGCGCTGCGCCAGCTTCGGGTTGATCGCGATGCCGACGTCGCCCGCGTAGTTCGGATGGCGGTTGTCGAACAGGTCCTGGTAGCGGAACGCGCACGCCACCGGCAGCCGGTTCGCTTCGGCGAAGCGGCGCAGGTTGTCGCACGCGGCCGGCGTCCACCCGGGCCCGCCGAGCAGCACCAGCGGCCGTTGCGCGGTGCCGAGCAATTGCCGCAGCGCGGCCATCTGCGTATCGGAAGGGGCCGTCTGCACCGGCTGATGGCAGGCGGCGTCGGCGACCGTGGCCGTCTGCGCTTGCATGTCCTCGGGCAGCGCGAGCACGACGGGACCGGGGCGACCGCTGGTCGCGGTCTGAAACGCGCGCGCGACGAATTCGGGGATGCGATCCGCGCGGTCGATCTGCGCGACCCATTTGGCCATCTGGCCGAACATCCGGCGGTAGTCGATTTCCTGGAACGCTTCGCGCTCGGCGAAGTCGCTGCCCACCTGACCGATGAACAGCACGATCGGCGTCGAGTCCTGGAACGCCGTGTGCACGCCGATCGACGCGTTGGTCGCGCCGGGGCCGCGCGTGACGAAGGCCACGCCGGGTTGTCCGGTGAGCTTTGCGTACGCGTCGGCCATGAAGGTGCAACCCGATTCATGCCGATTGACGACGAGCCTGATGCGGTCGCGCGCGTCGTACAGCGCGTCGAGCACGGCGAGATAGCTTTCGCCGGGAACGCAGAAGAGCTGGTTGACGCCCTGGATCAGGAGCTGGTCGACGAGAATGCGTGCGCCGGTGCGAGAGTGCTTCATGAAGCGGGGCATTGACCGATTGGGAAGCAGCCGGCAGTGTAGCGGCCGCTCCCGGCGCCGATCACAATGACGGGCGGCGTTCGTTCCCCGTTTCTCCGATGACACTGAGTCCGGCAGTCCGCCCAGGCAGGCTCGCGCAAGTGCTTCGTGCGACCGTGGCTTGCGGCTTCGACTGCGCTCACCCAGCGAGTGAAGCCGCGATCGGCCGGGTTGGCCCGGGTGGGCGCAAGGCGCAAGCGCGGAATGCCACGTCGGCGTCGACCCCTGCGCCGACACGACGACCCCTCGCGGC
>JBBIJJ010000371.1:0-2042 GCA_037446035.1 Burkholderiales bacterium
GTCGCTTCGGCGATGTCGGCGAGCGCGATGCGCCCGCGCGGGAAGCCGAACACCCCGAACGCCCAGCGCAGTTCGCCGCCGGCGACGCGGATCGTCAGGCCGTCGAAGGCGAGGAACACCAGCGCAAGCAGCGGCGCGACGAGCAGAAGTACGCGTGGTTGCGCCGGCTGCGCGGCATACAGCGCGAGCAGCACGGCGGCGGCGAGCGCGAAACTCACGCGCATGAACACGGCGGTCTGGCGATGTTCGTAGACCGGCCGCGGCTCAGCCATGGCGTCGTCTTCCTTTCGCGCGCAGCGCTGCCACGAGAAGCAGCGAACCGCCGACGTCGAGCGCGGCGCCGACGATGGCGATCGCGATCGCCGCCGGCGGCGCGAGCCATGCGGTGACGTAGGCGCCGATGCCGGCGGCGAGCAGGAATCCGCCGACCGCGAGCAGCGCGAACGCGAGCGCGGGATTCATCGTCGCGCCTAGGTATACAAGGTGCCCGTGTTGATCACCGGCTGCGCTTCCGATTCGGCGCACAGCACGACGAGCAGGTTCGACACCATCGCCGCGCGCCGTTCGTCGTCGAGCTGCACGATGGCGCGCTCGGACAGGCCCTTGAGCGCCATCTCGACCATGCTGACTGCGCCGTGCACGATCTTGCTGCGCGCAGCGATGATCGCCTCGGCCTGCTGCCGGCGCAGCATCACCTGCGCGATCCCCGGCGCGTACGCCAGGTGCGTGAGCTTGGCGTCTTCGACGACGATGCCGGCCTGGTCGAAGCGCTCGGTCAGCTCGCGGATCGGCGACTGCGCGACCCTGTCCTGGCCGGCGCGCAACGTGATCTCGCCTTCGTGCAGGTCCTCGCCCTCGTCGTACGCGTAGCTGGAGGCGAGGTGGCGCACGGCGGCTTCGGCCTGGACCTTCACGTATTGCTCGTCGTCCTCGACGTCGAAGCTGCCCTGCGCGGTGGCGCGCACGCGCCAGACGATCGCGGTGGCGATTTCGATCGGGTTGCCGCGCTTGTCGTTGACCTTCAGCCGCTCGCTCGCCAGGTTGTGCGCGCGCAGGCTGATCTTCTGCTTCTTGAAAAACGGGTTGGCCCAGTGCAGCCCTTCGGCACGGTCGGCGCCCTTGTATTCGCCGAACAGCAGCAGGATCGCCGCCTCGTTCGGCTGCAGCATGTACAGCCCGGCGAGGATGAACGCGCCGACGAGCACGAGCCCGATCGCGACGATCAGCCCACGCGGACCGAAAGCCGGCACGTTGACGAACAGGTACACGCTCGCCGCCAGCGGCACGAGCCCGAGCGCGAGCCACAGGTAGCCGTTGGCGGTGCGCCGCGCGATCGCGCGTCGGCGCGGCAGCGGATGCATCGACATGTCGCCCGCCCGGCGGGTTGTTCCTCGCATTGCTTTCAAAGTGATATCACGCTGATAGGAACGGGATGGGCTGTCAAGGGCGGTTCCGCGAACCGGTGCGGTCAGCCGACCGGCGGTCGGCCGGTCTATCCCTGGACGGCTGTCGGACAAGGAGGCGCCATGCACTGTCGATCGATGACTACGCAACCTCGTGACACCGCCACCTTGCGAGTGCGCTTCGGCTTTGCTGTCGCCGATTCCGTCATCCCGAGCGAAGCCGAGGGATCTCGGCACTGCGAGCGGCGCAGTTTCCTCGCCGTTGGCTCGGAATGACGAGGGCTCACGCATGCGCACGCCAAGAGGTCGGCACGTGTCACGACGATAGGTAATGGTCAGTAGTCTTCTACGACGCGTACCGGACTGCCTGGAACGGTGCGCCGCGTATCGCGCCGAACACTTGCGGCTCGCGCCAGCGACGACCGACCGTGGCGAACTGTTGGCGGGCGGCGTCCTCGCCGACCCGATCGACGCCGGCGTGCGGCTGTTGCAGGGCGACTCGCCCACCGCTGCGCCAGACGTTCGCGCAGGCGGACCCGTACGTGAACGACGGCCGCGTGACGCGCTGGCGTGTGCGCAAGTGCACGAATGTGGTCGGGCCACTCGCGGCCGAGCCGGTGGGTCAGCCGGGATGAGGAT
>JBBIJJ010000372.1:0-2029 GCA_037446035.1 Burkholderiales bacterium
GTTCATTTGACTCTCGCGGACGCCGGTTCCGTCATCCCGAGCGGCGCGAGGGATCTCGGCGTTGCGAGCGGCAGCGATTCCTCGCCTTCGGCTCGGAATGACGAGGGGGTTCGGCGCGGAATGACGAGGAGAGTGCGGCACGGAACGACGATGGGTCAGGGATGCGAGCGCCGGGCGGTTGGCGCCTGTCAGGAAGATGCGTAGTGCTCAATGGCGGGACGCGCACAACGCGCCGAGTTCGCGGTCGATGCGTTCGGCCATCGCATGGCCCGACTTGATGCAGTCGCCGATCGAGACGCCGCCCCGGTAGTTTGCGCAGAAGTACAGACCGGGCGCGGCGGCCTCGGCGCGCTCGAGCACGGCGATGCGCTCGCGATGACCGAGCGTGTACTGCGGGATCGCCTGCTGCCAGCGCGTCACCGCGCTCCACAGCGGCGTCGCCGCGCCGACGTACTGCGCGAGCGCGCGCCGCACGCTCGCCGCGATGTCGGCTTCGGGCGCCTGCGCCAGCTCGGGATTGCGCCGGCCGCCGACGAAGGTCGTCAACACCACCGTGCCTTCCGGCGCGCGGTGCGCGAACATCGTGCTGGAAAACAGCGACCCGAGGATGGACGGATTCTCCTTCTTCGGCGCGAGGAAGCCGAAGCCGTCGAGCGGATGCGCAACGTCGCTGCGGCGGTACGCGGCTGCGACGACCGCGACCGGCGGATAGACGATCTGCCGCAGCGCCTGCGCGGCGGCAGCGTCGAGCGAGGCGAGGATGGGTGCGGCGCCATACGCGGGCACGGCGAGCACGACGGCGCGCACACGCCGTTCGAAGCGCTCGCGCCCGCCCGCGTCGTCGCGCTCGCATTCGAGGACGAAGCCATCGGGGTCACGCCGCACGGCGGCGACCCGCACGCCGCACTCGATCGGCAGCGCGCGCGCGAGCGCATCGGTCAGCGTCTGCATGCCGTCGCGGAAGGAAAAGCTCACGGCCATGTTCTTCGCCTTCTCGGCGCTCCTCTTGCGCTCGCGCGCGCCGAGGATCTGGCCGCGAATCAGGCTTCCGTACTTCTGCTCGAGCGCGGCGAGCCGCGGAAACGCGGCCGGCACGCTGAGCGTCTCCGGATCACCGGCGTAGATGCCGGCGACGAATGGTTCGATCGCATAGTCGAGAAACTCGGTACCGAGCCGGCGACGAACGAAATCCGCGACCGTTTCCTCGGCCTCCGGCGGCGCGGGTGCGACGAACGGTTCGCGCAGCAGCGCAAGCTTGGCACGCCATGAAAACAGCGGTGTACGCAGCAACGCACCGGGCGAAGTCGGCAGCGCGACCAGTGCGCCGCCGCGCAGGATGTAGCGCCTGGCCGCCGCCGCGCCGGCGTCGCGCCGCTCGTCGCGGATGCCGGCGGCGCCGAGCAGTTCGCCGATCAACGGCGTGGTGTCGAGTCCGCTGTTCGGCCCCAGCTCGTACAGCACGCCTTCCTGGCGCCGCGAGCCGATCACGCCGCCCGGCCGTGGCGCGGCTTCGAGCAGCCGCACGCGCCGGCCACGGCGTGCCAGCAGAAATGCCGTCGTCAGACCGGACAATCCCGCGCCGGCGACGATGACGTCGGCGTCGTCCAGCGTCATCGGTTCGCTCCTCATCGATGACCCTGCAAGCACGATCAGATCGCATCGGCGACGCGACGATGTGCCTTCGATCAAGCAGCGTCGCGATCGTGCGCGCTGTGCCGACGGTGCATGCGATCCTTGCGCCGGATCAAACCGATGGCGCCGCGCGCGCCCCGTCGCCGGGCGACGCTGCGCGCGACGACGGTAGCGCGAACCGCGCTCGACGTTCGGCGCGCTCGATCGCGGCGACGAGCTGCGCGTGCTCCGGCGTTCCGGGCACAAGTTGCGCGAGCAGCCGCTGCCGGTAGCCGGCCGCGGCGCGGAAGTCGCGCGCCTCGTACGCGGCGCTGCCCGCCATCTCGAGCGCGCGCGGATACGCGGTGTCGAGCGCCAGCGCGCGATCGATCGCCTCGCGCGGGCGGCCGGCGAGCGA
>JBBIJJ010000373.1:0-2028 GCA_037446035.1 Burkholderiales bacterium
GGATTGACGACGGTCTTCGGCTCGGAATGACGACGGTCTTCGGCTCGGAATGACGACGGGTGTCGGCTGGGATTGACGACGGCCTTCGGCTCGGAATGACGAAGGCCTTCGGCTTGGAGTGACCACGGCCTTCGGCTTGGAGTGACCACGGCCTTCGGCTTGGAATGACGACGGCCTTCGGTTCGGAAGGTGTCCATGAGTGACAGGGCAGGTTGGCTCGGCATGACCGAGACGGTCGCTGCCGAGTGGCGGAGAGGCGGTAGCTCCGAAAAAGGCCAGACGCGTTGCGCTTCGCGGGCGGGACGCATCGGTTCGGCCTGTGGAAGAAAGTCGGCGCAGCGCGACCGAGCGTGTCGGCTCGCGATGCCGGTCGGCCGGCGCGTGTCGTCGCAGATTCTGCGCTCATTCGTCCGTGGGCCTCATTCGAACGGCATGCGCATCCGCTGCTCGATGTCGTCGCAGATCCTGACGCTCAATCGTCCGAGGCGCGGCGGCGACGGCCGAGGTCGACCGGCGCGAAGCGAAAGGGCGCGGCGAGCGCGGCGACGATCGGCCGGTCGCGCCCGTACACGTCGGGCCGCAACTGCAGCGCGCCGTCGGCATCGACGGTCGCGGTGAAGTACAGCAACAGCACCGGCACCGCTCATCGCACCGGCACCGTCTGCGTGCGGCCGGAGGCGACCGCTTCGCGCAACCGCTCGTCCGACCAGCGCACCGGATCGTCGAGCAGCAGCCGCGCCAGCTCGAGCGGTCGCTCGACGCGGATGCAGCCCGAGCTGCACGCCCGCGTCGCGCGCTCGAACAGCGCGCGCGCCGGCGTGTCGTGCAGGTAGACCAAGTGCTCGTTCGGGAACATGAACTTGATCGCGCCCAGCGGGTTGTCGCCGCCCGGCGCTTGTACGATCTGGTAAGGAAACGCGCGCGGGTTCGTCCGATACCGTGACCACTCGATCGCGGACGGATCGATGCGCCGTCCGGCGGCGTCGAGCACGCGCATCCGGTGGCGCTCGAGGTAGGCGGGATCGTCGATCACCTTTGGCAGCACGTCCTCGCGCAGGATCGTCGGCGGCACGGTCCACTCGGGGTTCAGGACGAGGTACTTCATCCGCGCGCGGAACTCCGGCGTCGTGCGAAACGGCAGGCCGATGACGACGCGCGCCGACCACACGAGTGCGTCGTCGCGCCAGAGCCGCGCGGTAAAGCCGGCGATGTCGACCAGCAGATAGTCCCCCTTGAGCTCGCGGGCGACCCAGCGCAGACGTTCGAGATTGGCGCGAACCTGTGCGACCCGATTGGCCACGCCGACGTTCAGCGCGGCGAGCGTGGCGCGACCGACGACGCCGTCGGCCTCGAGCCCGTGGCGCGACTGGAAGCGGCGCACCGCGGCTTCGAGCGGGGCATCGAACACGTCGGTCGCGCCGCTTTCCGCGAGATCGCCGCCGGCCTCTAGCCCGGATATTTCATGAGGGACGCGGGAGTTGTGCGAGCGGATGCGCGCGGCAGGTTGCGCGAGACGGCCGCAGTCGCGTGCCCGCAGGCACGCGCAAGCAGTTGAGCGCAAGATGACCGCGCAGACGCCGCGCAAGCCCGCGTAGCCCCGGCGCGCCAGATTGCTGCGCGCCGCGCTCGTTGCAAGTGCTCGACGAAGCTGCCAAAACGACGCATTCGGGGGCGACCTCGTGAAATATGCGGGCTAGGCGCAACAGGGTGCTCGAGCCGGGGGCCGCCTTGTGTCAGCCGCGGCAGGCATGGGCATCCACCAAGAAACCGCGCGCCGGGATTGTCAATCCGCAGCATGAATGAATATCATCCATGCCGTGAAGACCCTGCCCCGCCTGGTGGATGACGCGCTCGCCGCGCGGCTCTCCGTGATGCCGGCCGTGGTGCTCACCGGTGCACGCCAGACCGGCAAGAGCACCCTGGTCGAGAAACTGGTTCCGGGCGACCGGCGCTACCGCTCGCTCGACGACTTCGACGTGCGCGACGCGGCGCGCCGAGATCCCGAGGCCCTGCTGGGAGGCGACGATC
>JBBIJJ010000374.1:0-1995 GCA_037446035.1 Burkholderiales bacterium
CAAGCTGGCACCGCCCGAGATGGGAGCCGTCCGTCCGTAGGACGAAAAACCAGGGTCCGATGGCATCCAACAAGTTCGCGGAGGTTGCGAAAGTGGCATCACCAGTGGTCAGCACCATCGATAACCGTCGCTTCCCGCTTGTGCGCCACCGCGGAAGGCCGAAATTCATGCACATTTCAACAGCCTGCTAGTGCTGAACCCTGCCGGGGAGATCGTGCGTGCCGGGCGCGTGGTGCGGCTCCGCTCCGACGTCGAAACCACCACGGTCTTCTTCGACCGGCTATCCGTCGCCGATACGCCAGTGCCGGTCGCCAGTGTTTCGTTGGCTCCGCCATCGTCGCGCAACGTCGGGCGTATCCAGTGGGACGAGTTCGTCGCGGCACTGTCCTCGGCGCTGCATCAGACCGTGGGTGGCGTGCCGCCGGTCGAGGATCGGGCCTACATCCGCGAGCTGCTGCAACTGGCCGTAGTGGATGACCTTCTCGGCCCGGCGGGTGGCCCGCACGAACGCATCGTGGACATGGGCGTGCGAGACCGCTATCTGGTCGGCAAGCTGGCCCCGCGCGAAGCGGCCAAGGGCGGCATCGAGGGACTGGAGGGGGCGCTGGCGGAGGACGAAGTCGAGGAACCCAGCGACCCGATCGTACCCGGCCAGCACGAACCCGGCGCCGAGTTCGGGGCGGCGACCGGGCGGGTGGAACCAGAATCGGATGCCTCCGACGAGATCGACGCGACGAGCAATCAACCTAGAAACGGCAGTTGAAGTCCGTGAAGTATCGAGAAACGCGTTCGCGCCAAAGCCTTGCAGTGACCACGACCATCACCCATTTGGAACTGCTCCGCAGTCCTCGGAATTGGCTTGAAACCCGCATGGATGCTGGCTTTCTGCCGTTTCGACGTGAGGCGAACTGCCGGATTTAGGATCAATCGCTGGTGCCCAGCAGCTTCGGCATGACCTTCTGCGTCGACGGCGACGTCGAGCGCATCGAGGTCGAGGCGCGCTGGGGGCGGTACGAGCGCGTGCCCAACGATGAGCACGACGTGGTTCGCAAGGATGGTTCGAAGGCCAAGGTCTGGCAGCGCATCCCCTGTGGCGGAAAACTCGTTCTGCCGCTCACGGAAGGGGTAATTCCCCATCAGGCACCAGACCCCGACCAGCCTGCCGTGCGGGTGCAAGGGTCGATCCGCCCGAAGAATGCGAAGGGCGATCGCTTGGTGACCCTGTTCCTCGTCAATGCGCAGGAAGAGCCTGACACCAATCGCGACACGGCCTGGATGTTCCAGCCCGAGCTGCTCGTGCGGGCGGGACCCGAGGCCACTGGCCGAGCCATCTTCCGCCGCCGCCCGGTGCTGGACGCCGACGGGATGGATCCCGAGCGCGAGTCGCTGGAAGATGAACCGGTCCCCGTTTGATGGACGCCACGATCTGGCACGAAGCGCGTTGTCCACGCGCCGGCTGTCGTGGTCGTGTCATTCGAACACGACGACGGCCGGCGGTGGGCAACGCGTCGTGCTTCATTGTGCAGACGCCCCGCGTTGTTCATGCTCGGCGCGCCAGCGCCGCTCGAATTCACTCGGCGTCAGATAGCCCAGCGACGAATGCATCCGCTCGGTGTTGTAGTAGCCGAAGTACTCGATGAGCGCCTGCGCCGCCTCGGCGCGTGTCTTGAAGTGCACGCCGTGCACGCACTCGACCTTCACCGTGCCGTTGGCCGATTCCATCGGCGCATTGTCCCAGCAGTCGCCCTTGCGGCTCATCGACACGGTGATGCCGCGGGCGGCCAGCACCTTCTGATAGTCGCCGGCGGCGTACTGCGAGCCGCGGTCGGAGTGATGCATGAGCCCGTCCGGCGGATCGTGCCAGCCCAGCGCCATCGCCAGTGCGGCCAGCGTCAGCTCCTGCGGCATCGCATCGCTCATCGCCCAGCCAACCAGCTTGCGGCTGTACAGGTCCAGGATCAGCGCCAGGTACAGCCAGCCTTCGGCAGTCGGCAC
>JBBIJJ010000375.1:0-1987 GCA_037446035.1 Burkholderiales bacterium
GAACACGCCAGTGTCGCGCAGGAAGCGCGCCGCCAGCCCCGTCAGCGGCACGCCGCTGCGCTCGCAATACGGGTGGCCGCCGGGGCCGCCGGTCCACACATGCCCGGCATCGCGGATCAGCAAGGTGCGCAAGACGAGCCGCGTATCGGCACGAAAGTCGGCGTTGACGACCAGCGCTGCGTCGGCCGCCGTTTCGTGCTTGACGGGCTGCACGCCGGCGCGGCGCAGCGACTCCAGCGCCTGCGCGGCAAGCTGCTCGGCGCAGCGCGGGTTGACGACTTCGTCCGCGGCGCCGTGCACGATCGCCAGCGGCGCGCACGCCTCGCGGCGCGTGCCCAACGCCAGCAGCGGATCGCCGCGCAGGCCGCTGCGCATCACGGCGCGAGGATCGTGCAGACTGAACGCGCCGAGCAGCGGCGGCGCGGCCACGGCGACCACGGCGCGAAAACGGTCGGGCCGGTGAAAGGCGAGTAGCGCCGCCAGCGCCCCACCGGCCGAAAGGCCCACCGCGGCGATGCGTTGCGCGTCCACGTTCACGCGGGAGGCGACGTCGTCGATCATCGCCGCGATCGCGTCCAGCTCGCCGCGACCGTTTTGCGCCAGCGGGTGAAACCAGTTCCAGCAATGAAACAGATTGGCCAGCCGGCGCTGTTGCGGACACAGCAGCCGCACGCCGGCGCGGTCGGCCAAGCGCGTCCAGCCGGACGCCTGGGCGAAGCGCAGCGCTCGTTGCCTGCAGCCGTGCAGCACGACGATCAGCGGGGCGGCTTGGTCGTCGCGCAGTCCGGCGGGCGCGTACAGGCCGTAGCGCCACGAACGCACGGCCGGCGCGCCGGGGAAGAAACGGATGCCGCCGACGTGAACGCGCCCGCGCCGCCACCGGCCGCGCCACAGGCCGAGCCAGACGAGCGCGAGCGTACGCAGCCGCCGCGCCCGGTCGAGCAACCATCGCCACATTCGGCGACGCTAACACGCGCCGGTGTCCGCTTCGCTTTTGCTTCGATGACGTCGCTCGGCTTCGTCCCAGGCCGCGAGCGGCTGCAGATCCGGCACCCACGCCAGCCCTGACTTCGCGTCCGAAGAGACCGCGTCGGTGGTGACCAGCACGTCGAGCAGCGCCGGCTGCCCGCGACGGACTGCGGCGAACGCACGGTCGATCGCTGCTTCGAGCTGGGCACCGCGCTCGACGCGCTCGCCGAAGGCGCCGAAGGCGCGCGCCAGCCGCGCGTGATCGGCGTATTGCAGCCGCGTGCCGACGACCGTGCCGTACGTGTGCTGCTGATCGTGCACCTCGAGCTGCCAGGCGCCGTTGTTCGCTACCACGACGAGCAGCGGCGCGCGGTGGCGCACGGCGGTATCGATCTCCAGCGCGTTGAAGCCGAATGCGCCGTCGCCCGTCAGCACCGCCACCGTGCGGCCGGGGCAGGCCAGTGCCGCCGCCACGCCGAACGGCACGCCCACGCCGATGCAGCCGAGCGCGCCGGGATCCAGATACGTGGTGGCGCCGATGCCCACGCGCGCGAAGGCGAGAAAATCGCCGCCGTCGGCGACGACCACGGCGTCGCTCGCGAGCCGCTCGTTCAGCACCGCGAGCAAACGATTCGGATGCAGCCGGCCGTCGGCGCCGTCCGGCGCGTTGCGCATGGCTTGCCGTGTCTTGCGCACGCGCTCGAGATGGCGCGCGCGCCGCGACTGCAGCCAGGCGCGATCGGCCGCCGGAACGCGCCCGTCCGCCGCACGCACGATGGCGGCCAGCGCCAACCTCGGCGTGGCAAACAGTTCGACCGCGCCGCGCCGGTTGTCGCGCAGCCCGCCCGGCGCATCGGTGCTGCGAGCGAAGGACGCATCGTCGCAGCGATGGCTGCGAGCGAAGCCGAGCGTGCGGCGCAACTGATGCACGACCGTATCGTCGTCGCCCATCAGCGCGTTCGCGCACGGCTCGGGGCGTCTCGACCCGCGGTTCGGGCCGCCGCCTAAGTCCTTTCAA
>JBBIJJ010000376.1:0-1983 GCA_037446035.1 Burkholderiales bacterium
GCTGCGGCAGATCCTGCAAGAGTTGGGGCTCGGCGCTTCGGTGCGGGTCGAGTGAGTCTGTGGCTGTGGGGCTTGGGCTGCCTTCGAACCTTGCACTACCCGGACTTCCGCGTTGCCGGCTTGTCAATGGAGAAGACCGAGGCAATTACTTCCCGATGCAAAACCGCGAAAAGATTCGCCCGAGCAGATCGTCGGCGGTGAACTCGCCGGTGATCTCGGCGAGGCGATTGCCGGCGAGCCGCAACTCCTCGGCGAGCAGGTCGAGCTGACGATTGCCCTGTTCTGCGTGCGCGGCGGCGGCCTCCAGGTGCGCCTGCGCCGCGTGCAGCGCTTCGAGGTGGCGCGCGCGCGCGAGGAACGCGTGCTCGCCGCTGGCCGCCGAGTCCCAGCCGGCGATCGCGAGCAACCGCGCGCGCAGCGCGTCGAGCCCGGCGCCCGTGAGCGCCGACAGCCAGATCGAATCGCCTTCGGCGCGCGCGGTCAGGTCCGTCAGGTCGACCTTGTTGAAGACGGTCAGCACCGGCGCGCGCGGCGCGCGTTCGCGCACGCGCGCTTCGATCGCGGCATCGGCCGCCGCGGCGGCGGCGTCGCGCGCCGTGACATCGACCAGATGCAGCACGACGTCGGCACGCTCGACCTCGGCCCAGGTGCGCTCGATGCCGATGCGTTCGACGACATCGACCGTCTCGCGCAGCCCCGCGGTGTCGATGACGTTGAGCGGAATGCCGTCGACCTCGACCTGCTGCGCGATGCGGTCGCGCGTCGTGCCGGGCACCGGGGTGACGATCGCGAGTTCCTCGCCGGCGAGCGCATTGAGCAGGCTCGACTTGCCGACGTTCGGCTGGCCGATCAGCACGACCGCGAGCCCTTCGCGCAGCGCCGCGCCCTGCTGTGCGCGCTCGAGCAGTTGCGCAAGTTGCGCGCGGATCTTCGTCAGACGGCCGCGCGCATCCGACGCGTCGAGGAATTCGATCTCCTCCTCGGGAAAGTCGAGTGTGGCCTCGACCAGCGTGCGCAGCTCGATCAGCGCCTCGGTCAGGGCGTGCACCTCGCGCGAGAACGCGCCGGCCAGCGAACGCGCCGCGCTGCGCGCCGCCGCCGCGGTTGACGCGTCGATCAGGTCCGCCACCGCCTCGGCCTGTGCCAGGTCGAGCCGGTCGTTCAAGAAAGCGCGCCGCGTGAACTCGCCCGGCTCGGCGAGCCGCAGTCCGATCGCGCGGCCCGCCTCCAGGCAGCGCGCAACCAGCATGCGCAGCACGACCGGCCCGCCGTGCGCCTGCAGCTCGAGCACGTTCTCACCGGTGTACGAATGCGGCGCAGGAAACGACAGCGCGATGCCTTCGTCGATCTCTTCGCCCGCCGCATCGAGGAACCTGGCGAAGGTCGCGTGCCTCGGGGCAAGCGCCTCTGCGCGCGGACCGAGCACGGCCTCGATCACCGGCGCCAGATCGGCGCCCGACAGCCGCACGATGCCGATGCCGCCGCGCCCGGGCGCGGTCGCGATCGCAACGATCGGATCCTTGTCCGAAACCATGCGATCGAAGCTAGCACAGCGTCGCCACTGCTCGGCTTCCAGCAACGGGCGGCGACCGGTTGCCGCGCGAACCTCCGCTGTCCCCTCGAGGCTGAGGGTCAGAGGTGGGGGCTGAGCGTTGAATTCGCGATCGAGCTTCCGAACGCTCGGTAGACTCGCGCGCATGTCCTGGAACGACAACGATCCGCTGCTGAAGTACCGGCACGCGCTGGTCGCCACGCTGCTGGCGGTGTTCGCGTCGGTGCTGATCGCTGCGGCCATCGGCGGGGCGTTGCCGTTCGAATACGCGGGCCGCGCGTGGACCTACGCGGGCCTGGTGTGCTGGATCCTGGCCGGCGCGTTCGTCGTGTTCCGCCTCACCGCGGAAGGAGAGAAGCAGCCGCTCGGCGTCGCGCGCTTCGTGCGCTGGGTCGTTTCGCTGTGGATCTGGCCGGTGTTCCTGCTGCGCA
>JBBIJJ010000377.1:0-1941 GCA_037446035.1 Burkholderiales bacterium
CTCCCTGATCGAGACCTTGTGCGCGCCCTGTTTCGACATCGCAAAAAAGTCGACCAGCAGGGCGGCGAAAACGAAGGACACAAAAAGCGTCCACATCAGCGGCGTGCCGACGGTCATCATGGGAATGCCTTGTTGTACGGCCTGGCGCGGACCGGGGAGTGGTTGTTGTGCCCTGTTGGTCTTGCCGGCCGGAGCGCCGTATGCGATCCGTTCTGCGGCGCCGGGCGGGAAATCGCGCGCCAGATCGATTTCCAGTCCGTGCTGACGGCGCCACAGCGATCCGCCCGGCGTTGCGCCGGGCGATCGAGCTACTCCCCATCAGAGGCGGGCGGATTAGAGCAGCGCCGGCCGTGCGCGGTCAATGCGGTCGCGCCGAACCGAGGGAAAGCCCGGGGTCGTTCGCGCGGGAAGTTCGAACGCGACGCCGCGCCGGTCGTTCGTCTCGGGGCACCCGCCGCGGCGCGACCGGGTGCTTGCGGGTTATCCCTTATATTCGCGCCTCGGACCGCACAGGGCGCAACATCTGCCGCCGCGCCCGCCGCAGCAGCGGTACCCGACCGCACCGACGCCGACCTCACGACGAACTTGACGATCCAGTTTCAGCGCCGCATCGCGTGGCCCACCGCAGCTCGCAGCGCATTTCCGCCCACAGGGACGCGCGCACGGCGCTTGCCATCGAATGCGTGTTGGCTGCGTTGCGCGCGCGGCCGCTGCGGTGAACCGGCGGGCTTGCGCCGCAAGCGTTGCGGCGTTTGGATCGACGCGCGGCAGGCATACGCGGTGACGCCCGCAGCGCGTCTCGCCGACGAGCACGCCGGCGGGCTGCCGATGACGGTCCGCGCTCAGCGTACGCGATGCCTGAGCGCCGCGCTGCTCGCCGGCCCGCGCCGGCCGAGCGCGGTCTGGTGACGGCGTGGCGGCAACGATGAGCGTGTCCGGATCGACCCTGACCGCGCGCCGTTCGCTCGCGCTGCCGCTGCGCGCGGGCATCGTGCTGATCGCGCTTGCGCTCGTCGTGTGGTTCGCCAACCTTGACGCGCGCCGGCTGATCAAGAGCGACGAGGGCCGCTATGCGGAGATCGCGCGCGAGATGGCGGCGAGCGGCGACTGGATCACGCCGCGGCTAAACGACATCAAGTACTTCTACAAGCCGCCGCTGCAGTACTGGGCGACCGCCGCGTTGTACCGGGCGTTCGGCGTCGACGAATGGACCGCGCGCCTGTGGAACGCGCTGACCGGGCTGGCGACGGTGTTGTTCACCGCCTACTTCGCCGCGCGGCTGTTCGGGCGAGATCGGGGCGTCGTCGCGGGCATCGTGCTCGGCAGCAGCGCGCTGCTCGTCGGGCTGGCGCACGTACTGACGCTGGACATGGGGCTCGCGTGCTTCATGACGGTGACGCTCGGCGGCTTTCTTCTCGCACAGCGCGACGGGGCGACGGCCGAGCAGACGCGCCGCTGGATGCTTGTCGCGTACGCGGGCATGGCGCTGGGCGTGCTGTCCAAGGGGCTGCCGGCGCTCGTGCTGCCGGCGGCGGTGCTCGTCCTGTACTCGCTGTGGCAGCGCGATTTCGCGCCGTGGCGGCGGCTGCATCTCGGCAAGGGGCTGGCGCTGTTGCTGGCCATCGCCGCGCCGTGGTTCGTCGCGGTGTCGCTCGCGAATCCGGAGTTCCCGCGCTACTTCTTCTGGCACGAACACGTCGAACGGTTCCTCACACGCGTGCACGGGCGCTACGAACCCTGGTGGTACTTCATCCCGGTGCTTGCTGGTGGACTGCTGCCGTGGACATTGCTTGCGCCGCGCGCGCTGGCGCTCGGCGCGCGGCGCGACGCGGGCCTGCGCTTCCAGCCGGCGCGCGTGCTGTGGCTGTGGGTCGTCGTGATCGTCGTGTTCTTCTCCGCGTCGTCGTCGAAACTCGCTTCGTACGTGCTGCCGGTGGTGCC
>JBBIJJ010000378.1:0-1928 GCA_037446035.1 Burkholderiales bacterium
GATTACTCGCCCTTGGCTCGGAACGACGAGGGACTTCGGCTCGAAATGCCCCGAGGCGGCGCAGCGAACGGACGGCAAACGGCCCACTGCCGGATTTCGGCTAAAGCTTTCTGCGCGACCTTCGTGCGAGCAGCAGGGCTCGCAAACGGTTACACCGCGTTCATCACGCGGACGAGCCGCTCGCGCACCTCGGCCGCGACCTTCGCCAGCTCCGGGCTCGACGACAGTTTCTGCATCGCGTCCGGGTCCATGAACTCGACGTGCACCGCACCGGCGTCGTCCTGCCGGACGACGACGTTGCACGGCAGCAGCAGCCCGATCGTCGGCTCCGCTTCGAGCGCGCGCCGCGCGAACGGCGGGTTGCACGCGCCGAGGATCTTGTACGGCGGGATGTCGTGGTCGAGTTTCTTCTTCATCGTCGCCTTGACGTCGATTTCGGTCAGCACGCCAAAGCCTTCCTTCTGCAGCTCGGCGGTCACCTTTTCGAGCGCCTGCTCGTAATTCATGGCGACGGTCTTGCCAAATCCATACGCGTTGTTCATGACGAACTCCCTTGCGGACAGCGGTGCGGCGAAATGTACTCCCGCCGCCGCGCGGCGACGGTGACCCGGCGCACAGGTAAGCTCGCGCCCGCCGAGAACAACAAGGAGAAATCGATGGCCGCAACGTACTTTCCCCGCTGGACCCTGAAGACCAACGGCGTGATCGCGCCCGACGAGCGCCTGCCGGCGCCGCAGACCTTCGCGCTCGGCGTGCAGCACGTGGTCGCGATGTTCGGCGCGACCGTACTGGCGCCGCTGCTGATGGGCTTCGATCCGAACGTCGCGATCCTGATGAGCGGCGTGGGAACGCTGCTGTTTTTCGTCGTCGTCGGCGGACGCGTGCCGAGCTACCTCGGTTCGAGCTTCGCCTTCATCGGCGTGGTGATCGCCGCCAGCGGCTACGCCGGCCAGGGGCCGAACGCGAACATCGGAGTTGCGCTCGGCGGCATCGTCGCCTGCGGCGCCGTCTACACCGCGATCGGGCTCGCCGTGATGGCCACCGGCACGCAGTGGATCGAGCGGCTGATGCCGCCGGTGGTCACCGGCGCGGTCGTCGCGGTCATCGGGTTGAACCTCGCTCCGATCGCGGTCAAGAGCGTCGGCAGCACGGCCTTCGACGGTTGGATGGCGGTGATCACGATCCTCGCGGTCGGCGGTGTGGCGGTCTTTACGCGCGGGTTGCTGCAGAAGCTGCTGATCCTGGCCGGGCTGATCGTCGCTTATCTGATCTACCTGGCGCTCGCCAACGGCATGGGTTTCGGCAAACCGATCGACTTTTCGGGTCTGGCGCGCGCCGCGTGGTTCGGACTGCCCGGCCTTGCGCGCCCCGTGTTCGAGCTCGACGCGATGCTGCTGATCGCGCCGGTCGCGGTGATCTTGGTCGCCGAGAACCTCGGCCACATCAAGGCGGTCAGTGCGATGACCGGCCGCAACCTCGACCCCCTGATGGGCCGCGCTTTCGTCGGCGACGGCCTGGCGACAATGGCGGCCGGCGGCGTGGGCGGCACGGGGGTGACGACGTACGCGGAGAACATCGGCGTGATGGCCGCCACGCGCATCTACTCGTCGCTGGTGTTCGTCGTCGCCGCGGCGGTGGCGATCGTGCTCGGTTTTTCGCCGAAGTTCGGCGCGCTGATCCAGACGATCCCGGCCGCCGTGCTGGGCGGCGTGTCGATCGTCGTGTTCGGCCTGATCGCGATCGCCGGCGCCAAGATCTGGGTCGACAACAAGGTCGACTTCAGCGAAAACCGCAACCTGATCGTCGCCGCGGTGACGCTCGTGCTCGGCGCCGGCGACTTCGCACTGAAGATCGGCGCGTTCACGCTCGGCGGCATCGGCACCGCGACCTTCGGCGCGATCGCCCTGCACGCGCTGCTGGCGCGACGG
>JBBIJJ010000379.1:0-1907 GCA_037446035.1 Burkholderiales bacterium
CTTCGGCTCGGAACGACCGGGACGAGGCGGCTCGGAATCAATCGAGTCGGCGGGTTGAAATGGCAGACGCTCGTCATCCCGAGCGAATGCGAGGGATCTCGGCACGGCGCACGGCGGAGATTTCTCGCCTTCGGCTCGGAATGACAAGAAACTTCGGCTCGGAATGACAAGAGACTTTGGCTCGGAATGACAAGAGACTTTGGCTCGGAATGACAAGAAACTTCGGCTCGGAATGACAAGAGGCTTCGGCTCGCAATGACGACGGGCGGGTAGTTCGGAATGATGGCGGTTGGCTTGGAGTGAGGAGGGGTGGCCGGCACGGAATGACGACGGCTCGCTTGTTCGGAATGCTGACGGGTGCTGGGGACGGGTGGTTCGCTCGGCGCGTGACGACGGGTGGCGGAAGCAGACTTCGCGCGGTTGGCATGTGTTACCACAAAGAGTCATGCCGAAGTTGCCCGCTCAGTCTGCGACGCCCTGCGCGCGCGATTCGACGAGGCGGCGCGCGAAGTCTTCGAAGCGCCGCTCCTCGATGGCGATGCGTGCCTGCCGCATCAGGTCGAGGTAGAAGTGCAGGTTGTGGATCGTGTTCAGCCGCGCGCCGAGAATCTCGTTGACGCGCTGCAGGTGGTGCAGGTAGGCGCGCGTGAAGTGCATGCACGTGTGGCAGCCGCAGTCGGCGTCGAGCGGGCGCGTGTCGCGGCTGTATCGGCTGTTACGGATCTTGACGTCGCCGCTGCGCGTGAATAGCCACCCGTTGCGTGCATTGCGCGTCGGTAGCACGCAGTCGAACATGTCGATGCCGGCGGCGATGCCGTCGAGCAGGTCCTCCGGCGTGCCCACGCCCATCAGATAGCGCGGCTTGTCGGCGGGAAGCCGCGGCGCGACGTGCGCCAGCATGCGCAGCATCTCCTCCTTCGGCTCGCCGACCGAAAGCCCGCCGATCGCATAGCCGTCGAAGCCGATCTCGGCGAGCCCCGCCGCCGACTCGTCGCGCAGCGACTCGTACATGCCGCCCTGCACGATGCCGAACAGCGCATTGCGGCGCCGGCGATCGGCCGTCAGCCGGTCGAATTCGGCACGCGAACGCCGCGCCCAGCGCAGCGACAGCCGCATCGACTCGGCCGCGTGCTCGAACGTCGCCGGGCGCCCGTCGACCTCGTACGGCGTGCACTCGTCGAACACCATCGCGAGGTCCGCGTCCAGCGCGATCTGGATGCGCATCGATTCCTCGGGCGTCAGGAAGAGGCGATCGCCGTTCACGGGCGAGGCGAACTGCACGCCCTCTTCGCGCACCTTGCGCAGCTTTCCGAGCGAAAACACCTGGAAGCCGCCCGAGTCGGTCAGGATCGGCCGCGCCCAGCCCATGAAGCGGTGCAGTCCTTCGTGCGCAGCGATCACGTCGAGCCCCGGCCGCAGCCACAGGTGGAATGTGTTGCCGAGCACGATCTGCGCGCCCAGCTCGTCGAGCTCGCGCGGCGTCATCGCCTTGACCGTGCCGTAGGTGCCGACCGGCATGAACACGGGCGTCTCCACTGCGCCGTGCGCCAGCGTGATTCGTCCGCGCCGTGCGGCGCCGTCGGTGGCGAGCCGTTCGAAGTTCAGTGCCATCGTGTCATTTCGTCTTCAGTGCCGCGGCCGGAATCGCGCGCGCTGCGCGTGCGCGCCCTTTTCCAGAGGGGGCAGGGCAGTGACCCCCCTTTTCCAGCATTACGAATGCTCGTGACACGTGCCCACCGCCCCGCTTCCGCATCCATCACCCATCGTCACTCCGAGCGAACTACCCTTTGTCACTACGGGCCAACCCCCCGTCGTCATTCCGGCCAACCCCGTCGTCGTTCCGGCCACCCCCTTCGTCGTTCCGGCCACCCCCTTCGTCGTTCCGGCCACCCCCTTCGTCGTTCCGG
>JBBIJJ010000380.1:0-1902 GCA_037446035.1 Burkholderiales bacterium
GGTGTCACGAGGTTGCGTAATCCTC
Organism: Burkholderiales bacterium; assembly: GCA_037446035.1. Taxonomy (GTDB): domain Bacteria; phylum Pseudomonadota; class Gammaproteobacteria; order Burkholderiales; family Burkholderiaceae_F; genus DSNY01. The sequence continues at coordinate 26 of JBBIJJ010000380.1, forward strand.
CATATATCGCGGTCCATGCGATCGCGCTGACCACGGCGCCGATCACGAGCCCCGTGCGCAGTTCGCCCCACACGAGCGTACGCATCGGTGCGTGCGACAGCGACAGCCCGCGCACGGCGATCGCCTCGGTCTGCGTGCCGAACGCGTCGGCCAGATCGACGATCGCCGGCACGAAGAATGCGATCGCCACCCGCCGCGTCAGCGCATGCTCAAAAGCGGCGACGACCCGGGTCGCGAGCACCGACCCGGCCAGGCCGGCGAGCAGCCAGGGCAGGCGGTCGCGCGCACGCCGCAGCGGGAGCAATACACTGCTTGCGCCACAACCGCCGCGAAGCGTCGAATGCCGATGGCCGTACCGATGGAAGTCGAGCTGAAGTTGGCCGTGACGCCGCGCGATCTGCCGCGGCTTCGGCGCCGGCTCGAAAGGCTCGGTCCGGCGCGGCGCATGCGCCTGGAAACGATCTACTACGACACATCCGACGGCCTGCTCGCGGCGCATGGATTTGCGCTGCGGCTGCGACGGGTCGGCGCACGCTGGATCCAGACGCTGAAGTCGGAGAGCGAAGCGGCCGCGCTCGCCCGCCGCGGCGAATGGGAGTGGCCGCTGCGGCGCGCACGCGTGGAGCGCGCCCACCTGACCGATACCCCTGTCGGTCCACTGCTCGCGCGGCGCCCGCGCGCGCGCCTCATCGAGCAGTTCCGAACACGCTTCGTCCGCGCTTTGTGGACCGTCGAGAAGGGCGGAGCACGCGTCGAGTTGGCGCTCGACGATGGGGAGATTCGCGCCGGCGCGCGTGTCGAGGCCATCCGCGAACTGGAGCTCGAGTTGAAAGAGGGCGGCACGGAAGTGCTGCCGGCGCTGGCCTTGCGCTTCGCTCGCGCTGGGCGCGGCCGTCCGCTCGCGCTGCTGCCATACGGCGACTCCAAGGCGCGGCGCGGCCGGCGGCTGGCGCAAGGCGAGGCGCCGCAGCCGGTGAAGGCGAGCGCGCAGCAGCTCTTTGCCGGCGTTCATGCCGACACCGAGGTCGAGGTCGCAGTGAAACTCGCCGTCGGCCGCGCCACCGAAGTGCTGCTGGCGAATACACACGGTGTGCTCGCGGACGACGATCCGGAGTTCGTGCATCAGGCGCGCGTGGCGCTGCGGCGCGTGCGCTCCGTGCTGCGGCTGCTGCGCGCGCACGTGGAGTTTCCGAAGCGGCTGGCGGCCGACCTGCGCTGGATCGCGCGCGCGCTCGGCCGCGCGCGCGACTGGGACGTTCTCGCCGGCGAAGTGCTGCCCGCCATCGGGGCAGCGCTCGGCCCGGCGTACGCCGTGGCGATCGCGCCGGTGCTGGCCGATGCGCAGCGGCGTCGTCGGCGCGAAAGGGACAAGGTGCGCGCCGCGCTCGCGTCGTCGCGTTTCGCCTGCGCGACGCTCGCGCTGCTCGCCTGGTCAGCCGCACCGTCACCCGGTACCGGGCCGTCCCTGGGAGCGCTGGCGGCGAGACGGCTGCAGCGGCAGCACGCGCGGCTGTTCGAGGCCGCGCGCGGGTTCGCGCGGCATTCGGCAGACGAGCAGCATCGCGTGCGGATCCTCGCCAAACGCCTGCGTTATGCGCTGGAGTTTTTCGCGGTCGCGCTGCCCGCGCCGGCGACCGCGGCCTACGTCGAGCGGCTGGCGACGCTGCAGGACGAGCTGGGCGCGCTCAACGACACCGTCGTCGCACGAGCGCGGCTACGCCAGCTCGCGCGATCACGCCCGTTACGCGCGGCGATCGATGAATGGGCGATGCGCGTGCAGCGAGAACGCACCCGCGCCGTCGAGCACCGGCTTGCCCGCTTGCGCGAGCGCACCCCGCCCTGGCGCTGAGAAGGTGTGAAGATTTCGTCGCGAGCGG
>JBBIJJ010000381.1:0-1889 GCA_037446035.1 Burkholderiales bacterium
CACGTGCTGCCGGAGAATCCGCCCGCCGCATGGGAAGCGAGCATCGCGCGCGAGCACTGGGAAATGGCCGTGCATCGGCTGGGCAACCTGACGCTGCTCGAAGCCGCGGTCAACCGGCGTGTCGCCAACGCCGACTACGGCGCCAAATGCGAGGCATACCGAGCGAGCGCGTACGCGCTGACGCAGCAGCTTGCGCAGCAGGCGCCGGACGAATGGACGCTCGAGCATCTGCAGGCGCGCCAAGCCCGCATGGCGCAGCGCGCCGTGCATTTGTGGCGCGCCGATTTCGCTTGAGTCTTACTGGCTTGGTCGCGGCACACGACGCCTCGCGCCATGCGTATGGTCCGTGCCGCGCTGAACCGTCGGAAGAACTGGATCTCAGGGTGACGAGCGTGTCTGATGACTCGACCGAGCTGTCGCGGCGGAGCGACGCCGCCAGCTACGACGCAGAGGCATGGTCCGACCGCGACTCCGAAGCGATCGACTTCGGAGCTGTTTCGCAGTGCGTTGCTCCGTGTCGCGTTGCGCTCGCAGGCGTGCATCACCGAGCCGTTGCTCTCTGGCGTGGAAGACCGAACCCTCGGTTTCGCACATTCGCGCGCACGGCCGGCAACAAAGCCGCGGCACACGACGCAGCCGTCCGCTGCGCGCGATCGCAGACGCGGCACCCTCGCAGGGCACAGCCGGGGTCCGGAGGTTCCATATGCTGACGAGGCTCGCCATCCGCAACTTCAAGCTGTTCGAGGAGGCGGAGATCGAACTTGGCGAGCGGGTCGTGTTCGTCGGCCCGAACGACTCGGGCAAGACCTCGGCGCTGCAGGCGCTTGCGCTCTGGAACGCAGGGGTTCGGCGCTGGGTGGAGAAGCGCGGCTCGGGCAACATCCCGAAGGAGCGCGCCGGCGTCACGCTGAACCGCCGGGATCTCATCGCGCTGCCCGTGCCCGCGGCCAACCTCCTCTGGCGCGACCTGCACGTGCGCGAGGGCTATCGTGAGGAAGGCAGGACCAAGACCCGCAATGTGCTGATCGAGATCGACGTCGACGGCGTCGCGGCCGGGCAAGTCTGGACCACCGGGCTCGAGTTCGACTACGCGAACGAGGAATCCTTCTACTGCCGCTCGCGGCTCGGCGCCGATGGTCAGCGCCTCGACGTCCCCGCCGCGGCCGCCGAGGTCCGGCTCGCGTACCTGCCGCCGATGTCGGGGCTGGCCGCGAACGAAACGCGGCTCGACGAGGGGGCGATCCAGGTCCGCCTCGGCGAAGGCCGCACCGCCGAGGTGCTGCGCAACCTGTGCTGGCAGGCGCTGCAGCGCGGCGGCGATGCCTGGCCGCGCATCGTCGAGCGGATGGACATGCTCTTCGGCGTGAAGCTGGACGAACCGCAGTACGTGCGCGAGCGCGGCGAGATCGTCATGACCTTCCGCACGGCGCGCGGCATCCGCCTGGACCTTTCCGCCAGCGGCCGCGGCCAGCAGCAGACGCTGCTGCTGCTCGCGCACATGAGCGCGAATCCGGGCGCGGTGCTGCTGCTCGACGAGCCCGACGCGCATCTCGAAGTCCTGCGCCAGCGCCAGATCTACGACGTGCTGACCCGCACCGCCGCCGAGACCGGCAGCCAGATCATCGCCGCGAGCCATTCGGAGGTCATCCTCAACGAGGCGGCGGACCGCGATACCGTCGTCGCCTTCGTCGGCCGGCCGCACCGCATCGACGATCGCGGCAGCCAGGTGCTCAAGTCGCTCAGGGAAATCGGCTTCGAGCACTACCTGCAGGCCGAGCAGACCGGCTGGGTGCTGTACCTCGAGGGCGCCACCGATCTCGCCATCCTGCAGGGCTTCGCCGCGGCCCTCGACCACCCGGCCAAGAGCGCGCTCGCGCGGCCCTTCGTGC
>JBBIJJ010000382.1:0-1830 GCA_037446035.1 Burkholderiales bacterium
ATTACGGTGGCAGCAGCAACAAAAAGGCCGGGCGCTCGCCCGGCCTTTTCCCGCGGTCGGTCGCGCCGATCAGGCCGCCGACTGCAGCGCGCGGATGCGGTCCTCGATCGGCGGATGGCTGGAGAACAGCGCCAGCAGTCCGCTCGGGCGCGCGTTGATGCCCATCGTCTTGACCTGCTGCGGCAACTCGCCCGGCTCCAGGCCGCCCAGCCGCGCGAGCGCGTTGATCATCGGTCGCGGGCTGCCCATCAGGCGGGCGGCACCGGCGTCGGCACGATACTCGCGCTGCCGCGAGAACCAGGCCACGATGATCGCCGCGAGGAAGCCCAGCACGATGTCCAGCACGATCGTCGTCACGTAGTAGCCAATGCCCGGCGCGTCGCCCTGGTTGCGCAGGACGATCCGGTCGACGACATAGCCGATCACGCGCGAGGCGAACACGACGAACGTGTTCATCACGCCCTGCAGCAGCGTCATCGTCACCATGTCGCCGTTGGCGATGTGCGCGACCTCGTGGCCGAGCACGGCCTCGACCTCTGCGCGGCTCATCGACTGCAGCAGGCCGGTGGAAACGGCCACCAGCGCGGAGTTCTTGAATGCGCCGGTGGCGAAGGCGTTCGGCTCGCCCTCGTAGATCGCCACCTCGGGCATGCCGATGCCGGCGCGCTCCGCGTGCCTGCGCACGGTGTCGACGAGCCACGCCTCCATTGCGTTGGCCGGCTGCTCGATCGTGTGCGCACCGGTGGTCCACTTGGCCATCGGTTTGCTGATCAGCAGCGAAATAATCGAACCGGTGAAGCCCACCACGGCCGCAAACGCGAGCAGCATTCCCAGGTTCAGCCCTTGCGCCGTCAGGTAGCGGTTCACCCCGAGCAGGCTGGTGACCACGCCCAGGACGACGATGATCGCAAGGTTCGTCATCACGAACAGAGCGATACGTTTCATGGATTCTCCAAACAGGTTTGAACGGAAAACGGCGCGCAGTCTACTGAACGCGCCCCGATAACACTACCCATCGACCGATCTTGTCTACATTGCGCGACCTGAAGCAGGTGACCGGGAAAGCAACGCCTTGGACCCCGGGACCGCAACCGCGTTCAACGTGTGGGCGGGCGCGCCCGAATCAAGAGGTCGTGGGCCGGCATGGCGGGGCAGACGGCGGCGCTCAGTAGAATCTGCGGGTTTTCACCAAGACCGTCCAACCGCAACATGCCGTCCCGGATCGAGCGCGCCAACGAGCGCCCGCTGCCACCCGTCCCCCGTCTGATCTTCGCAAGCCGCTGGCTGCAGCTTCCGCTGTACGTGGGGCTGATCCTAGCGCAGTGCGTGTACGTCTATCACTTCTGGGTCGAATTGGTGCACCTGATCGGCGCCGCGATGGGCGACGCGCGATCGGTAACCGACATCTTTCGCGCGATCGGCTACGCCGCGCCGAGCGACGGTTCGCCCAAGCTCAACGAGACGGTGATCATGCTGGTGGTGCTCGGCCTGATCGACGTCGTGATGATCTCGAACCTGCTGATCATGGTGATCATCGGCGGCTACGAGACTTTCGTCTCGCGCATGAACCTCGAAGGCCACCCGGATCAGCCCGAATGGTTGTCACACGTCAATGCCAGCGTCTTGAAGGTCAAGCTGGCAACGGCGATCATCGGCATCAGTTCGATCCACCTGCTGAAGACGTTCATCAACGCGGCGAACTACGACAACAAGACGCTGATCGCACAAACCGGCATTCACATCACGTTCCTGCTGTCGGCGATGGCGATCGCGGCGACCGACCGCATCCTGTTCGGCTCGGCGCGGCCGGCGGTCGAAACCGAACATTGA
>JBBIJJ010000383.1:0-1810 GCA_037446035.1 Burkholderiales bacterium
GGGTTTCGATGACTGGCATGGCTGACCCTCCCGCCTACGCTTGCTCGGACGACTTCGAACGCCCCGCGGCACGCCGGATCGCGCTCACCGCCGCGTGCGCGACCACCGCCGCACCGACCACACCGGCAGCGACCGCACCGACGCGGTCGGCATTCGCTTCGACGCCGAAGTCCTTGATGTTGGTGAGCCGGTCGTAGAACGAACCCTTGTCCCAGAAGCCGTCCTCCGAGCAGCCGATGCAGCCGTGGCCGGAGCCGATCGGGAAGCTCACGCCCTCGTTCCAGCGCGTCGTCGAGCACGCGTTGTAGGTCGTAGGACCCTTGCAGCCGACCTTGTACAGGCAGTAGCCCTTGCGCGCGCCTTCGTCGTCCCAGGATTCGACGAACTGGCCCGCGTCGAAGTGCGGCCGCCGATAGCACTTGTCGTGCACGCGCTGGCCGTAGAACATCTTCGGCCGTCCCTGCCGGTCCAGATCGGGGATGCGGTCGAACGCGGCGACGTAGGTGACCACCGCGCTCATCACCTCGGCGATCGGCGGACAGCCGGGCACCTTGATGACCGGCTTGTCGAGGATCACCTTGTCGATCGGCGTGGCACGCGTCGGATTCGGTTTGGCCGCCTGCACGCAGCCCCACGACGCGCACGAGCCCCAGGCGATGACCGCCTTCGCGTGCTTGGCGTATTCCTTCACCACGTCGACGAACGGCCGGCCGTAGTAGATGCAGTACATGCCGTCTTCGCCGAGCGGCGGATTGCCTTCGACCGCGAGGATGTAGTTGCCCTTGTACTTCTCGATGATCTCGTGCGCGTTGGCGCGCAACTGCTCGCCGGCGGCGGCCGACAGCGTCATGTGATAGTCCAGCGAGATCGTCGACAGCACGACGTCCTTCGCGAGCGGGTGCGCGGAACGGATGAACGACTCGGTGCAGCAGGTGCACTCGAGCCCTTCGAGCCAGATCACCGGTAGCCGCGGCTGCGTCTCGAGCTTTTTCGCGATCTCCTGCGCCTGCGCCGGGCTCAGTCCGTGCGGCGCCGCGGTCAGGCTGCAGAACTTCAGGAAGCTGCGCCGCGTGATGCCCTGTTGCCGCATCACGCCGTAGAGGGTCTCGATCATTGCCGCCTCCCGTGGGCGACTCCGGTCCGCACGAACGCGCAGAATCGTTCGAGTGCAGCGTGCGCTCGTCGCCCACAGCGCCTTTTGACAGGTATCAAACGGGTGCGGTGAGGGACGCCGCGCCGTAACGGTGTCCGTTACGGCGCGGCGTACGCCCGGTCGGCAGGAGGCCGACCGTCCCGCGGGGGCATGCTCACGGGGCGTGGATTTCTACGGCGCGGTTCCGCTGGCGACGAAGTCTTCACCCCCTCTCAGAAGGTGTGAACGTGAATCCGGCAGTCCACCGATGCAGTTTCGCGCAAGTGCGTTGTTCGGCCGGCCTTTGCGGCTTGGACTGCGCTCACCCAGCGCGTGAAGCCGCGATCGAGCGGGTCATCTCGCGCTGGCGCAGGGCGCAGGCGCCCGGAATGCCGCGCGCGCGACGACCCGCGCGCCGACGCCGAGCACCCCGCGCGCCGACGCCGAGCACCCCGCGCGCCGACGCTGCCGCCCGCAGCGCCGAGGTCGTCATCCCGAGCGCAGCGCCGAGGTCGTCATCCCGAGCGCAGCGCCGAGGTCGTCATCCCGAGCGCAGCGCCGAGGTCGTCATCCCGAGCGCAGCGCCGAGGTCGTCATCCCGAGCGCAGCGCCGACGTCGTCATCCCGAGCGCAGCGCCGACGTCGTCATCCCGAGCGCAGCGCCGACGTCGTCATCCC
>JBBIJJ010000384.1:0-1804 GCA_037446035.1 Burkholderiales bacterium
TGAGCGGGATGTGGAAACGGAGCCACGGTCGGGCTCATAGGGCACCGCCAACCGAAAGGGGCGGCAACAGCGATGCCTCGACCTACAGTCACCGCGCCACATCTCGACTCTACCGAGGTCGCCCCCGTATGTGCAGGCTGCGTCTCGGTGAATCGGCACTTCCGGCCCCCCGGTGTGTCGATCCAGTTTGTAGCGCCGGGGCTGCGCGGGTTTGCACGGCGCCTGCGGGCGCGGGCTTGCGCTCAACTCCTCGCCAAGGCCTGCGGGCCTTGGCTGTGGCCGTCTCGCGCAATCCGCATCCCGCATGCATCCGCGCCATTGCCGCGCCCCTCGTGGAATATCCCGGTTAGTCTGGCGAGCGGGCGCTGCCTCGATCCGGAACAAACGCCGTGCGGCTTTTCACCGACGCAAGCGACCCGCCGGCGCGCATTGTGACGGGACCCTTTACACCGCGCGCTGCGGCCGGCGCTCACGCAGACGACTGCGCCGCGCGCACCGCGCGCCGCAGGAAGCCGAACTCGTCCTGCTCCAGCTCCTGCAGGCTCGTCTCGATCTGGGCGAGCGCGCTTTCGATTTCGGGCAGTAGCACGTCCTGCAGCGCGCGCACGCGGCGCACGGTCTTGCGGTACTCCGCGTACAGGCGCGCGAGGTTGGTCGAAGACGCGGCGATGCGCACGAGCTGCGCGGCCAGGCGCGCGTGCGCCACGCGGCAGGCTTCGGTCTCGGGCGAGGCAAACACAGCCGGCGGCGTCGTGCCGGGTTCGCCTTCGAGCGCGGCGTCGAGCAGCGTCACGCCGAGCAGCGCGCGCCGCTGGACGCGCAGCGCATAGCGGCCCGGCGCGGCCGGATAGACCTGCAGCCCGTCGAGCCCGTGGCGCGCGACCGCGCCCTGCAGCGCGGCGCGCCCCGTCGCCTGCAATGGTGCCAGTTCGCGCACCAGCGCTTGATATGCGCGCAGCTCGCGCAGCATCTCGCCGGCGAGCAGCAGGCACTTCTCGTCGAGGAACGCATAGCCCTCGCGCATCGTGCGCCGCTCGTCCTGCAACTGGATCGCGAGGCTGCGGGTGGGGGTGAGGTCGTTCATCGCACTACACGCCGATGAACCCGCCCGCCAGATGCTCTTCGATCTGCGCGTCCGACAACCGCGACAGCTCGCTGCGGGGCAGCGCGCGCAGCAGTTCCCAGCCGACCTCCATGCTCTGCGCGAGCGTGCGCGCGCCCGCCTGGTGCACGAGCTTGCGCTCGAAGTCGGTGCCGAACGCGAGATAGCGGCGGTCGGTCTCGGACAGGCCTTCTTCGCCGACCACGCTGGCCAGCAGCCGCGCCTGGGTGGCGCGCGCGTATGCGGCATACAACTGACTCGCCAGCGCCGGATGATCGGCGTGCGTGTAGCCGCGGCCGGTGCCGTCCTTCATCAGCCGCGACAGGCTCGGCAGCACGTTGACCGGCGGATACACGCCGGCGCGGTCCAGCTCGCGCGACAGCACGATCTGTCCTTCGGTGATGTAGCCGGACAGGTCGGGGATCGGGTGGCCGATGTCGTCGTTCGGCATCGTCAGGATCGGCAACTGCGTGAGCGTGCCCGTCTTGCGCCCGTCCTCGCCGTGCACACAGCCGGCGCGCTCGTAGAGCGTGGCGAGATCCGAGTACATGTAGCCGGGGAAGCCCTTGCGGCCCGGCACTTCGCCCTTGGCGCCGGCGACTTCGCGCAGCGCCTCGCAGTAGTTGGTCAGATCGGTGACGATCACCAGCACGTGCTTGTCTTCCTCGAACGCGAGGTATTCGGCGGCGGTCAGTGCGAAGC
>JBBIJJ010000385.1:0-1799 GCA_037446035.1 Burkholderiales bacterium
TTCGTCGACGTCGTCGAGCGGATCGGTCAGCGCGTCCGTGCGCGCGCGCCGGCGCAGCAGGTCGACCAGCTTGTAGCGCGCGATCGCGTGCAGCCAGGCGGTTACCGGCTGCCCGGGGTCGTAGGTGTGGCGCTGGTTGTGCACCGCTAGCAGAACTTCCTGCACGAGGTCCTCGATGTCGTCGGGCACCCTGGTCATTCGCCGGCGCAGGAACGCCCGAACGAACACCGCCACGTCGCTCAGAAACCGGCGGTACGCGGCGGCGTCGCCCTGTTGCGCGCTGACCAGCAGTGCGCGCAGGCGGCGTTCCGGTTCGTCCTCGGCGTTGCTCAAGGCCGTTTGCCTTTCTTTCGTTCGAGTGGGCGGCCCGGTTACAGGGCGCGCGAAAAAAGACCGCCGCGATTGTGCCGCAGGTTGTAACCGCCGCCGCTTGCGCGACGAATGGTCACGCATGGAGGCGGCGCGCCGCAGCGGCGCGCCGGACACCAACCGGTCGCAAGGAGGGACGATGGAAGCCGCGCTCGAACTCAACGCCACGCTCGGCGGGATGCGTCCGCTGCTGCTGAAACTGGCCCGGTTGCAGTTGCGCAACGACGCCTGGGCCGAGGACGTCGTGTCGGAGACGATGCTGGCCGCGATCGAGCAGGCCAAGACCTTCGAGGCGCGCTCGAAGATGCGCACCTGGGTCATCGGGATACTGAAGCACAAGATCGTCGATCAGCTTCGCCGGCAGATGCGCGAGGTGTCGATCGAGGCGCAGATCGAGTCCGGCGAGATCGAGGAATTCGACGAACTGTTCAACGACGAGGGTCGCCGCCTGCAGCCGGTGCAAAGCTGGGGCGATCCGGAGGAACTGCTGTCGCGGCAGGAGTTCTTCGAGGTGCTGCAGTCCTGCGTCGACGCGCTGCCGAGCGCGCTGGCGCGCATCTTCCTGATGCGCGAGTGGCTCGAGTACGACACGCCGCAGATCTGTAAGGAGCTGAACGTCACGGCGACCAACTGTCATGTGATGCTGTTCCGTGCGCGCATGCGATTGCGGGAGTGCATCGAGCTCAAGTGGGGCCAGAGCAGGGTGACAGCGTGAAGGAAACCTGGTTGATGATCCCGTGCCGCGCGGCTCACCGGCTGATCTCTGAGGGCATGGATCGCAAACTGGGCACCGGCGAGCGGCTGCGCTTGCGGCTTCACCTGACCATGTGCTCGACCTGCACCCGTATCGAGCGGCAGATGGGTTTTCTCCGGCAGGCGATGCGCCGGCTCGGCGACGGCTAGTCCGAGCGGCAGCGGCGGCTGCCTTGGGAGGTTCCGGTTTCGTGGTGACGCGACATGGCAACTGCGATCACCCGCTACATCGGCCGCGCCCTGGCGCGGTATCTGGCCAAGCCGCGCGGCAACGCGCCGATCGCAACGAGCCCGCCGTCGCTGCTTGCCGCGGCGCTGCAGCCCGGCGACGTGCTGCTGGTCGAAGGCGACACGCGCATCAGCGTCGCGATCAAGTACCTGACGCAATCGACGTGGTCCCACGCGGCGCTTTACGTGGGGCCGCAGCCGCAATTGCCGCGGCGCGACGGCGAGGTCGTATCGCTGGTCGAGGCGGATCTGAACGAAGGCGTGCGCGCGGTGCCGCTTTCGATGTACGCCGGCAGCCACACGCGCATCTGCCGTCCGGTCGGTCTGCGGCCCGAAGATCGGGCCAGTGTCGTGAACTACGTGCTGAGCCGCCTCGGGCAGCAGTACGACATGAAGAACGTGTTCGACCTGGCGCGCTATCTGATCCGTACGCCGCCGGTGCCGGTGCG
>JBBIJJ010000386.1:0-1785 GCA_037446035.1 Burkholderiales bacterium
CGCCGAACCGGCATCACGCAACCTTGGGCATCGGGTCGGGTGGAACACAAGCCCGATGACCTCAACTACTTCAACCGCCCGGTGCGGACCCGCATGCCGGGTGGTGTGGGAGGGGCTCGGTCAGGTACCCTGACCGCCCCTATCCCGATTTGCCCGCGCCGTTCGCCGTCTTCCCGAAAGGGGGTATCGATCGCGCGGGCGTCGGCGGAATCAACGATCCCGCGCGAGTCCGTCCAAAACCTTGTGGGTGGATGCATCGCATGTTGACGACAGGACAAGCCATTCCAAGCAAGACGAGGAAGGGCACTTGGCCGAGCCGGCGCTACGCGAGTCCGGCGACAGGGACGCGCCTTGCTCCAGCCCAAGCGAGGTGCGGCGTTGCACCGATGCACGCGACGTGCGGGGCGCGTTGTGACGGAGGCCGTTACAACGCGCGGCGCGTCCGGGGGTTCATGCGGACGACTGCGCCGCCCGCACCGCGCGCCGCAGAAAACCGAACTCGTCCTGCTCCAGCTCCTCGAGGCTCGTTTCGATCTCGGCGAGCGCGCTTTCGATCTCCGGCAGCAGGACATCCTGCAACGCGCGCACGCGGCGCACGGTCTTGCGGTACTCCGCGTACAGGCGCGCAAGGTTGGTGGAACACGCAGCGATCCGCACGAGCTGCGCGACGACGTGCGCGTGCGCCGCGCGGCAGGTTTCGGCCTCGGGAGAAGGCATGACCGCGGGCGGCACCGTCCCCGCTTCGCCGCCGAGCGTCGCATCGAGCATCGCCACCCCGAGCAGCGCGCGCCGTTCGAGGCGCAGCGCATAGCGGCCCGGCGCTGCCGGATAGACCTGCAGCCCGTCGAGCCCGTGGCGCGCGACCGCGCCCTGCAGCGCCGTGCGCGCCGCCGCCTGCAACGGCGCCAGCGCGCGCGTGAGCGCCTGATATGCGCGCAGTTCGCGCAGCATCTCGCCGGCGAGCAGCAGGCACTTCTCGTCGAGGAACGCATAGCCCTCGCGCATCGTGCGCCGCTCGTCCTGCAACTGGATCGCGAGGCTGCGGGTGGGGGTGAGGTCGTTCATCGCATTACACGCCGATGAACCCGCCCGCCAGATGCTCTTCGATCTGCGCGTCCGACAACCGCGACAGCTCGCTTCGCGGCAGCGCGCGCAGCAGTTCCCAGCCGACCGCCATGCTCTGCGCGAGCGTGCGCGTGGCGGCCTGGTGCAAGAGCCTGCGCTCGAAGTCGGTGCCGAACGCGAGATAGCGGCGGTCGGTCTCCGACAGCCCCTCTTCGCCGACCACGCTCGCGAGCAGCCGCGCCTGCGTCGCGCGCGCATACGCCGCGTAAAGCTGGCTCGCGAGCGCCGGGTGATCGGCATGCGTGTAGCCGCGGCCGGTGCCGTCCTTCATCAGCCGCGACAGGCTCGGCAGCACGTTGACCGGCGGATACACCCCCGCGCGGTCCAGCTCGCGCGACAGCACGATCTGCCCTTCGGTGATGTAGCCGGACAGATCGGGGATCGGGTGCCCGATGTCGTCGCTCGGCATCGTCAGGATCGGCAACTGTGTCAGCGTCCCCGTCTTGCGCCCGCCCTCGCCGTGCACGCAGCCGGCGCGTTCGTACAGCGTGGCCAGATCCGAGTACATGTAGCCGGGAAAACCCTTGCGCCCGGGCACTTCGCCCTTGGCGCCGGCGACTTCGCGCAGCGCCTCGCAGTAGTTGGTCAGATCGGTGACGATCACCAGCACGTGCTTGTCTTCCTCGAACGCGAGGTATTCGGCGGCGGTCAGTGCGAAGC
>JBBIJJ010000387.1:0-1758 GCA_037446035.1 Burkholderiales bacterium
TACGCGCTCCTTCCGGCGAGCGCAGCGCAACTGCGGACTTCTTGCCTCGTTTCCCCATCTTCAGCTCCTTGTTTCGGTTTCACGGAATTACCCCAAATCCGTGTCCAAAACAATCGGAGCCGGCTCACCGAGACGATCGCCTACGTACGCGATTGCCTGCGTTGATGCCTTGACTTCCACAACCACCGGCGCTGAAATCCTCCGCCGCAACCCCAGCCACAAGGAGACGACGATGCCCGGAGACAACGCGCTGCGCGACACCGGCAGATACCTCGGCAGCCCGCAGCGGCGGCGACTGTTCCGCGCCGGTGCCGGCTCTCTGGCGGCGCTGGCCGCCGGCGGACTGTTCTCCGGGCGCGTGCGCGTGGCGGAGGCCAAGCCAATCGATTCGCCGGCTGCGGTGCCGGTCGTCGACCGGCTGGCCATCCGCGTCGTCATCGACTCGTATCACCACGCCTTCGAGCCGAGCCGCACCGTCGGCGCGGTGCAGGTGCAGCGGCTCGGCTTCGCCGTGGCCCCACGAACGCCGCCGCGGCGCACGCTGCAGAACGAATGGGGCCTGTCGCTGCACATCGAGTCGACGCGTGGCACCGAGACGCGGCAGGTCCTGTTCGACTTCGGCTACACGCCCGAGGCGCTGCTGAACAACCTGCTGCTGACCGGAATCGATCCGGCCAAGCTCGATGCGCTGGCGCTCAGCCACGGCCACTTCGATCACTTTGGCGGCCTGGTCGGTTTTCTCGAAACGAACAAGGGTCGGCTGAAGAGCGGGTTGCCGTTTTATCTCGGCAGCGAGGAATGCTTCTGCACGCGCGAGCTGAACGTGCCCGGCGAAGGCGGCAGCTTCGGCGCGCTCGACCGCGAAGCGATCCGCGCCGCCGGGCTGACGGTGACCTTCGCCGACCGCCCATCGGTCATCGCCGATCACGGCTTCACGACGGGCGCGATCGCGCTCCAGTCCTTCGAGCGCGTGCTGTCGCCGACGCGGATGAGCGTCGGCATGCAGGGCGCGCTCGGCTGCGCGCCCGACAAGCTGCCCGAGGCCAAGCGCAGTCTCTCGCTGGCGCCCGACGATTTCGAGCACGAGCGGGCGACCGCCTATCACGTGAAAGGCCGCGGTCTCGTGGTGATGACCTCCTGCGGCCATCGCGGCATCGTTAATTCGGTGCGCGCGGCGATGCAGATCGCCGGTACGGACAAGGTGCATGCGGTGCTCGGCGGCTTTCACCTGGCGCCGCACCCGCTCGAATATCAGCGGCAGACGCTCGAAGAGCTGAAGAAGATCGACCCCGACGTGCTGATCCCCATGCACTGCTCGGGCGAAGCGTTCGTCAGCATGGTGCAGACCGGTACGCCGGATAAGTTCGTCCGCTCATCCACCGGCACACGCTTCGTCTTCGCGGCCGCCTGAAGGTCGTGCGAAGACCGGCGCGCCCGCGCAATGCGAGCGCGCCGACGATGATCGCCACGGCACACTCGGCTCCGGGGCGGGGTTAGCCCAACTTGAGCAGTTGAGCGTTGTTTTCGCGCATTTTGCGAAACGGGCGGCAAGCGAATCAGGAGCTTGCGCGCGGCGAGAGGCGAAAAGTGCGTGTAGTGCCGACCTTGCCTCTTGGCAGTGGCCTCGGAGCGCGCTCTGCTGCGCACTCATGTACCTGCGCTACACGACGCGCAAGAAAGACGGCAAGGCCCATCGCAGCTGGCGGCTGGTGCGCTCGGTGCGCATCGGCCGGCGCGTCATCCAGCAGACCGTCACGC
>JBBIJJ010000388.1:0-1733 GCA_037446035.1 Burkholderiales bacterium
GGCGGAGGCGCGAGACCGGGTCATCGTCCGTAGGTGCTTCACGCAAACGCTGACCGAACCGCTTAACGCCTGCGGGTCTGCTCGCTATGCTCGCGGCCGTGAATCCGGTCGATGTCCTGCGCACGAGCTTCGAAGCCGCGGTGGCGGCTGCCGATCCGCTGAAGATCGTCGCCGTGCACCTGCCGCCCGCACCCTGCGGGCGCGTGTGCGTCGTCGGCGCGGGCAAGGCCGCGGCGAGCATGGCGCGCGCGGTCGAAGTGGCGTGGCCCGAGGTCGCGCTCGAAGGGCTCGTGATCACGCGGTATGCGCACGGGTTGCCGACCGCACGCATCCGCGTCATCGAGGCCGGGCATCCGGTGCCGGACGAAGCGGGCGCGGCGGCGGCGCGCGAGATCCTCGCGCGCGCGCAATCGCTCGGCGCCGGCGATCTGCTGCTCGCCTTGATCTCGGGCGGCGGCTCCAGCCTGCTCGCGCTGCCGGTGCCCGACGTGCCGATGGCCGATCTGAAAGCGGTCACGCGCGAACTGCTGCGCTGTGGCGCGCCGATCGAGAGAATGAACGTCGTGCGCAAGCACCTTTCGCAGATCGCCGGCGGGCGGCTGGCGGCCGCCACCCAGGCGCGCGTGCTCGCGCTGATCGTCTCCGACGTGACCGGTGACGCGCCGAGCGACATCGCCAGCGGCCCGTGCGCGCCGGATCCGTCGACCTACGCCGATGCGCTGGCGATCCTGGCGCGGCACGGTTGCGAAGTGCCGGCGAGCGTGCGTGCGCATCTCGAACGCGGCGCGCGCGGCGAAATCGAGGAAACGCCGAAGCCCGGCGATGCGCTGTTCGCGCGCGTGGAAAACCGCGTGATCGCCACCGCGCATCGCAGCCTCGAAGCGGCCGCCGAAGTGTTTCGCGCCGCCCGCGTCACGCCGGTGATCCTCGGCGACACCATCACCGGAGAAGCGCGCGAGGTAGCCAAAGTGATGGCCGCACTCGTGCGCGAGATCCGCACGTATCGCCAGCCGTTCGCGCCGCCGGTGGCGTTGATCTCAGGCGGCGAGTGCACGGTGACGATCCCGCCCGGCGTGCAGGGGCGCGGCGGCCGCTGCAGCGAGTTCCTGCTGTCGCTCGCGGTCGAGCTGGACGGCATGCCGAACGTGCATGCGCTCGCCGCCGACACCGACGGCATCGACGGCTCGGAAGACAATGCCGGCGCGTGGCTCGCGCCGGACTCGATCGCGCGCGCGGACGCCAGGGGTGTCGCGGCGCGCGCGGCGCTCGACGCGCACGATGCGTGGGGCTTCTTCGCCGCGGCCGATGCGCTGATTCGCACCGGACCGACGCGCACCAACGTCAACGACTATCGCGCGATCCTGATCGCGTAGGGTCCGCAAAGACGCGCGCGGTCGATCCGCCCTGAACGCGGAGGTTGGCTGCTCGTCGTGGCTGCGCTCTCGCGCCGCGGCCCGTTCCGGGTCCGAGCTCCGGTCATGTGCAGCCCAAACCGCCTGTCACTCGCAGCCCGCGGCTTCCGTCGTTCGCAGCCCGCGGCTTCCGTCACTCGCAGCCGGCGGCTTCCGTCGTTCGCAGCCCGCGGCTTCCGTCGTTCGCAGCCCGCGGCTTCCGTCGTTCGCAGCCCGCGGCTTCCGTCATCGCGTCCGACCCTGCCGTCACTTCGAGCGCGTCCTTGTCACTCCGAGCCTCCCTTCCTTGTCATGCCGAGCCGAAGGCGAGGCATCTCAACC
>JBBIJJ010000389.1:0-1722 GCA_037446035.1 Burkholderiales bacterium
GCGGCGGAGATTCCTCGCCTTCGGCTCGGAATGACGAGGGACTTCCGCTCGGAATGACAAGGGACTTCCGCTCGGAACGACAAGGGACTTCCGCTCGCCATGACGAGGGACTTCCACTCGGAACGACGAGCGACTTCCGCTCGGAACGACGAGGAGCTTCCGCTCGGCATGACGAGGGACTTCGGCTCGGATTGACAAGGCGTAGCCGGCTTGGAATGACCAGAGGCGGCCTGGAACGATGCGTTAGCGATCCGGCCGCCGGGCGGCCGGCACCTGTCACGAGGATGAGCAATGCTCAATGGGTGCGTGCGCTGACGCGCTTGGCCTGCGGCCCCTCGTCGGCCATCTCTTCGATGAATTGCACCGGCGTGCCGGGCTCGAGCCGGTCGAAGTCAGGGTGCACGACGTTGACGCGGCTGAAGTACAGCTCGCGCCCGTCGGCGGTTTCGATGAAACCGTAGCCTTCGTCGGGGAAGATGCGCGCGACCGTTCCGCGCTGGGTCACGTCGTGCGCCTTGACGTCGCCGCGCTGCTCGCGGATGACCTCCTCGAGCTGGCGCCTGGCCGCGTCGAAGGCGTCGCGCAGCGCGACATACACGTCCTCGTGATGATCGCGCGTGACCACGATCTCCTTGCCCGGCACGTGCACGTCGATGCGCAACGTGAACTCGCGCCCCTGACGGTGATGTTTGGCGAACTCGTCGACGGCGACACGGCAACTGATCATCCGCGGGTAGAACTGCTCGAGCTTCGCCGCCCGTTCGCGGATCTCGGCTTCGAGCGCCTCGGAGTGCCGCACGCCGCGCATCGTGATCTGCAGTGGAACTTGCATCGTCACACTCCCTTCAGTGGTCGCCGCCGCCTCGCGGTCAGCGCATCCAGCGCACGCGCACCAGGTTGTCCTCCGGCGCGTAGCGCACGTTCAATTCGCCTTTGTACGCATCGAACACCCCCTCGCCGATGGCGCGCGCCAGATGCGAATCGGTCGTCGTGATCTGCACGCTGCCGTCGACGTCCTCGATCGCCATGATGCGTTCGAGCGGATGCTCGGCCTTCTCGCGCGCCTCGCGGTTGCGCGCCAGGTGCAGGATGTCGTCGCGGTGCTTCGCAAAGAACTCGCCCTGCAGTGCCACGTACCCGGCGGGCAAGCGGTCGCGCATCCGCCGGCACGCCGGGCAAAGCGCCTCGTGCGCGCCCTCGGGCGCCGGCAGCCACTGCCACCGGCCGTCCCGGAACACCGCACTGCACTCTGGGCAGCGCGTCGGTTCCGGCGGCTTTTTCTCGGACTTGTACGGGTCGTGCACCTCGTCCTGCCGGTACTCCTCGCGCCAGCCGCCATGCTTCCTTTCCATCGTCGCCCTCGATTGACCGGACTCGTACATTCAACATAGCCCCGCGCGCGTCCGCGCGACTGACTTCGGTCAAGCACGGTGCCGCCGCCGGCTGCCCGCCCCGACCGGGCCGCCGCGGCCGGCCGGCTGGACGCTGATCCCGATCAAGCCGCGGGCGTCGCGCGGGCGCACGCTTGCTTCGAACGACCCTGCATGACGATTCCCGATGCCGAACCCCCGGCCCTCCCGCACGCCGAGCTCGCGCCGGCTCGGTTTCAGAGCCCGCGTTCGTACGCCGTTTGCGGGTCGCCGATGCGCCGTCATTCGGCGCCGCCGTTGCCTGGTCATTCCGCGGCGCCGTCGTGCCGAGCCCTGCCTTGCGCCGACTTTC
>JBBIJJ010000390.1:0-1711 GCA_037446035.1 Burkholderiales bacterium
TTCAAATCACGGCTTTCGAAAGCAGCGGGATTCGCCACAGAGACGCAGACAGCGCGGAGTAAGGACTCGAGCATCCCGTCCGCGTTCCCCGCAACCCCCGCGTGTCGCAAGAGCTCCTTTTACCCTAGATTCGGCAATTGGCGTCACGTCGAAACGGCAGAAAGCCAGCATCCATGCGGGTTTGAAGCCAATTCCGACGACTGCGGAGCAGTTCGAAGTGGGTGATGGTCGTGCTCACTGCAAGCCTTTGGCGCGAACGGGTTTCTCGGTACTCCACCCACTTCAACTGCCGTTTCTAGGTTTACACGGCCGCACCGCCCGCCTCGGGCGACGTCTACAGCATCTCCAGCGCGAGCGCGGTCGCCTCGCCGCCGCCGATGCACAGCGCCGCGATGCCGCGTTTGCCGCCGGTCTTCTTCAGCGCTCCCAGCAGCGTGACGACGATGCGCGCGCCGGAGGCGCCGATCGGGTGTCCCAACGCACAGGCGCCGCCGTGGATGTTGATCTTCTCGTGCGGGATCTTGTGCTCGCGCATCGCCGCCATCGTCACCGCGGCGAAGGCTTCGTTGACTTCCCACAGGTCGACCTGCGTGGCGGCCCAGCCCGTTTTCTTCAGCACCTTGTCGATCGCGCCGACCGGCGCGGTGGTGAACCATTCGGGTGCCTGCGCGTGTACCGCGTGCGCCAGGATCTTCGCGATCGGCTTGCAGCCGAGCTTCTCCGCCGTCGACGCCCGCATCATCACCAGTGCCGCCGCGCCGTCGGAGATCGACGAGGCGTTGGCTGCGGTGATCGTGCCGTCCTTCTTGAACGCCGGCTTCAGGCTCGGGATCTTGTCGAGCTTGGCCTTGAACGGCTGCTCGTCCCTGGCGATCTCGACCTCGCCGCCCTTGCCCGGCACCTTGACCGGCGCCATCTCCCAGGTGAACGATCCGTCCGTGTTGGCCTTGATCGCGCGCTCGGTGGACGCGATCGCGAACTTGTCCTGCTCTTCGCGCGAGAACTGGTACTTGGCCACGCACTGCTCGGCGAACACACCCATCGCCTTGCCGCGCTCATAGGCGTCTTCCAGCCCGTCGAGCGCCATGTGATCGTAGGTCGTCACGGCGCCGTAGCGGTAGCCCTTGCGCGCGCCCACCAGCAGGTGCGGCGCGTTGGTCATGCTCTCCATGCCGCCGGCGACGATCACGTTGGCCGAACCCGCCGCGAGCATGTCGTGTGCGAACATCATCGTGCGCATCCCCGAGCCGCACATCTTCGACAGCGTGACCGCGCCGGCCGAGTGCGGCAGCCCGGCGAGCAACGTGGCCTGCCGCGCGGGCGCCTGGCCTTGTCCGGCCATCAGGCAGTTGCCCATCAGGACTTCGTCGATCTGCTCGCCTTTCACCCCGGCGCGTTCGACGGCGGCGCGGATGGCGACCGCGCCGAGCTGATACGCCTGCAGCGAAGAGAAGTCCCCGAGCATGCCGCCGATCGGTGTGCGGGCGGCGGAAACGATGACGATGGGATCGTTCATGGTGGCCTCCTGGGTTGCAATAAAGAAATTATCCGCCGATGCGGGCGGACGGGATATTGGGTGTTCGCGTCGGGCTGACCTGCGTCATCCATCGAGAATTACCCGATCTCGCGGCACCGCCGTGCGGGTGCGTTTCGCCGGCGCGGGCGCCGGACCGGTCATCCCGAGCCGCGCAAGGGATCTCGGCGGCGCGAG
>JBBIJJ010000391.1:0-1695 GCA_037446035.1 Burkholderiales bacterium
GTCGCCGAGCTCGACGCGGCGCTCGCCGCACTTCCCGAGGAAGACGATCATCTCGATGCGGTGATGCTCGACGGCTTTCTGACCGGCGTGCTGCTGCAGCCCGCTGCCGTGCCGCCGAGCCAATGGCTGCCGCATGTGCTCGGCACGCACGGCGGCGCCGCGTTGCCGATCGGCAGCGCCGAGGCGAAGCGGCTGGTCGATCTGATCATGCGCCGCTACAACGAACTGGCGGCCTGCATCGCCGCGCGCGAGCCGTTCGAGCCGATCGTCTTCGAGCTGGAGAACGCCGCCACCGGCGAGCCGCTCGCGGGCCGCGACGCGATCAAGGCGCTGTGGCCGTGGGCCGCGGGCTTCGTCAACGCGCTGAACGCGTTTCCGTCGCTGCGCGAGCGGTTCGTCGACGACGAGGACCTGTCGAGCGCGCTGGTCGGCGTCCTGCGGCACGTGCCCGCCGACCCGGACGACGAAGGCGACGGCGCGCAATGGCTGCGCGAGCTGCAGGCCGCCGCCGACGCCGAGGTGCCGCTCGAGTCGCTCGACGAGGCGATCGACGACCTGCTTGCGTGCGTGCTCGACATCGCCGACATCACGCGACCGCGTCACCCGGTCGAACGCGCCGCGCCCAAGGTAGGCCGCAACGATCCCTGTCCGTGCGGCAGCGGGCGCAAGTTCAAGCACTGCCACGGCGCCGGCTGACGCCGCCGCACCCCGCACCAAGTCGTTACAGCCTGTTGCGCGAGCGCGCGTTCGCAATGCGTCGTTACAAGCGCGCCGCCCGCTCGCGCGCAAGGCGCCTACAGTGAAGCCGTCGGAAAACTTTTTCCACGGGAGCGAACGATGAAAGCACGCAATACTCTCTTGACGATCGCCGTTGCGGGCGCGCTCAGCGCGATGGCGGCGGCCGCATTGGCACATGGCCCCGGGTGGGCCTATCGCGGTGGAGACTGTCCGGCAGCCGCGAACTGCGCGATGCCTGGCGGCGGCCCGATGCTGGGCATGGGCGGCATGGGCCGTATGGGCATGCGCGGCGGACCGAACCCCGAGTTCGCACAGGCGCGGCTCGACCAGTTGCAGGCCGCACTCAAACTGCAGCCGAGCCAGCTCGACGCGTGGAACGCGTTCGAGACGCGCGTCAAGGCGCAGGTCGAGGAACGCGCCAAGATGCACGAGGCGATGCGCAACTTCCAGGGCGACTCGCAGGCACTCGCCGATCAGCGCCTCGCGTGGATGAAAAGCCGCGTGCAAGCCGCTGAAGAGCTGAACGCGTTGCGCAAGAACCTGTACGCGACGCTCACACCCGAGCAGAAGGCGACCTTCGACCAGTTCCGTCCGGGACCCGGCGCGATGGCCGGTGGCGGTCCGGGCCGCGGCTGCCGCGCATAGGCGTTGTCCTCCGGCGCCGCCCTCCTTGTCGGCGCCTGTTTCCACGGGCCGCGCAAGCGGCCCTTCCTTCTTCTTGACGCCGCGTATGTCTTGAACCCGCGTATGCACGCGGTCTGCCCACGACTTACGTCGGCCGGCGTACGATTGCGACGCATCGACCGGAGCACCGCATGGCCGACATCGAACACAGTCATCTGCACGAACACCGGCACGCGCACGAACACACGCACGCGCACGCGCACGAGCACTGGCACTGGCACGGCGATCTGCATCACTCGCATCCGCACAGCCGCACGCATGCGCATGCGCACG
>JBBIJJ010000392.1:0-1642 GCA_037446035.1 Burkholderiales bacterium
CTGCGCGGCCCGCTGGCGTCGTTGCGCGCTGCTCGGGCCTCGCCTATCTACTTGATATGTCTCGGCCCTGCGGCTGCGTGCGCCTAGCCAGCGGCCCGCTCGCGACGAAATCTTCACACCTTCTCAGTCGTCGTCGTGCTCGGCATGCCGTCGCTGCCGGCTGTCGGTCAGCGCGGACTTGCCTTTGGCGACGAGCGAGACCACCGTGGTGCCCGGCTGCAGGCCGGGCGCCGGGAGCAGACCGGTCCAGAACGCGCCGACCGCGCCGACCAGCAGCAGCGCGACGAACCAGCGCGTGCCGGCCGCCGCGACACCCGGACCGGACTTGTAGCCGCTGACCATCGCACCGACGAGATTTTCCCGATGCAGCAGGCTGCTCGCGAGTACGGCCGCGATGTGCACGAGCACGAGCACGAGCGCGGCGTTGGCCGCGCCTTCGTGCAGTTTTTCGAGCCGTTCCGGACCGACCTGCGCATACGCTGCCCAACCGGTCGCGGCGGTCGTCGCCAGCAGCGCGAGCAGTGCAAGGATCGCCCAGCTTCCGGCCGGGTTGTGGCCCAGATAGTGCCGCGGCTTGAGCGTTATGAGCGACTTCAGATAGTCGAGCACCGCGCGCGGCGCGAGTGAAAACGACGCAAAGCGCGCGTAGCGCGTTCCGATCAGCCCCCACAGCAGGCGAAAGGCGATCAGGCCGAGCACGGTGAAGCCCAGCAGCACGTGCACGTCACGCCAGCGCTCCGACTCCGCGGTGGCCCACGCGCCGGCAAACGACAGCGCGAGCAGCCAGTGGAACGTGCGCGTCGGCAGATCCCAGACGAGGATTTTGGGTGACTCGTTCATGCGTTCTCCTTCGAAACCTTAGAACGTGCGGGGCACGGGCGCAGGCGCGTTCGCCGCCGATTCCGCCCCGCGTTCGGGCGACGGGTGAGTCCTACTCGCCGCGCGTGCGGGATCCCCTGCCTCGGCGGCGTGCGGCTCATCGGCGCGGTACGCAGACGCTGCGTTCGCTGTAATCGCCTTTGTCCGCGCCGAGGTGGCAGGCGCCGCAGTTGGCCGCGCTCCTGACCGTGGGGCTTCTCCATGCGGCTGCGGGCACCTCGCGATGCTTCTTGCGGAACCAGTCCGTTTCGCTGATGCGCAGCGCCGTCGTACCGAACTTGCGCTCGGGTCCGGCGTGGTCGCGCAGATAGCGGTCGATCCGTTCGAAGGTCGCGGCATCCACGCCCGCATCGGTGCCGAAGTGTCGGTTCAGCCCCTGCATCACACGGCGCCACGAGACGGCCGACAGCAGGCGCGGCGGGTAGGCCAGATGGCAGCTGCCGCATTCGGCGACGTAGACCGGATCGGACGGCGCGGTGCGCCTGTCGTCGGCGTAAGCGCCGACACCCAGCGCCGCCAGCGCGAGCGCGAGGCCAGCGCCGCGGGCATGGACCGCGCATCGGCGGAGCGATCGATCGATCGGCATCGTGCTTTCTACCTGTCAAGTGCGGTCAGCCAGCTCACGACGTCGCCCTTTTCGACGGGCGTGCAAGCGCGGGCGAGCACGTCGTTGCAGTTGCGCTTGAACCATTTCTCGATCTTGGCGAAGTCGGTGAAACGCTCCGGGTTGGCGCCGGGGGCGAGCGGCGCGATCGACTTGCCC
>JBBIJJ010000393.1:0-1593 GCA_037446035.1 Burkholderiales bacterium
CCGAAGGCGATGCGGTACCAAGCGAACACCGTGAAGTCGTGCGTCGAGATGTAGCGGATCAACCAGCGGATGCACGCCAGCGCGCTGATGAACGACATCGCGAGCCCGACGACGAACACGGGTCCGTCGTCGAAGGCCAGCGCG
Organism: Burkholderiales bacterium; assembly: GCA_037446035.1. Classification (GTDB taxonomy): domain Bacteria; phylum Pseudomonadota; class Gammaproteobacteria; order Burkholderiales; family Burkholderiaceae_F; genus DSNY01. The sequence goes on from JBBIJJ010000393.1 coordinate 145, forward strand.
TCGCGGCTCTTCCACAGCGAATAGACGCCGGCGCCGATCAGCGTCGGGATCGCGAGGTAAAAGCTGAACTCGGTCGCCGCCCGGCGCGACATGCCGAAGATCATGCCGCCGATGATCGTCGCGCCCGAGCGGCTGGTTCCGGGGATCATCGCGACGCATTGCACCAGCCCGACCTTCAGGGCGTCCAGCGGCGTCATGTCGTCGACCGTCTCGATGCGTGCGTGACGCCTGCCTTCCAGGTCGCGTGCGCCATAGCGGCGCTTGTGGCGCGCCTCGACCCACAGGATGACCAGCGCGCCGACGACGAAGGCGATCGCCACCGGCACCGGATGGAACAGGTGCGCCTTGATCGTGCCGCCGGCGAGCATTCCGAGCACGACGGCCGGCGCAAAGGCGATCGCCACGTTCAGTGCAAAGCGCTGCGCGACTCGGTCCGTGGCGATGCCGGCGAAGGTCGCGCCGATGCGCCGGCGGTATTCCCAGATCACCGCGAACATGGCGCCGGTCTGGATGGCGATTTCGAAGGTCGCGGCATTGGCGCCAGTGAAGCCGAGCAGTGAACTGGCGACGATCAGGTGCCCGGTCGAGGAGATCGGCAGGAATTCGGTCAGACCCTCGACGACGCCGAGGATCGCGGCCTTCAGCAGCAGCGGCAGGTCCACGCAGGCTCCAAAAAAACCGGCACGCGTCGGTGCCGGGGCGAGCCCGCATTATGCGCGAGCGCGGACTACCGGGGTTCGACGTCGATGCGCAGTCCGCCGTAGGACACCGACACCGCGGTCGCGCGGTAAACGACGTCGCCGCGCCGCAGCTCGCTTTCGGGCAGCGCGATCAGCGCAAAGTCGGGCAGCGCCGCGCCCTTGCGATCGAGCAGTTGGGTGAAGCCCAGCAGCCGGGGCACCCCGCCGAGCCGCACGTCGTCGATCGTCACCTGCGTCAGCGTGATGCCATCGCCGGCGGCGTTCAATTTCGGCACCCCCGATGCTTCGATGCGCGCGTTGACCCAGCCATACCGACCGGGCTCGAGCGCGGTGTTCGGCAGCCGCACGTGCCACGCGAGCTGCAGGCGTCCGGCGCCCGGCATCAGTCCGACCTCCGGGCGGCGCAGATCGAGGCCCCTGAAGACTTCCAGCAACGCGCCGAGATCGGTTTCGATCTGCCGCTCGATCTCGTCGGGCGTCAGCGTGATCGAGCGCGGGCCGTGCGGCAGTGTGCAGCCGGCGAGGACGAAGGCGAGGCAGGCGAGCAGCAGACGACGCATGCGGACTCCAAAGCGGCGATGCGAGGAGCTTAACCCCGGAAGCGCCGCGCGCGCCGACTCAGAAGGTGTGAATCTTTCTGCTGCGCGGCCCGCTGGCGTCGTTGCGCGCTGCTCGGGCCTCGCCTATCTACTTGATATGTCTCGGCCCTGCGGCTGCGTGCGCCTAGCCAGCGGCCCGCTCGCGACGA
>JBBIJJ010000394.1:0-1574 GCA_037446035.1 Burkholderiales bacterium
GACACTGGTGATCGTCGGCGACGTGGTCAGGCTGCGCGACAAGCTGGCGTGGTTCGAAGGCGCGGCGCAGCGCGGCGGCGCGGTGCCCGTGCTGTCAGCACAGGCGCCGGAGCAGACGGCCGATCACTGACGCGGGCACAGCACGTCGGCGGCCTGCGCGAGCGCGGCGCTGCCGCCGCTGCGCCATGCCGCCTGCAGTTCGCGTGCCCGCGCAAGCCAATGGTCCGCGCCCGCGCGTGCCGCGTCGGCGAGTGCCTCGCGATCGATGCGCTGCGCGCCGGCGCGAAACGGTTCGGCCAGTTCGGGCGCGAGCCGACGCCGCAGCCCGTCGAAGCTTGCGTACCAGAACAGCAGCGAAGCGTGCGCGTCGCGCGCGAGCAGTCGCGGCAAAGTGACCAGGCAGTCGGCCAGCAGATCGCGCACCGCGCGCAGCACGAGCTCGGTCCGGCGCGGGCTCGCCGCCACCATGCGCTGCCAGTCCGCACCCAGCAACGCGCTCGCGCGCAACTCGCCCAGCTCGTGCAGGATCAGCGTTTCGGCCTCGCCGCGCGCCATGCGCTCGATGGCAACCGGCGCGTCGACGTCGGCATACGCGCGCAGCGCGACAGCGAATGCGTTGTCGTCGCTGCGCCGGCCGCCGGCCTCCACGCGCGTCCACAGCCAGCGCCGCAGCGCGTCGAGCCGAACGATCACGGTGTGACCGCGGCTGACGGCCGGCGGGGCCGCGATGCCGCGCGCCCACTCGCGCTCGGTCACGACCACGCGTGCGCCGTCGCGGACCTGATCGGACGCTCGCTCGGCGAGGAAAAACACCGGCGCGCCGAACAGCCCGATGCCGGCGCCGTAGACCCAACCATGCGCGGACAGGTAGCGGTTGGCCGCGTCGTCGTCGAAGGGGTCGATGCCGCTGCCCAGCGGCAGCGGGGCGAAGGTCGCATCCGTTGCGGGCATGCGCTCCCAGACTTGCTCGCGCTGCGCGATCCACGCCGACAGCCGCGCGCGGTCGGGCGCGGCGCCGAGCGGAAGTTGCGCGGCCCAGCGGAAGTGCTCGCGCATGTCGAGCAGGTAGGTACACATCGACTTCTCGCGCGCATGGCGCGCGTCGGCCAGGTCGCAGTTGCGCTGCACGACGTCGACGAGCGCGGCGAGATCGGCACGCGGCATCGGCGCCCCGGATCTAGTCGACGTAGCGCTTGAGCGCGCGTCGCCGACCGGGCCGGCTTTTCTGCGTGATCACGCCGCGCACGGGACGCAGGTCGGGCAGTGCGATGTCCGGGTAGCGCGGATTCAGTGCGCGCAGCAGCCAGCCGCCGTCGCCGCGCACAAGTTGGCGAAAGATCCATTCGTCCCGCCAGAGGGCGAGCACGAACGAGCCGTCGGTAGCCAAGCCCTCGGGCTCGATCACGATGATGTCGCCGTCTTCGAATTCGGGCACCATCGAATCGCCGAGCACCATCAAGGCGAATGATTCGGCGCCGCTGCACGCGTGGTCGGTGCCGGTGGCGCCGCGTTGTGCGCGCTCGACCGCGACGATCGGGATGGAGGGGCGGGCGCCTGCGGGCGGGTCAGACATG
>JBBIJJ010000395.1:0-1561 GCA_037446035.1 Burkholderiales bacterium
TCATCACGTACTTCTCGTAGATCGGCTCGGACGTGCCCTTCTTCAGCTTGCGGATGAAGTACTTCTCGAACGCGATCTTGGTCAGGTGCACCCACTTGCCTTCGCTGAACCAGTTGACGTTGCGCGGCGGGATCTGCGGCAGCGCGACGAACGCGATGCCGGTGTCGCCCAGGTCCGCCAGGCACACGGCGTTCCACGTCGCCTTGTGCGTGGGCTGCCTGCCGTCGAGCTGCTCGCGGATGTTGTGCGCGGTGGCGGTGACCATCGACTCGATCATGAAGCCGGTCTTCGGCACACCGGTCGGCACCGGGGTCGCCTCGACCGGCGGAATCGCCACGCACACGCCGACCGCGTAGACGTTCTTGAACGTCGGGTTGCGCTGGTGCTCGTCGATCAGGATGAAGCCGCGCGGGTTGGTCAGCCCTTCGATGCCGAACACCGCATCGACCCCCTTGAACGCCGGCAGCATCATCGAATACGCGAACGGCAGCACGTGGTCCTTCTTCGGTTTGCCGTCCTCGTCGTGCTCGGTCACGTACATCCTGCCGGGCTCGACCTTGGTGACCCTGGCGTTGGTGATCCACTTGATGTGCCGCTCGCGCAGCATTGACTCCAGCATGCCCTTGGAGTCGCCGACGCCGCCCAGCCCCAGATGGCCGATATAAGGCTCACTGGTGACGAACGTCATTGGAACCCGGTCGCGGAGCTTGCGCCGCCGCAGATCCGTTTCCATGATGAACGCGAACTCGTACGCGGGACCGAAACACGAGGCGCCCTGGACCGCGCCGACGACGATCGGGCCGGGCGCTGTGACGAATTCGTCCCAGGCAGCGGCGCCGGCCTCCGCATGATCGACGTGGCACACCGATTGCGTGTTGCCGTTCGGGCCGAGCCCCTCGATCTCGTCGAACGCGAGCTTGGGCCCCGTGGCGATCACGAGAAAGTCGTACGTCAGGCTCGAACCGTCGTTCAGCTCGAGCCGGTTTTCCTGCGGATGCACGCGCTTGACACCGCGGCCGTCGTAGGCGATGCCCTTCTTCGCCAGATAAGGCGCGATCGGAAACTCGATGTCCTTGCGGCGGCGCCAGTGCACGGCGACCCAGGGGTTGGACGGAACGAAGTGGTAGGTGCCGCCCAGACCGACCACGGTGATGCGATCGTCCCGCCGCAGCAGCGCCTTCATCTCGTAGGCCATCGGCAACCCGCCGAGACCCGCGCCCATCACGACCACGTGTGCCATGCAGATCCTCCCAGTTGTGTGGATCGAGCGTACCAGCCCCGCTGAACGGGTCGCCGCCCCTCGTCGTGCTTATACGCTCCCAGGACGCGCCCTGATCCGTCGCCGCCGTCCCGCGGAGGGCCATGGCTCGCGGCGGCGCGATCCGCGTCACAGTCCGAGCCAGAGGTGGGCCGACGGCGAGGGCTCGGGTCCCGACGCGGTGCGCTCAGAAGGTGTGAATCTTTCTGCTGCGCGGCCCGCTGGCGTCGTTGCGCGCTGCTCGGGCCTCGCCTATCTACTTGATATGTCTCGGCCCTGCGGCTGCGTGCGCCTAGCCAGCGG
>JBBIJJ010000396.1:0-1558 GCA_037446035.1 Burkholderiales bacterium
GGATCAAAATGCCATAGAAGGTGCTAACCAAAGGCATCGGATCGATTCTCCCGTAAGGCACCGCCGGTCCGACTCTGCATTGCGACCGAGTCTAGCGACGCTGCCGGCCGCAGCTCACTCCCCGCCGCTCAACGGCTTTGCTGCGATGCGCTAAAGTGCGCGCCAGTCGCATTGCCCGGACCGAACCATGACCGTCTACAACTTCAGCGCCGGACCCGCGGTGCTGCCGAAGGAAGTCCTGCAACGCGCCGCTGCCGAAATGCTCGACTGGCACGGCAGCGGCATGAGCGTGATGGAGATGAGCCATCGCGGGCCGGAGTTCATCTCGATCGCGGAGAAAGCCGAAGCCGATTTACGCACGCTGCTGGCGATCCCAGACGACTACGAAGTGCTGTTCCTGCAGGGCGGCGCGATCGGCGAAAACGCGTTCGTGCCGATGAACCTGCTGGGTGAGAAGCGCGTGATCGATTTCGTCAACACCGGCGAGTGGTCGAAGAAGTCGATCAAGGAGGCGAAGAAGTACGCGCAGGTCAACGTCGCCGCCTCGAGCGAAGACCGGAACTTCACCTACGTGCCGGCGCGCGAGACGTGGAAGCTTTCGCCCGACGCCGCCTACGTGCACGTGTGCACCAACGAGACGATCGGCGGCGTCGAGTATCACTGGACGCCGGACGTGGGCGACGTGCCGCTGGTGGCCGACATGTCGTCGCACATCCTGTCGCGGCCGATCGACGTGCGCCGCTACGGCGTGATCTACGCCGGTGCGCAGAAAAACGCCGGAGCCGCGGGGCTGACGCTGGTGATCGTGCGCAAGGACCTGCTGGACCGCGCGCTGCCGATCACGCCGTCGGCCTTCCACTGGAAGGAGCAGGCCGAGGCCGACTCGATGCTGAACACGCCGCCGACGTACGCCATTTACATCGCCGGGCTGGTGTTCGAATGGCTGTTGGCGCAGGGTGGCCTGGCCGCGATCGAAAAGAAGAACGTGGCGAAGGCGAAGCTGCTGTACGACGACCTCGATTCGACATCGTTTTACGCCAACCCGGTGCGAAAGGAAGACCGTTCGCGCATGAACGTTCCGTTCAAGCTGCGCGACGAAAAACTCGACGGCGAGTTTTTGCGCGGTGCGCAGGCGCGCGGCCTGCTGCAATTGAAGGGGCACCGCTCGGTCGGCGGCATGCGGGCGTCGATTTACAACGCGATGCCTATCGAGGGCGTGCAGGCGCTCGTCGATTACATGCGCGAGTTCGAGCGCAGGTACGGGTAGGCCCGCGCCGGCCGCGCTCAGTCGCGCTTCGGATGCGAGGCAAAGAACTCCCAGATGATGCGCGTCGCGGCAAGGGTCGGTGACGGCCGGTCGCCGCCGCGCCAGGCCGCGGCGGCCGCGCCCGGCCAGGCGTGGCCGCCGCCTTCGGTCGCATACAGCTCCACATCGGCCCCGTTCGCGCAGCCGCGGTAGGCGACGTGCCGCACGTCGGCGAAGCGGCGCACGGCCGGCTCGGCGTCGCATCGGTTGTGGCGCACCCAGAATCGGACCGAGTCTTCGACGGCGGCATAG
>JBBIJJ010000397.1:0-5702 GCA_037446035.1 Burkholderiales bacterium
GCTTCAATCGCTTCGTTGCCTCCACGATTGCTCCGATTGCTTCCGGCTGGAGCGACAGTTGCCGGGTGGCATTCGCACCCACTGGAAGACAGCGCCTTTTCACGGCGCACTGAAATATCCGGGCTAGAAAGGAGGAGCAGACATGAACAGTTCGCAAAGCCTGGCGGCGCAACCCACCGCCGAAGGCAAAAGGAGGATGCGATGGCACCGACCCCAAAACCGATCGAAACGCCGCGCGTGGCGTGCGAGATCTGCTTGAAAGAGATCCCGCAGTCCGAAGCCGTCAGTGCGGAAGCGAGGGACTACGTTGCCCACTTCTGCGGTATCGGCTGCTACCGCGTTTGGGCGGAACGCAGCGCCGACCGAAATACGGCAGGTTCCGAACAGACCCAACGGAGGCAACCATGAGAAGCATCGCGACGATCGCCTGCACGCTGGCGTTCGCGCTGTTCGGCCCGACCGCCGCGGTTGCGCAGCCGGCGACGCAAAAAACGCTGGCCGCGCAGACGAGCCGCGGCGGCGGCGTCACGGTCAGCGTGACGCCGAAGGATCTGGCGGCCGACGCGCCGCGCTGGGACTTCGAGGTCGTTTTCGACACGCACAGCGTCAACCTGAACCATGACCTCGTCAGGAGCGCCGCCCTGATCGACGCCGCCGGAGGCAGGCACGCACCGCTCGCCTGGGACGGCGACCCGCCGGGGGGCCATCACCGCAAGGGCGTGTTGAGCTTCAAGCCACTGGGCAGCGTCGACGAGGTCAGGTTGCAGATCCGCGATGTCGGCATGCCCGAACGCGTGTTTCGCTGGCCATTGAAGAGACCGGCCCGATGAGCCTCGTCAAGACTTCCACGTGGCGATTCGGTGGCGGCGCAGTCGAAGCCCGCGGCGCGACGCTGACCCTTCGTGCCGAATATCCCGTCGCGGTCGGACTGGCCGCATCCGCGCTGCTGTTCGCGCTGTATCTGGGCTTGCTTACCGCCGTGTCCGGCTGGTCGTTCACGCTCGAGCAACTGGCGAGCTACTGGTACTTCATCGTTGCGCTTGCCGCCGGGTTTGGCATACAGGTCGGGCTGTACGCGCGCATGAAGCAGGTGACCGGACGCGCCGGACCAGGCCGCGCGGTCGTCGCTGCGTCGGGAACGACGTCCACGGCGGCGATGGTGTCGTGCTGCTCGCACTACCTCGTGAACATCGCGCCGGTGCTCGGCGCATCGGGGCTGGTGGCGCTGGCGTCGCAGTATCAGGTCGAGTTTTTCTGGGTCGGGCTCGCAGCGAGCGGTGCCGGCATCGCGTTCATCGCAACGAGGCTTCGCAACGCGACGCGCGAGCGCGCGCATTGCGCCGCGCCGACGACCGAAACCACGGGCAACGTCGCGCAGGGCTCGTCGGATACCTACGGGAGAAGCGGAATGGAAACGGATCCCGTTTGCGGCATGACGGTCGAGCCGGGGACCGCCGCCGGCAGCGCGGACTTTCAAGGCACGACATACTGGTTCTGCTCGACCCATTGCCTGGCGAAGTTCAAGGACGATCCGCAGCATTTCGTCGGGTCGGCGCCGCAGGCGAGACACCGGACCACCGGGCACGCGCACGCGCATCACGCCGCCGCCGGGCATGCCGCTTCCGCGCGCATCGACGCGGCAGCCGCGCCGCCCGCAGGCGGTGCCGCGCCGCAGTCCGACGCGGTGACCTATACGTGTCCGATGCACCCTGAGGTGCGCCAGCCGATGCCGGGCCACTGCTCGCTCTGCGGCATGGCGCTGGAGCCGCTGCTGCCTTCGCTCGAAGAAAAGGAAAGCCCGGAGCTGGTCGACTTCTCGCGACGCTTCTGGTGGACGCTGCCGCTGACGGCGATCGTCGTGCCGCTGGCGATGCTCGGGCACCGGATCACCCCGCTGTCGCCGGCCGCGCTGTCGTGGATCGAGTTGGCGCTGTCAGCGCCGGTGATCCTGTGGGCCGGCTGGCCGTTTTTCGTCCGCGGCGCACAGTCGGTTCGCAACCGCAGCCCGAACATGTGGACGCTGATCGGGCTCGGCGTGGCGGCGGCGTTCGTCTACAGCACGGCGGCCACGATCGCGCCGCAGCTTTTCCCGGCGAGCTTCGTCGTGCACGGCCGCGTCGGCGTGTATTTCGAGGCGGCGGCGGTGATCGTGTCGCTGACGCTGCTCGGTCAGGTGCTCGAACTGCGCGCGCGCGCCAAGACCTCGGCGGCGATCAAGGCGCTGCTGGGGCTCGCGCCGAAGACCGCGCGCCGGCTGCGCGACGACGGCACCGAGGAGGACATTCCGCTCGCGCACGTGCACGTCGGCGACCGCCTGCGCGTACGCCCCGGAGAAAAGGTGCCGGTCGACGGCGTCGTGCTCGAAGGCGAAAGCAGCGTCGACGAATCGATGCTGACCGGAGAGCCGATCCCCGTGCACAAGCGCGCCGGCGACAAGGTGATCGGCGCGACGATCAACACCACGGGCGCGCTCGTGATGCGCGCCGAGAAGGTCGGTTCGGCGACGATGCTGGCGCAGATCGTGCAGATGGTCACGGAGGCGGCGCGCTCGCGCGCGCCGATGCAGCGGCTCGCGGACGTGGTCGCCGGCCGCTTCGTGCTCGCGGTCGTCGGCATCGCGCTCGTCACGTTCCTGGTCTGGGGCAATTTCGGCCCGCAGCCGAGCTGGGTGTACGCGACGATCAACGCGCTCGCGGTGCTGATCATCGCCTGCCCTTGCGCGCTCGGGCTCGCCACGCCGATGTCGATCATGGTCGCCACCGGCCGCGGTGCGACGCAAGGCGTGCTGTTCCGCGACGCGGCGGCGATCGAGGCGATGCGCAGGATCGACACGCTGGTCGTCGACAAGACCGGCACGCTGACCGAAGGCAAGCCGGCGTTCGAACGTGCGGTCGCCGCCGCCGGCTGGACCGAGGACGAAGTGCTGCGGCTCGCCGCCAGCCTCGACCAGGGCGCAGAGCACCCGCTCGCCGAAGCGATCGTCGCCGAGGCGCGCCGCCGCGGGCTGGCGCTCGACGCGCCGGAGTCTTTCGCGACCGCCGGCGGCATCGGCGTGCGCGGCGCGGTCGGCGGCCGTCGCATCGCGATCGGCAACACGGCGCTGATGCGTGACGAAGGCGTGGATTGGCGGCCGCTCGAACGCGAGGCCGAAGCGCTGCGCGCGCAGGGTGCCAGCGTGATGTTCGTCGCCGTCGACGGCCGCGTCGCCGGACTGCTCGCCGTGTCCGACCCGATCAAGACGACGACGCCGACCGCACTGCAGGCGCTGCGCGCCGACGGTGTGCGCGTCGTGATGGCCACCGGCGACGGCTGGACCACCGCGCGCGCGGTCGCGGCCAGGCTCGGCATCGACCAGGTTTTCGGCGAGGTCAAGCCGCAGGACAAGGTCGAACTGGTCGCGCGCCTGAAGGCCGAAGGCCGCAAGGTCGCAATGGCAGGCGACGGCATCAACGACGCGCCGGCGCTGGCCGCCGCCGACGTCGGCATCGCGATGGGCACCGGTACCGACGTCGCGATGAACGCCGGCCACGTGACGCTGATCAAGGGCGATCTGACCGGCATCGCGCGCGCACGCGAGCTGTCGCGGCAGACGGTACGCAACATGCGGCAGAACCTCGTGTTCGCGCTCGTCTACAACGCGCTCGGCGTGCCAATCGCCGCCGGCGTGCTTTATCCGTTCTTCGGCCTGCTGCTGTCGCCGCTCGTCGCCGCGCTCGCCATGAGCCTGTCTTCGGTCAGCGTCGTCGGCAATGCGCTGCGGCTGAGGACGAGGTAGAGCGGCTGCGGCGGGCCGCGGATCAGCAATACGTCGGGAGCACAGGCCATGGAAATCAAAGCGATCATCGCGATGGTGCGAAGCGACGCACTCGAAGCGGTCGAGACGAAGCTGCAGCAGGCCGGCGTGCAGGGCATCACGGTGACGAAGTCGAAGGGGTACGGCGACTACCGCAACTTCTTCGCGCGCGACGGGATGAGCGAAGGCGTCCGCGTCGAGATCTACACCGCAGCGGACCGGGTCGACGCGATCGTCGATGCGATCACCGACGCCGCCTACACCGGCGAACCGGGCGACGGGCTGATCGTGGTGCTGCCAGTGGACCGGGCGTTCAGCGTCAGGACAAGGTCGGAGACGGTCCCCAACCGCCCGCGGCAGTAAATTGGACGACCCCTACGCCGATCGCGCACAGGCGGTCGGCCGCAGGCGCGCGGTGAACTCGCCGGCACACCGATTGTCCTATCTGTCTCGATCGACCGCCGCGCCGCAGACGCGTTGACCCATCCGGCAGCAGCGCCGGCGGTCACGGCGCTCGACCCCCTGACGATGCGAACGGCGCGCATTCTGCTGATCCTGGCCCTCGTTTTCGGGTTCGGCCTCGGTTCGATGCCGGTCGTCGCCGACGGCGACGCGCCGTGCGCGCAATGTGCGCACGACGCGGACTGCGACTGCGGCCGGGACACGGACGGGATCTGCCTCGCGGGCGCCGCCAGCTGCCCGCTGCCGGCGCTCGTTGCGCGCCACGCGCTGCCCGCCGCGCCGGCGACGCGCGCCGACATCGCGGCTTGGGCCGCAACACCGCCCACCTCGCTCGCTCTCGCGCCGGACACGGCGCCGCCGAAACCTTCCGTCTGATCGGACCGGCCCGCGGGCCGGCGCGCGGGCGTTCGCCCGCGTCCGTATCGGACGGAGCCAACGATGATCCAAGCTGCGCGCACGACGCGCCGAACCTTCTTTGCCAAGCTGACCGCCCTTGCGCTCGCCGCACGCGAGCGGCGGGCCGTGGCCGCCGCGCCGCTCGCGAACGCGGCGCCTGACATCGTTCGAGGCCCGCCGCGCCATCGGTTCGCGCTCGCGTTGAGCGGCGGCTGCATTCGCGCGTTCGCGCACGTCGGCGTCATCAAGGCGTTCGCCGCAGCAGGGCTGCACCCGGATCTGGTCGTCGGCTCCAGTTCCGGCAGCCTGGTCGGCGCGTTGTACTGCGCGCAGCCCGACGCCGCGGCGCTCGAACGCACTGCGCTTGCGCTGCGCTGGGACGACCTCGAGCGGTTCCGGCCTTCGAAGTACGGCTTCTACAGCCTCGAACCGATGCGCGAGTTCGTCAACCGCCGCACCGGCGAACGGAGCATCGAGCAGTTCGCGACGCGCTTCGCCGCCGTGGCGACCGCCCTGCACACGGGCGAGGTGAAGCTCATCGACGCGGGCGAACCCGGCCTCGCGGTAATGGCATCGGCCAGCGCGCCGGGGCTAGTGCGGCCCACGCGCATCGACGGACGCGACTACGTCGACGGCAGCGTCGTCGCGCCGGTGCCGGTGCGCGCGGCGCGTGCGCTCGGCGCCGCCACGGTGGTTGCGGTCAGCGTGAACTTTCTGCCCGAAGAAGCGACGCCGGCCAACGGCTTCGATGTCGCCGTACAAGCCTTCTACATCGCCGCCAGCCGCGTGCTGCACGAAGAACTGGATCACGCCGACGTGACGATCCGACCGCAGTTGCCCCCGCTCGAGGACATGCGCATGGAAAGCAACCCGGCAATCCTCGCGGCGGGCGAACGCGCCGGACGACTAGCGGTGCCGCAGGTGCGCGCGGCGCTGGCGCAGGCCGCTGAAGTAGCGTCATGAATAGGTCGGCGCAGCTTGCCGTCACCTGGACGATCCTCGCCGCCGCAGCGGCTGCGGTGCTGGTGCAGCTCTGGCCCGCGCGCGGCAA
>JBBIJJ010000398.1:0-3685 GCA_037446035.1 Burkholderiales bacterium
GGCCGATGCCGAACGCGCCCGCATACCACAGCGGATTGAGCAGACTCGTGCGCCCGCCGAGCTCGCCGATGCGCCGCTGCGTCCACGCCAGGTGATCGAGCTCGTCGCGAGCGGCGGCCAGGAACGCCGCGCGCAGTTGCGGATCGCGCGCACCGAGCGCCTGCGCCTCGTACAGCGCCTGCGCACACACCTCGCCCACATGATTCACCCGCATCAGCGCCGCCGCTTCGCGTCGCTCCTCGTCGGATAACTCATCCCACGGTTGCTCCGCCGGATACGGTCGCGCCGCGACCGGCTCGGCGCCGAGCGTGCGCAGCGCCCGGTCGGCGACGCCAAGCAATGCATCCACGGTCGAGACTGGGGTTCTCATGCTCAACTCCGTGTTCGGTCCTGTTGCGGAAACACTACAACAATCGCGGGCAATCGCGCTGTACGTGGATGCCGCCGCCTCACAGTGACGCGCGCGCGGCTATCCTTCGCCGCAAATCGACAGACAAACCACGCTAGGAGACTCACGATGATGCGCAAATCGGCGCTCGGTATGGCACTCGCGCTCGCATTCCCGCTCGCTTACGCGCAAGGCAGCCCGACTCAGAGCGGCGTCCAACTGTACGGCATCGTCGACGTCGGCATCGAGCGCGTCGACAACGGCGACGCTTCGGTGACCCGGCTGACGAGCGGGATTTCGACCGGATCGCGCTGGGGCATTCGCGGCAGCGAAGATCTGGGCGGCGGCTATCGCGCGCTGTTTACGCTGGAGAGCCGGTTCGAGGTCGACAACGGGACGATGAGCAACCGCGGCGCGATCTTCTTCTGCCCCGCCACCGGACTCTGTCCCGGCGTCGTCGGCACGTCTCCTTTGGTTCCGCCCGCCGTGGTCGGCGGCATGAGCGCGGTCAACAGCGCATTGCTCACGGCGGTCAGCACGGTCAACAGCGTCAACGCGCTGTTCGATCGCCAGGCGTTCGTCGGATTGGTGACGCCGTACGGCGCGATTCTGGGCGGCCGCCAGTACACGCCGAACTACGAAGTGCTCATCAAGTACAACGCGTTCGCCGATTCGTTCGCCGGCAACCCGGGCCAGATCGCGACGATCAACATCCGCGCCAACAACGCGCTGCAGTACCGCGCCGAACTGCGCGGCTTCACCCTGTCGCTGATGTACGGCTTCGGCGGCTCCGAAGGCAACCGCAGCGAGCGCACGAGCGTCGGCCGCGGTGACGATTTCTACGGCGTGAACGTGCAGTACAACGCGCCGGCCTTCGGCGTCGGCATCGGCTACAACCGCAACAATACGGTGACCTTCGCCGCACCGACCGACAGCCGCAAGGGGCTCGAGACGTACAGCGTCGGCGCAACCGCGACGCTCGGCGGCGCCAAGCTCTTCGCGACGTATCTGAAAGCGAAGAACGAGAACCCGGTGCTGTCCCCGGTCGACGTGCAGAACATCGTGATCAGCACGGGCGGTAACCTCGCGGCGATCAACACCATCCTGGGTGGATTGCTCATCAACCGCTTCGACGTCGATGCCCTGCGCGGCCTGATCGGCCCGACCGATCTGGACGTGTACCACCTCGGGCTGAACTGGACCGTCGGCAACGGCACGTTGATGGCCGCATTGAACCAGTCGAAGGACTCGGCGCGCAGCCTCTGGGCGACGGCGGACGCGAAGGTCGACCAGATCGGGCTCGCGTACATGTACAACCTGTCCAAGCGCACGCAACTGTACGGTGCCTATGCGGTCGCCAACAACAAGGACCAGGCGCGCATCGCGCTGGGTGCCGCGTGCTGCACGGGCGGTTGGACCACCGCGCCGGGCGAGGACAGCAAGTCGCTGCAGCTCGGCATGCGGCATACGTTCTGAGCAACCCATTTGCGTTGGATCAAGGGGCGCCGCAGGCGCCCCTTGTTTTTTCGAGGTGCGATCCCAGCGCGGAATCGCCATCGATCACGATGTTGCACAAACCCCACAACTCACGCACATCGGGCAGCCGATTCGGCGCCACTTCTTTGCCCTGTCATGGGTTCTTTGAAAAAATCGTGGCGGACTTCCGGTGGGAGTTGCCAGTCGCGGTTGGCGAGCGGAAAGCGGTCAAGAACATTGCTGCGCATCGCCGTCGGCTGATCTATCAACACATGTGGAGATACATATGAAAAAGTCGCTCATCGCACTTGCGGTCCTCGGCGCTTTCGCCGGGGCTGCCAGCGCGCAATCGTCGGTGACGCTGTACGGCGTCGTCGACGTGAACGTGCAGCGCACCGACCCGAAAGCGGGAACGGTGTCGGACACGGCTGCCACGACCGGCGTCAACAGCGGCGGTCTGGCGGGGCCTCGTTGGGGTATGCGCGGCAGTGAGGATCTCGGCGGTGGCCTGCGCGCCATTTTCCAGCTCGAAGGTGGGTACAGCGTTGACGAAGGTACGCTCGGGCAGGGTGGCCGGCTCTTTGGCCGTCAGGCTTACGGGGGTTTGGCTGGCAACTTCGGTACGGTCGTCGCGGGTCGCCTCGCGGCGTTCTCGTCCGGCACGGGCGCTTTCGACAAGTTTGGTACGCTCGACCCGTTCCGCACCGGCTACGGCCTCGCAGGCTTCAACGCGACGATGTCAGGCGCCAATGCGCTGCGCGTCGACAACGCGATCGCCTACGTGACGCCGACGATGGGCGGATTCAGCGCCGGTATCGGTCATACTTTCCGCGCGGCAGGCGCCGAAAGTGCGGGCGGCAGCTCGGCTAACAACAACGGCCAGTTCATGTACGCGAACTTCAGCGCGGGCCCGTTGTACGCCGTGGTGACGTACAACCGCATTAAGCTCGGCCAAGTGACCGGCGACCCGACCACGAAGCATCTGCAGGTCGGCGCTTCGTACGATCTGAAAGTCGTCAAACTGTCCGCCGCATACGCGAAGGAAGACGACCAGTGGGCGCTGGCGACCACGGCGAACCAGGCTCTCGGCTCCGACGCCAAGGCATGGGCGATCGGTGCGTCGGCACCGTTCGGCCCGCATCGCGTGTTCGGCTCTTACCAGAAGCGTGACGTCGATTCGTTTGGCTCGACGCCCGAAGGCGATCGCAAGGTCTGGGCGCTCGGCTACGAGTACTCGCTGTCGCGCCGTACGACCTTCTATGCGGCGTACAGCGACGTGAAGGACGACGGCTCGCTGAAGACCGCGACCTTCGGTGGCCAGAAGCAGACCACGGTCGGCCTGTTCCACTCCTTCTAATCGACGCTCGCAAGAGCTCGGTGCAACAAAGAGGCCGCCCTGTGCGGCCTCTTTTTTCACTCATGCGCGGCGCGACGCTCAGAGCGCGATCCGAATCCGCGCCGCGCGCGCGCCGTCCAGGTATGCGAGCCGTGCGCGCCGGGCGACGATGTCCTCGGCCGTGCGCGCCTGTGTAAACCGTCGGCAGTGCGCGGCGTAGCCGGCATCCGGCGCGGCGCGGCGCGCGGCATCGACGAGCACGCGGTCGACGACGAGCGCCAGCTCCTCGGTGTGCGCGGAGCGCGCATCGAGCAGCCCGGCGCGCCGTGCCGCGGCGAGCGCGTCGACCGCCATCTTGCGATACGTCGTCCACTTGCCGCCGACGATCGAGATCAGGTTGCCGAACTCGGTCAGCACCGCGTGCTCGCGCGAGATCGCGGCGGTCGAGCCGGCTTTGCCCGGATCGAACAGCGGGCGCAGGCCCG